>NZ_JADYXC010000014.1:0-115139 GCF_015864505.1 Pseudoalteromonas sp. SWYJ118 | reverse complement strand
ATGTTCGTTAATCATAATGTGCCCTCAAATAAGATTTGAAGATCTGATCATGACATTGAGATTTAGTTCAAAAAAATCCCCGCTAATTTCTTAGCAGGGATTTGTGTATAAGAGACAGCTTTAAGAGGCTTTTTAATCTGATAAAACGATAAGTATCATCTCCCAGTAAAAATAAAATAGGCTAATCATCAGCCTACCCTACATATTGTATTACTTTATATTTAAAGAAATAATAACAATGAAGATCGAGTGCTTTATCTACAACGTTTAATCAATTAATACCTCTACACTATTTAGTAGCTCGCATTTATTGTAAATCCACTTTACTTATAAAATACTGCTACAATAGCCGCGCTTAAAAACGTTCAAACACAAGGCACACTGTTATGGAAAAATTTGTTAATCACATTCAACTAGGCTACCTAGGGCTACTTCCTTTTTTAGGCTGCGTGGCATGGCCGCTTGTGTTTGGTAGTAACAGCGTTAACTTAGAGTTTTTTACTTTTTACAGTATCGCCATTTTAGCATTTATGGCAGGTAACTTGTGGCGGGCCGGAGAGCAAAGCTATAGCAATGCAATTAAAGCGGTATTACCTGTTATCCCAGTTCCATTTTTATCATTTTTACCTGTAGAGTGGGCACTCGCTTGGTTAGGTGCTAGTTTTTGGTTAGTACTTATATTTGAAAAAGCCACTCCACAATGGAAAACCTATCATAAAGATTATCAAAAAATGCGCTTTGTGCTGACCTCCGTTGTATTTGTTTGTCACATCCTAACTATTGGTATGAGTATTTACCCTAAGTAACCTGAGCTCTGGATAATAAATCTATCTCAAGCAGCTATTTTCAGTGTTAAGTGCGTTGAATTTACTTGCAATAGGCCCGCTATTGACGCGTAAATTCGCCTTGTTCTCACAGAAAATCTCTGGCTAGAGAAAATAAATTCAAATATCACTACAATTCAACGAGTTAGCAAATCTCTTAACTAAGGCCTATTGACCTTTCAGGATTAAAATTTGTTCAATCTAGGGGCGATTTAATCGCGGCGTGAGGTTTGTAACCTAGTGGGCTAAGTAAAAACCGAGCAACAAAGAGTAAATTGCCCCTAGGCAGAACCCTTCGGGCAGCGCATGTTTGGCATTTATGCTGCGTTATCGCCTATTTATGGGGAATAACCACACTACATAGGCTTTGCCTTGCCTAAATACCAAACAGTCTGCTGCAAATTTAACCTCGAAAGATAAACAGGCCCTAGAGTTCAGGTTAAATAACAGCTGTAAACTTAAATATTGCGTGGTAATAAGGTAATATCCGCGCACTGCTATTTGAGGACACACCATGATTGACCAATTACGAAAACAACTTGATGAACTTGGCGAAAACTACGTAGAAAAAAACGCGACATTTAAAATCAAAGTGATCCCATTTTTTTGTGCTATCCGCATAAAAAAAGATCATAAAAGTGAAGGTCGTTTAAGCTTTTATTCAAGTCAATTACTCGAAATTTTCTTAGTCGTCTTATTTTTGCTATTTGGTTTAACACTCTACGATACAGATGCAGGATTTACTCACGGCCCTATTCATATTGCCTTTGCCATTTTAATTACCTTTAATCTTATTATTAAACAAATCGCAATTGAAGGGTTAAAAACCAGACTTGCGTTTCATCGTTTACTAGCAAAAGACTCACAAACAAATAGCGATATAAATAATACTGCTACAAACATAAACGCTAAATAAAATATGTATTTAAATCCTCAATGGCGAATACTCACCGTAGGCGATGGCGATTTATCTTTTTCGAACGCTATTTACACTCATCTATCGCCAAAAGCTTTGGTTGCATCCACTTACGATGACCAAATGACTATTGAGCAAAAGTACCAGCACAATGCACTTAGCAACTTAAAAGCCCATAACGTTGAGATACTTAATAGTTTTGATGTAACAAATCCCGCGTGTTGGCAAACTCTAAGTGAAAACCAGCACAGCTTTGACGTGGTTATTTTTCAGTTTCCGCTTATACCTGCGTTTGTTGGTCGTGAAGCATTTGAAAACAACACGCGCCAAACCAGTATGAACGTATTAAACCGCGCTTTACTGCATCAATTTATTAAATACGCTAACGAATACGCGCTTGATAAAAATGGTCCAATGCTGTGTTACATCACTTCAAAGGATGTAAAACCTTATCGAGAATGGAATATAGAAGGGAGTTTAAATAACGGTTTAAACGCTGATTATTTAGGCCAAATCCCGTTTGATATTAGCCATTTTGAAGGTTATAAAATTCGTAATGTTGACCGCGACAAACACGTAAAAGACACCAGCGGCATAACTTACGTTTTCAGCCCAAAAAGTATTGATACACATACTAGCGAATTAAGCTCACGTCTTACCAAACCTGCATACTTAACATCTAACCATTGCTCCCTTTGCCGCGTTGGACCTTATATGGCAAGCGAGGACGAAACCAAGCATCTAAACGCTAAAAAGCATCAGCAAATGCTACATCTTGAAAGCGATTGGCAACAATGGCTAAATGAGTTTTATAGCTAATTAATAGCCCTACTACAGTTTATTTAATTACACCTTTTCGTGTTTAATTAAATCAGCTGCTTTTTCAGCAATCGCAATTACCGGTGCATTTGTGTTGCCGGTAATAATGGTAGGCATAATCGACGCATCGACTACGCGTAAGTTACTTACCCCGTGTACTCGCAAATTAGTATCCACCACTGCCATTGAGTCCTGACCCATTTTACATGTCCCGACTGGGTGATATTCGGTATCTGCAGTTTGGCGTATAAACTCAATTAGCTGATCATCATTATTTATATCAAGCGGGTAGACCATTTTACCGCGTATGTTATCAAAAGCTTTGCTTTGCATAATAGTGAGTGTTTTTCTAAGGCCTGCAAGCATTACAGTTAAATCATCTGGATGGCTTAAGTAATTAGGGTCAATAAGTGGAGCACTACGCGGGTTGTTATCGGCTAATGTAATAGTACCTCGGCTTTTGGGGCGCATAATACTGCTGTGTATACTGTAACCATGCCCAGTGTGTAATTTACGACTATGATCGTCCACCAGCCCAATTACAAACTCTAGCTGCACATCGGGCGCTGGCGAGCCTTCAAATAATTTAATAAACGCGTGCGACTCTGCAAAGTTACTGGTTAATCGCCCTTCTCGTTTACTAAACCAATTAACACAGCCTTTTATAATGCTGGCAATGCCTAACGGGCTTATACCAAATGTTCCCTTACTTGTTTTTGATTTATAAAGTGGCACTACCGTTAAATGATCTTGTAAATTAGCGCCAACACCTTCAAGTACGTGCTTAACCTTAATGTTATGTGCACTTAACTGCTCTTTAGGGCCAATACCTGAAAGCATTAATATTTGCGGCGAATTAATAGCGCCAGCACTAAGTATTACCTCTTTTTTAGCACGTAAATTAATAACCTCTTTATTACGCTCTATTTGCACGCCTTGCGCTATCTTTTTGGTTATATTTATTTTATTAACGTGGCTATGGGTTAATACCGTTAAATTTGGGCGGTTTAAATGCGGTGTTAAATATGCTTTTGCTGCACTACAACGCTCGCCATTGTGTTGAGTTACCTGCGATAGACGTGCGCCGCTTTGCTCTTTACCATTTATATTGTCGCTTAAGTTAACGCCCTGCTCAGCACAGGCATTTAAAAAATACTGGTTTACATCGCTTGGGTTACTTAGCTCTTGTACATGTAGCAGACCCTTTGTCCCGTGCAGCTCATTATTTATAAACGCTTTATTGTTCTCAGCTTTAATAAAGTACGGAAGTAAACTATCAAAATCCCATCCCGTGTTGCCATTAGCCGCCCATTGGTCGTAATCGTACTTATTACCTCTTATGTAAACCATTGCATTAGTCGAGCTTGAGCCACCCAATACTTTGCCACGCGGCACAAAACCGCATCGGTTATTAAGCTCTTTTTGTGGCACCGTATTGTAATGCCAGCTATTTATGCCATAAGGCACACTCGCTGCTATGCCTGCTGGCATTTGCACAAATACACTGTTATCACTGCCGCCAGCTTCAATTAAGCACACACTTACATTTTTATCCTCAGACAATCGCGATGCCATAACGCAGCCGCCACTACCTGCGCCAATCACAATGTAATCAAATGTTGTATTGTTCATGGTGTACCTTAATAAAAGTTTTAAACGGCTTTTGCAGTAATAGTGCATAGAAAAATTCAACAAAACTTGATATTTTTAGACATCGTTTATTTGAGGTTAACCATGAGCAGCCTAATCAGAGCCACGTCATTACAAGGTATAGATACCCTAATTAGCGAATTTGGCGGCGATCCGCATGAAATAATGCAAAACTGTAATATTAGTAACGTTGACTTTAAAAATCTCGACAACCACTATTTACCTTATCGAGATTACGCTGAGCTTTTAGAATACTGTGCTTGTAAGTTCAATTGCTCTAGTTTTGGCCTTAAGCTTGCTAGTAGACAAAATTTTGATATTTTAGGACATATTGCAATAGCTGCCAAAAGTAGTACTAATTTAGGTGATGCACTTAATTGGGTTATTAAATACCTTCACTTGCACAGCCCTGCACTTAGCTTAAACTCGCACCCTTTAGAGAATGATAAAAGCTTGTTTTTATCATTCGAAATTAATTTAAAACCATTACCGAACATCAACCAAGTGATTGAGCTAACCATTGGTTTAGCATTGGCTGTTATTAAAAAGCTGAGTAATAACCGCTGCAAACCAATTAATATATTTTTGCCAAAAAAATTAAGTACTAATACTCGTGCCTATAACACTTACTTTGGTTGTAACGTTATAGAGCATCGCAACAGCGCTGGTATTGTAATCTCAAAAAGTGATTTAACTCTTGAGCTTGATCACCCTGAACTAAATAAAGTACAAGCGGCGCTAAGCTTCTTGGCAAAAAACAAAGAACACACACAACCATTGCCCAACCAAGTTAGTGCACTAATTAGGCCTATGCTTCCTATTTATCAATGTAGTAACCAAACTATTTCAGCTGCGCTGGGTATGCACCCGCGTACTCTGCATCGAGAACTTATCAAACATAATACGAGTTTTGTAAAACTTAAAGATGCCACTCGTCGCGCTTTAGCTGCACACTATTTAGCGCAAAACCAATTTACAATCTCAACCATATCTGAGCTTTTAGGGTATCAGGAGCAAGCAACGCTAAGTGTTAATGTTAAACGCTGGTTTGGGTGCTCTCCTCGAGCATATAGGACTAAAAAAATGTTAAACTAAACGCTCTTATTATTTTTTATTTAAGCTAAGGAGTGAGCATGAACTTTGTTATTGTTGGCACCAATTTTATTAGCGACACACTGTTAGCCGCTGCAAATACGTTAAACGATTTTAATTTATATGGTGTGTGCTCGCGCGCAGTATCAAGCGGCGAAGCATTTTTAGCCAAACACCCACAAAATGCACAAGCAAAAATTTTCACCTCAATCGAGCAAGTATGCCAAGATCAAAATGTTGATGCTGTCTACATAGCCGCCCCTAACAGCTTACACAAACAATATGCCGTTATGTGCCTAGAAGCGGGTAAACATGTCCTTGGCGAAAAACCATCAGCAGCCAATTCTAAAGAGCTTGCAAGCATTATAGCTACAGCAAAAAAACATCAGCGCCTTTACATGGAAGCCATGATGACCACTCACTTACCTAACTTTGCACGGCTGCAACAGGCAATGGTAAAAATTGGCACACCACGTAAATATATTGGCCAGTACAGTCAATATTCATCGCGTTACGATAAATATAAAAATGGCGAGCGTCCAAATACGTTTTTACCCGAGTTTGCTAATGGTGCTTTAGTTGATTTAGGGATTTACCCACTGTATTTATTAATTGCACTTTGGGGAGCGCCGCAAAGCGTAAGTGCCAGTGGCGTATTACTTGATACAGGTGTAGATGGTGCGGGCGATGTATTACTAAACTACGCTGATAAACAAGCCGTTATTAGCTACTCTAAAATATCGCAAGGCGACAACATAACCGAAATACAAGGCGAGCTTGGACGCATACGAATAGAAGCCGTATCGCAACTCAAAAAGGTGGAGTTTATTGCTAATAATGGTGAGGTAGAGGTTATATCCCAGCCGTTTGATGAGCACTTTATGAAATACGAAGTTGAACATTTTATGGCGTTAGTGAAGCAAAATATTCTTGAGTCACCCGTTAATACACATATTTTAGCCAGTAACGTAATGAGCGTACTTGATGAAGCTCGCAAACAGCTTGGGGTTGTGTACCCTAACGACTAACTAAATAAAATATGGGCGTTAACCAACGACAGTTAACGCCCAGAAGAAAGCTTAAATAGCTCTCGTACAACGACACATTTTACAAAACACACTTTACAAACACATTTAAAAATAGCGATCCCCATCCATGGGCAATCAAATACTTCTACAACAAACTTAACACTAACAACCCAAAATCGGTTTATTACCAATATTTATTATTCAATAACCTTAAAACTAACCTAACACATAAAAACATTACCAATCAAGCTAGCCAATTGCATTATTTTAAACTAAATTGGTAATACAACAATACAACCATTGGTGTATAGTGGTTTTTAACCATAACATCGCGTTAGAATTTTGACATAATAGTGAATTTTGAGGTAACCTCTGGTATTAACAGTTGGTTTTGACTTTTAGGCCCCAGAGGCCATTATTCCTTAAGGTAATGAAGGTAAAGTATGGGTAATCGTCGCTTATTTTGGCGCATAGTTGATAAAATTGAGTCTTTAATAAATCAAGGCGAATTTTCTGCTGGGAGTCGTTTACCACCTGAACGTGAACTTGCAGAAATGTTTGATGTAAGTCGCCCTACCATTAGAGAAGCTATTATCGCATTAGAAGTACGTGGCCGAGTTGAAGTTAAAACCGGCTCTGGTGTTTACGTAGTAGAACAAAAAAATGCATCTATAAAATCAAAAGAGATCAGTGCATTTGAACTTACTCAAGCTCGCGCATTAATTGAAGGCGAAATTGCCGCTTTAGCTGCTCAAAGCATTACAGAAGAAGAACTAGAGCAACTAAATAAAACATTAATTGCCATGGAAAAAGGCCTTTATGTTGAGCAAGCCGACCGTGAGTTCCACGAAATTATAGCTAGAGCAACGCGCAATAAAGCACTTGAATTTGCAGTGTCTAACTTGTGGGATTTACGTTTAACAAACCCACAAATTGTTGCTGACTATGGCAGTGTGTGTAAAAACAATAACGAGTGCGTTATGGACGAACACACCGCTATTTATACAGCCCTAAAGTCGCATGATGCAAATGCAGCGCGCACCGCAATGCACAAACATTTTAACCGCTTAATTAATGCTTTATTTGATGCCGTAGAATCGCGCGCACTTGAAGAAATTAAACGCAAAAATGATGAAAAACGAGGCCTCTACTCGCTTGATGGCTTAGTTAATAAAAGTGCCCACTAAGGCATTTTAACCAACTGATTAAAGTTAGCAAACGCCTGTTTGCTAACTTTACCTCTTACTTTATTTACCCGCCCTATTTAATATACTTTTAATTGCGCTATTTTTGGTCGCAAACACTTACCTATAAATTTAAAAAAAGATACTATGCCGCCATTAATATCGGGCGGGTTTAGCTTTTATACTCCCTGCATTACATAACTAATTGATAGAGTTACTCAACTCAAGGATTAAAATGCAAGCATCTTCAAAAAGTTATTTACTGGCTATAGTGTGTGTACTGCTTGCTATGATGACCATTCAAACGGGCGCGTCATTTGCAAAACAGCTTTTTCCTATTGTTGGTCCTGAAGGTACAACTGCCCTTAGGCTTGGTTTTTCTGCCTTTATACTTTGCTTAGTGTTTAAACCTTGGAAACACTTACCTACTTCTGGTAATCGTATTCCTATAATTGTGTATGGTTTAAGTTTAGGCGGCATGAACATTTTGTTTTATTACGCCATTGAACGCATTCCACTAGGCATTGGTGTAGCGCTTGAATTTACAGGCCCGCTTGCTGTTGCCTTATTTTCATCACGCCGCAAACGTGACTTATTTTGGGTTGCCTGTGCTATTGCCGGTATTTTGCTTCTGCTTCCTGATATGAGCGGCCAAGACAGCCTTGATCCATTGGGTGTAGCGCTTGCGCTTGGTGCCGGTGCATGTTGGGCAGGTTATATATTATTTGGTAAAAAAACGGGCACACAAAGCTCTGGTGGAGCAACTGTCGCATTGGGTATGACCGTTGCCGCTATAGTGCTAGTACCATACGGCGGCATTATGCAAAGCGCCGCGTTTACGTGGGAAATTATCCCACTGGGTATTGGTATTGCTATTTTATCAAGCGCACTGCCTTACACACTTGAAATGGTTGCACTGCGTAACATGCCTTCACAAGGGTTTAGCGTAATGATGAGTTTAGAGCCTGCAATAGCTTCGCTCGCAGGGTTTATTATTTTAAGTGAGTTACTTACTTTATGGCAGTGGCTAGCTATTTTACTTGTGATAGTTGCATCTGTTGGTAGCTCGTTTTCAAACGCAAAAAAACAGGTTGCTTAAATAAAAACTGTAATCGACTAATTCTAAAAAATAAAGCCACCGCGTAAGCAGTGGCTTTTTTGTAGCAACGTAATTAGCTTACCGCCTTACTTTGCTTGTTAGTTGTAACCAAATACCCAATCAACGAAATAAGCGGCATACCCGTAGCAACCAGGGCAATACCTGTCCAACCACCTGCTTCATATAACGGGCTGGCAATAAGCGACCCCACTGCACCACCTACAAATATACTGGTCATGTAAATAGCGTTTAAACGTGCTCGGCTTTGTGGCTCTAGTGCGTAAACTGCGCGTTGCCCAAGTACCATATTGGCTTGCACAGCAAAATCAATAAACACACCCGTTAACGCTAAAATTACTATCCCGTAAGGTAAATCAAACAAACTGGGTAAAAAGCAACCAGCTGCTATAACTTTTGCAAGTAAAGAGACCTGATGTGTATAGCCTTTGTCGGCCAAACGCCCAACAATAGGGGCTGCTATAGCACCTGCCGCACCGACAAGTGCAAACAGTGCTATTTCTGATTGCGATAAACCATACTCACGGGCAAGCACAACCGGTACGCTCGTCCAAAATAAACTGAACGATGCAAACATTAATGCTTGAAAAAGTGAACGTTGGCGCAGCACTGGTTGGCTAATCATTAACTGTTTAAGCGATTTTAATAACTTAAAATACGTTGTTTTATGGGTAGGTTGCCTGCTTGGAATAGCAAAATAAATTACGCCTGCAATAAACACCATACACCCTGCTGCAAAGTAAAATACAGCACGCCAACCAAAGTGATCGGCTATTAAACTCGATATAGGTCTTGCCAGCAAAATACCTAGCAGGAGACCCGCCATAATATTGCCAAGAACCTGTCCGCGCTTCTCGTCAGACGATAAATGCGCAGCAAGCGGAATAAGCACCTGAACAGAAACCGAGCTCATACCTATCATTAAACATAAAATAAGCATTACATTAGGTGAATCAGCAAGTGCCGTACCCACCAAACTCAAAAACGACACAGCTAAAGTAATAAGCATTAAACGCTTATTTTCAATTAAGTCAGCTAATGGCACTAAAAAAAACAACCCCAAAGCGTAGCCTATTTGTGTAAGCGATACGATAAGGCTAGCACTGTGCGCACTTAATCCAACTTCAGGGGCAAGCAACTCAATAATAGGTTGAGCGTAGTAAATATTGGCAACAATAAGACCGCAACACAAAGCAATAATAGTAACGAGAGTATTGCTAAGTGGTTGTGGTGAAACGCCTGGTTGGGTCATGTGTGTCTCTACTTTATAAAAATAATAAAACCCAACCAGCAAACGCGGGTTGGGTTTTTACAAAAAACTTCGTTTTACTTAATTGGTGATGGCTGCCCATGTGGGCTTGAGCGTAAATACTGTTTAGGTGCAGTTACTGTAGCGCCAAGCTCTGCAGCTGCATGCCACGGCCAATGCGGGTTATATAAAATGCCACGCGCCAGCGCTACACCATCGGCTTGCTGCTCACTAATAATATCCTCGGCTTGTTGCGCCTCAGTAATTAAACCCACCGCTATAACAGGCATATTCACAGCTTCTTTAATAGCTGTTGCAAACGGTACCTGAAAATTAGGTTTTACTGGTATTTGTTGCTCAGGACTTAAACCCGCAGTACTTACATGAATAAAGTCACAGCCGAGTTCATCAAGCGCTTTACTAAGCACTATCGATTGATCTAAATCCCAGCCGCCTTCAACCCAATCAGTTGCCGAAATACGCACACCTACCGCTTTTTCACTAGGAAATACCGCTCTTACCGCTTTAAACACATCAAGCAATAAACGCATTCTGTTTTCTAGGCTACCACCGTAGTTGTCATCGCGCTTGTTTGAAAGTGGCGACAAAAACTGGTGTAACAGGTAACCGTGCGCACCATGTAGCTCGATTAAATCAAGGCCGAGTTCATCAGCGCGTTTAGCTGCACTTACAAAATCTTTAATTAGTGAATCTATGTCAGATTGGCTCATTGCTTTTGGCACTGGGCTGCTATCGTCGTACGCAACTGCCGAAGGTGCAAGCGTTTGCCAGCCATTAACGTCATCAGGTGCAATAGCATCGCCACCGTCCCATGGTTTTTCAGTTGATGCTTTGCGCCCAGCATGCGCCAACTGAATACCAATAGGCATAGGGCTATATTGTCTTACTGCTTTTAGGCTTTTGCCCAGGGCTTGCTGGGTTTCGTTATTCCAAAGCCCTAAATCACCGTAGCTAATACGCCCTTCTGGATTGACTGCTGTTGCTTCTAAAATTAGCAATCCTGCACCACTCAAACTCAATTGGCCCAAATGAATAGTGTGCCAATCGCTAGCAGCGCCATTGTTTGCTGAGTACTGGCACATGGGTGCAATAATAATACGGTTATCTAACGTTACTTGCCCAAGTGATAAAGGCGAAAATAGTTGGCTCATTGTTAATCCTTAAAAACACGCACAAAAAAGTGCGGACAAAACAAAAAAGAGTATACGAAGCGGCAATCAAACACGCTCACTCAATAACTTACACAGTTACTTATAAATACGACTACCACTCTTAATGGGGATAAAAACACACTTTAATAGTGCTGATAAAAGCATAACTAATGACATTATAAACTATCAATTTTAATGTAATAATTTGTTTAACGAGCGCGTCATAAAGCCATCTTTAAAAAATGAATGACTATTTACCTTTAAACAAGGGTGTGATTTTTAACCTAACTGTACCTAATAGCACTAAGCTATTGCTTATATTGCCTATTAACTAAATAAAAACCCCACATACAAACCATATTTATTCTACAAAAGTGAATTAAAATTCAATTTAGATATTCCAAGCTACTTCACTCCCTGATAAACTGCTTAACTTAATTTACTAATGTAAAACATTTGAACTGGGGATCACTTTTTATGTTTAAACCAAGCTTGTTAACCTTGGCTATTTCGAGCGCTGTTTCTAGCGTATTTTTATTGCCTAATGCCGCACTTGCTCAAGAAGAAGTTGCAGCTAAAAACAAATCACTCGAAGTAATCGAAGTTACAGCAACAAGGCGCAGCGGCTCTGTGCAAAATGCACCGCTAAATATTACAGCCCTTGATGCAGATATTATGAAAGATCAAAATATCAATGAGCTTGCGGATGTAGCACGCTGGGTACCTGGTTTAACAATTACTGATCAAGGTGGCCGCTCAGGCTCGCCTATTATTGTTCGTGGTTTAAATACTAATTCATCTGGTCCATCATCAGATGGCGGCACAGTATCTACTTACATTAACGAAATTCCTGTTTCGGTAGATATGCGCCTAGTAGATATTGAGCGTGTTGAAGTATTAATTGGGCCACAAGGCACCCTTTATGGTGCAGGCACATTAGGCGGTGCAATTCGCTACATGCTTAAACAGCCTGAGCTTGATTTTACATCGCTTGAAGTATACGGCGACCTATTTCAAACAAAAGAAAGTGACTCTTTAGGTGGCGAAGGCGGTTTTATATTTAACCTTCCTATTATCGAAGATAAATTAGCAGTACGCGCCAGCTTAAACGTATATGAAGATCCAGGTTTTATCGATTACGGTTACGTAGTACGCGAGCCAGGCGTATCGTTGCCAGATCCAGATTGGAGCGATAGCTCAGCAGTTAATAACAACCTTAAAAATGTAAAAGACGCCAACGGCGAAACCACCACTACTGGTCGTATTTCTGTTCGCTTTAAACCAAATGAATCGTTTGAAGGTACGCTTAACTACTTTTACCAAAACCAAGACAGCGAAGGTCGCTCGATTGTTCATTACAACAGCCTTAATGCAAACAACGGCTTAAGCGACGTAATAGGTAAATACGAATCGGCTTATCGCTTTGAAGAGCCTCGCGAGAAAAAAGATCAATTACTAAGCCTTGAACTAAAAGCCGACCTAGGTTTTGCAGAGCTCGTATCAGCAACCGGTATTTCGAGCTTTGATGCCGACGGCCAACGCGACCAAACAGACTTACTTATTCGTCTTGATTACGGTTATGAAGAGTTTCCTTCGTTTTCAACGTTTACCCGTGAAATTGACGAAGAAGATACCTTCACTCAAGAAATTCGCTTAGTGTCGCAAGGCGACAGCGACTTTAACTGGATTGTGGGTGGCTTTTACAACAAAACAGAAACCGAAGCGTCAAGCCGAGAGTTTACGCCTGGGTTTGACCAATTCGCTATCGATAACTTTGGTGGCGAGCAGCTAAGACCTGACTCATTAGAATACTTAGAGCTTACAAAAAGTACCGTCACTGAGTCTGCACTATTTGGTGAAGTTGGCTACCAAGTTACCGACAAATTAGATGTGACCATTGGTGCCCGTTTTTACAAATACGATATAGAGTCGCAAGCGGCTTTTGACTTCCCGCTAGCAAATACATTGTATGGTGGAGTAGATCCTGATGTAACCACCGTTGCATACGAAAAAGACGAAGCAGGCGATAACGGTAACTTATTTAAATTTAATGCTAAATACCAGTTCACTGACTCAGTAATGGGTTATGTAACAGTAAGTGAAGGCTTTAGAATTGGCGGCTCAAATGGGTTAGTGTCTTGCCCTGATCCAATTATTGAGGATCAACAAACAGGTTGTGGTAAACCTGACGAATTATTGTATGAAGCCGACACCACAACAAACTACGAGCTAGGCTTTAAAAGTACATGGTTTAGAAGCCAACTACACTTTAACGCCGCGTTATTTAACGTAGATTGGGATGATGCACAAATTACGGGCGCTACAGATATAGGTCAATTAACGTACCTTTCAAACGCAGGTAGCGCTAATGCAAAAGGGGTAGAAATTTCAACCCGCGCTATTTTATCTGACTCGTTTTCGGTTTACGCTACGTACGCTTACACAAAAGCAGAACTAACATCAGACGCACCATTTTTGTTTAATGCCGATGGTACCGGTGGCGCAGAAGACGGCGACCGTTTGCCAGGTTCGCCTGAAAACCAATTTTCGATGGGTGTAAACTATCAAACAGACGTGTTTAACGACAAAACGCTTGATATTAACTACGGTTTAACCGCGCAAAGCGACGTGCTTTCAAGAGTAGGACTTCGTGATAACGGCGAAACACTACCAGGTTACAGTTTGAGTAATATATCAGCTAAATTAACGGCTGATGCATGGTCAACTACGCTATATGTTGATAACCTATTCAACAAATACGCGGTTACATCCGTTCGTCGCTCAGATGCAGATATAACATCAGCTAATGGCGCCGACATACAACGTAACTACGGCCATTACATTAATCGCCCGCTTACGGTAGGTGTTAAATTTAACTACAAATTTGAAATATAATTTATAGTAATTTTTAAACAATGTTTTAAGGCTCAAATTTATTTGAGCCTTTTTATTTTCTTTTACAAAATAATAATTACCAAAACCATGCAGCCAAATTTAAAGCAACTTCATCAAAGCGCAATACACTCCCTAAACCAAGGTAAAATAGAGCAAGCACACAAAGCCCTAGTGGAGTTAGTTACACTCAAACCAGACTTTGCTGATGGGTATTTTTTGTTAGCTATGGTTAATTTAACTGTTGGGCAAATACACAAAGCAATAAAGCTCATCGAAAAAGCTCTTACCCTTGGCCAAAGTATTGAATACACCGCGCAACTTGCTAAATGTTACGCACTTACTGGCGAATTACAAAAAGCAAAAAACACCGCACTATCGGTGCCATTAAAACAAATAACTAAAGCCCTTGATGCCGACACACTTGGCGTTGCACTTACTCAAGCAGGCATTCACGAACACGCACTTAACTACTTTGAGCGCGCTATTAAACTGGCTACAGCGGCTAACAAAGCTCAATCCCCGTTTTATTATAACTACGGTGTAAGCGCTAAGTTTTTAGGGCTATTTGATAAAGCCCAACACGCTTTTGAAAATGCCATAGCGCTTAACCCGCTGCATCATCAAAGTCATTTTGCATTAAGTGATTTAACTAAAGTAAGTAAGCAAAACAACCATATTGAACGCTTAAAAAACGTGTTTGAGCAAGTAACACACCCCGATGCAAAATTGCATATAGGCCATGCACTCGCAAAAGAGTATCAAGATACTGGTGAATATTCAGAGGCTTTTAACGCGTTAGAGCAAGGTAAAGTAGCAAAACGTGCTGTGCAGCCGTTTGATCATAAAAGCTCAACTGAGTTATTTGAACATATTAAACGCTTAAGTGAACAGCACACACAAGCGCTAACACAGGGTAACCCAACGGCCGAACCTATTTTTGTATTAGGTATGCCCCGCTCTGGCACCACATTAGTTGAGCGTATTTTATCGAGCCACAGCGACGTGCAATCAGCCGGTGAATTACAAGACTTTGGCCTAAGCGTTAAAAAGCTAAGCCAAACACAAACACCTCACGTGCTCGACACTCAAACGCTCAGTAAAGCCTACGAGCTTGATTTTAATCAACTTGGGTCAACCTATTTAAACGCAACACGCGTAATAACAGGCAGCCATAAGCACTTTATAGATAAACTCCCGTTTAACTTTTTTTATATCGACTTAATAACCAAAGCACTGCCAAACGCCAAAATAATTTGTATGCTGCGCGACCCAATGGACACCTGTATTGGCAACTATCGCCAGTTATTCACCATTAATAACCCCTACTACGCGTACTCGCTCGATTTACTCGACACCGCTAAATTTTACAGCCGTTTTTACAAACTAATGCAGCACTTTAGCGCCCTGCACAGCAATATAAAATTAGTAAAATACGAAGAGTTAGTCGCACAGCCCGAGCAGCAAATAAAAGACTTAGTGAGCTTTTGTAACCTCGAATGGCAAGAACAGTGTATAGACTTTCACTTAAACACCGCACCGGTTTCTACCGCAAGCAAGGTGCAAGTACGCCAACCACTTAACAATAAAGCAATTGGCCGCTGGAAAGCGTTTAAGCCGAATACTGATGAAATTGAAGATTACTTTTTAAAGCAAAATATCAGTTTTGAGTAAAGGTTTTATAGCTTAGGAGTTAGGTGTGTGAACCAAGAATAACCCGCTTGTGCAAGTGTAGGTCGGATAAGCGAAGCGCCATCCGACACAGTAAAACACCTGGCCAATTATTATCAATATTTTATGTTGTCGAGTGAATAGAGAGTGCCAATAGCGAACCTTCAAGGCGTAAATCTGAAACTCTGTTGGGTGGCGCCTTCGGCTTAACCAACCTACCTTTTGACGTAGGTCGGATAAGTGGCGAAGCCACGTCATCCGACAAAAATGATGAATTGACTAGCAACAACACGACTTACCGCGTTTATGTTGTCGAGTGGCCAGAAAGTGCCATAAACTGAAAGTGGCAAAAGGCAAGACGCGACCCCATTATCACTGCTTGATTAAAAGTGTAAATGAGTCAAACGAACAAAGTGTTACTGCACTTATAACCTTGATAGACGTTGATTTACAACAAGGACAAACAGCGCACTCATATTATGGGACCTATATTAACGTTAATAATAGATTTTAATGCACTTTGTAACTTTTCATTTAACGGTTTCGGGTAGACTTCAATTAAAGAAACGGAGTCACATTTCTGAAAACTACAAAATGGTATAATGGCGTCTACAAAGGCAGTAATGACTGACGCTTGATCAAAGTTATGCTGCTCAAAGTTATGTTGCTCAAAATGTAGTGATTTAATCTCTAAATGAGATGTTTTTCTATGCACTTTACAATCCATACGACCAACAAATTCACCGCGATAAAGTAGCGGTAAGCAAAAGTAACCATACTGTCGTTTCACTGCAGGAACATAACATTCTAGTTGATAGTTATATTGAAAAAGCAACTTGAGCCGATCACGTTGAATGGCACTATTATCGAATGGCGAAAGGATCAACATTCGGTTATTCAGACGGGGAAGGGGCCGTTCAATCGCCTCGGTTTCCACTAACAATATTTCACCGCTACTCATTTGCACTTGTTGTAAAATGTTTTGCACTAATCGTTCATCTACCAAGTTTTTCACTGCGTTGCGCAATTCGTTATCTCGACGTAAATAAGTCAAGCCTTTAAGTGAGGTAACCCCCAAGCAGCGGAACTGTTGATCGACAATGTGCGTGGCCAACTCATCCATACTGGGCATTTTTAAGTTTACCTCAGAAGGTAATACCCGTTCAGTTAGATCATACGTTTTTTGGAAACCTTCTCGGTTACTAACCATCAGGTCACCTTCCATATACAACTGTTCAAGTGCCTTTTTCGCAGGTTTCCAATCCCACCAACCTGCACGCTTTGTAGCATTTGACTCTAAATCTCGAGATCGCAACGGACCGTCGATACGTATGCGAGTTAATAATTCTTGCATCAGCTTGCTATCACGCTCTTTATGCCAATGAATTTGACCATTTTTAATCGCGTGTTTGTAAGGTAATGAGAAGCGAAAATCTTTAATCGGTAAAAAAGCGGCAGCGTGAGACCAGTACTCAAAAATGTCTTTATTGAGTAATAACTGATTGGTCATAGCGGGTTTGAAATTAGGTACTCTAGAGTTAAGAATATGATGATGAGCACGCTCTACCACCGAAATAGCATCAATCTGTACGTAACCAATATGGTTAATTGCATTACACGCACCAGCCAAACCACTGCCAAAAGCTTGTGTTTGTAGCAAACCTTGTGCTGACAGGGCAAGGCGGCGTAAACGCGCTAGCTCTTGAGGGTGTTTAATTTTAATCATATTTTCCTAAGAGATAATTAACGAGTATCCGTGCAACGTGTAAACCTAAACCTAAACCTATTTTAAGGGGTTTGGTTTAAACCGAGCTCTTTTTGTTTTTTCTTTGTCAGGCCTAATGAAACAAGCCGATAAGACTCTTTAAGGTAATATGATAAGTCGTTATCAGTATCATCGTTGCTTTCGTAGTGTTGTATCCATTTCATTCCACGAGAAGCAAAATACGGTGCAGGCTTATAGCCAGGTATTTCACTGAGAAAATGAAAATTCAGTTCAGATGTTTTAAAAATAAAGGCTGGTTTATCACCTTCTCCCAACCCTCCTCCCAATCCGCCGATAGCAAAAACCTTTCCGCCGACTTTCCATACATGAGAGTTATGCCATTGGACCACATATGAGGTTGCTTCTAATGCGCGACAGAAATCATTAAATTCTTTATAGTTCATATTGTCGATCTTCGTTTGTATAGTCTATTGGCTATAGAGCCCATTATATGGACTTATAAATATATGAGCTCGCTTTATATTTTAGCGATAACGCGCATATAACCTACTGGCTAAAAATACGCCAATAAGCATTTCAAACCATG
Source organism: Pseudoalteromonas sp. SWYJ118 (assembly GCF_015864505.1). Classification (NCBI taxonomy): domain Bacteria; kingdom Pseudomonadati; phylum Pseudomonadota; class Gammaproteobacteria; order Alteromonadales; family Pseudoalteromonadaceae; genus Pseudoalteromonas; species Pseudoalteromonas sp. SWYJ118. Next base: position 97,213 of record NZ_JADYXC010000014.1, on the reverse strand, counting down.
CGATTGGGACCAAAGTAACTGCCATTTCCCACGTTCCTAATCCTGAGTTTACAGACCCTATCCAAAAAACACCCAGCGTTGCCATGCAAGTAACAGTGGCTGATATAACAATCGTTTTTACATTGTGACCAAAGCTTTGAGCGCACAACCAGTAAATAAATACCAAGGTACTCGCCAGTATTGTGTCCCATATTCCCCATATCAAAGCATTACTGACAGCCATGGGCCCAACGACTAACTTTCCGGCATAGAAGGCCTCCATCATAGGAAACGCGACTAAAATAGCTCTTGCTACCTCGGCAACGTGGATCCAAATACTCGTTAGTAACATAACGACGATAAATTGCTTAAATTTGAATGTGTTATTCATAAATATCGTGTCTATTCTGATTTTTTATGGCTAATTAAAAAATAGATTCTGTAATGCATGCAACAATCTAAATTATTGAATTAAGAGTAACCAAAAATAGAATTCAAAGCATGATCAAGGACTGACTTTAATTCATCTTCTACCAGACCTACTTTTGCTTGAACAGCCAGCCCATAACTTACTGATAAAAGATAGTTAGTCAGTTTTTGAGCTGTTTGGCCTTGGGGCATATCCGTCTTCGCAATGTCAGACGCGAATAAACCTGTCAATGTTTGCTGAGTTTCTGCTCCTAATTTCTTCATATAAACAACCGCATCTTCTGGAAACGCAACACTATCTGATTCATTAACACTTTTTACAAGCAAACATCCACGGGGCGTTTCATCGCTGGTAAATAGCTCAATAAGTCCATAGAAACAAGCTTGTAACCGCTCCTTTAATGTTGCATTTGATGGCTCTACTAGATGGCTGTAGTTAACTTCTACATATTGTTTTTGATAATGTGCCAATGCATCTTTGAACAATTGCTCTTTATTGACAAACGTGCCGTACAAGCTCGACGTATTAATGCCAAGCTCAGAAGAAAGATTGGCAACAGAAGTACCTGAATATCCATTGGCCCAAAATAACCGCATCGCTTTATCTAAAACGACCTCTTTATCAAACGCTCTTTTTCGTCCTGCTTTCACTCTGTGGCCCTTAAAAATAATATTAATTAACTCTATTTTGAAGCAGTCACTTCAAAATGTCAATTCACCCTATTGACATTACAAAGTGATCGCTTCACAATTAACTTAATTCTGAAGCGATCGCTTCATAAGTGTAAAATAAGTGAACTAAAAATGTTTAAAAAATTCGTACAAATTACTGCTCTATTCAACTTTCCAATCGCACTAGGCATGATTATTTCAGCGCTGATGGCACCTCAAGCAGACACGTTAATTATCACGGTGGTATTGGGCGTATCTTTTATGCTTATGGGCGCTGCGTTACTTTGGGCTACTTCAGACATTAAAACCCGTGCCCCTCTTATTGTTTGGAACGGATTGGTAAGAATGGTCGGCTTTATCATTGTTACATATGCCGCTTCATTAGGCTTGGCACCAAAGATCTTTGTCTATATTTCTGTCATGGATCTTATTACCGCCTTTGTTTACATCATTGGCAGTATGCGAGCATCCGAGCAGCCCTTTAAATCCCTATTTTTAGGCAAAACTCAGTAACTTATAAATTAATAATTTTAGCATTGATAACATTAACTTAAATAAACTACTTTTCAGGAGAAATATTATGACGATTAAAGCATTAAGAACACCAGAAGAAAGATTCTCTGTATTACCGGCCTTTCCTTACCAACCTAACTACATTGATGATTTAGCTGGTTTTGAGTCTTTACGCATGGCCTACATCGACGAGGGTGATTCCTCATCTGAAAACACTTTTTTATGTTTACACGGTGAGCCTTCATGGAGCTACTTATATAGAAAAATGCTTCCTATATTTACGGGCGCTGGTCATCGTGTTGTTGCGCCTGATTTGTTTGGCTTTGGTCGTTCAGATAAACCCGTTGATGAATCGGTTTATACCTTTGATTTTCACCGTGATAGTTTAATGCGATTAATTGAACGCCTTGATCTGAAAAATATTACGTTGGTCTGTCAAGACTGGGGCGGAATTCTAGGGTTAACAATCCCAATGGATATGCAAGATCGATTCAAAAATTTGATTGTTATGAACACGGCAATATCGGTGGGTGAAACCGCCCCTGAAGGGTTTTATAAGTGGCGAGATTTCTGCGCAAATGCCCCTGAAATACCAGTCGGTGGTTTATTTGCCTGTGACGCAGGGCCAGCCGTATCTGTGATGGATGTTATAGCTTACGATGCGCCATTTCCAGATAACAGCTATAAAGCAGGCGTAAGACGCTTTCCCGCCATGGTGCCTGTCGAGCCAACGATGGATGGTGTTGAGCACGGAAAACGCGCAAGAGAGTTTTGGTCAAAAGACTGGAACGGTCAAAGTTTCATGGCGATAGGCATGAAAGATACAGCTTTAGGCGAAGGCCCAATGGAGTACTTAAGAAGCTTTATTAAAGGCTGCCCTGAGCCCTTAAAAATTGCAGAAGCAGGACACTTTGTTCAAGAATACGGTGTTGAAATTGCAGAAAAAGCGCTTGTTCACTTAGAAATGAATAATAAATAGGCTATATCCAATGAATACAAATATAGAAAATAAAGTGATTGTTATAACGGGTCCAAGCAGTGGTTTAGGTGAAGCAACTGCGCGTTTTCTGGCTCAAAAAGGTGCTAAAGTCGTATTGGGTGCGCGTCGTAGTGAAAAACTAGCAGCTATCGTAAATGATATTCGTGCTGAGGGTGGCGAAGCTGAATATGTCACGATGGATGTCACCAAATCCGATCAGGTTAAAATGCTTGTCGACAAGGCGATTGAGACTTTTGGACGCTTAGATGTCATGGTCAATAATGCCGGCTTGATGTCAATTGCTCCGATGGCTGAGGTTAAGGTTGATGAATGGGATCGCATGGTCGACATTAATATCAAAGGGGTACTTTACGGTATCGCCGCTGCACTTCCCGTGTTTACCAAACAAAATAGTGGTCACTTTATTAATCTCGCTTCCGTTGCTGCACATAAAGTTTCACCGGGTTCGGCTGTCTATAGCGGTACAAAATTTGCGGTTAAAGCGATAACAGAAGGATTGAGAGCGGAAGTGGGTGGCAATATACGTACAACGCTATTATCACCTGGCTTAATTGATTCTGAATTAAAATTCGGTAGTTCGGATGAAGCCACCTCTCAATTTGTTCAAGATATTTATAAAGTCGCTATTCCAGCGTTATCTATTGCTAAAGCTGTCGCCTATGCGATTGAACAACCAGATGATGTCGATATTAACGAAATTATTATCAGACCAACAATTCAAGACTTCTAATCTAATGTGAGTTGATCCTGCCTTTTTTGTATTTTGTTTGGCAGGTCAACGTGAAACAGTTGCTTTAAAAGGTATAAAAAATGAAAAAAACACTCATTATTGGCGCTAATGGCCAGATTGGTAAAATAGTGGTTGAGTTGCTTCACAATCAGGATCGCCCAGTGCTCGCAATGGTTCGTAGCAAACAACAAGCTGAGAAGTTAGAAAATATGGGTGTAGAGGCTGTTGTTGGCGATCTTGAAACTGATTTTGAACACGCTTTTAAGGACTGCGATAAAGTAGTATTTAGTGCAGGTTCTGGCGGTAATACAGGCGACGATAAAACACTTCTAATAGATTTATGGGCAGCAAAAAAAGCAGTTGATTATTCTTTAAAGGAAGGTATACAACATTTTGTAATGGTAAGTGGTTTAGGCGCACAAGACCCTGACGAATTTGAATCAGAAATAAAACCCTATTTGGTGGCAAAGTATTTTGCCGATCAGTACCTATTATCCAGTGGCCTAAATTACACCATTCTTAGACCGGGACTCCTTACTAATGATAAAGGCAACGGGCTCATAACAACCACGCGTTCGACTTCTACGAATGATTTATTCATTAGCAGAGAAGATGTCGCTAAATCAATAGAGTATTACATTAATCGTGACGAAGTCAGTAACCAGATATTTGAACTTTATCATGGTAATGAAGTAATTAGCTCGGCATTAACCGCTAGCAATTAATTTATAACCAACGATTCGCTAACCACTATAAAATAATATATTAGCGAAAGAAGCTATTAATATTAGAGTTTTAAATAATATGCAAAACTACCTTCAAGAAATAGAAACAATCACTTCTAAAGCAGGTGAAACCGTTCCTTTACAAAGAAAAGCTTTTGAAAGAGGTTTTTCTTTTAAACACATGTCTTTTTATGAACAACTAGCGATATGGAGTTATATCTGGACGAACACCAAAGTGTATAGAGCTGAAATGTTTTGTTTGTATTTCTTGGAGGAGCATATTAAAAACAAAGATGAAATGCTGGCCGCTTGGCCAACGATTAAATTATGGCAAGACAAAATTAATCGATGGGAAACAAGCGATGGCATTTCAAAAATATATGCTCAATTAGTAGAATATGATGCAGCATTAATTTTGCCAACGTATAAAAAATGGAATACGTCTACAAACCCATGGCATAGAAGACAAAGCATAGTGGGTTTACTTTATTACAGCGCTCATAGAAAACACTATTTACCTTTTCAAGTACTTATAGATTTGGTAGCACCTTTAATTTCTGACCACGCTTATTATGTTGAAAAAGGAGTGGGTTGGACACTTAGAGAAATAGGAAATATATACCCTAAAGAGCAGGAAGAATTTCTATTTGAAAACGCAACTAAAATATGTGCTTATGGATATAGTGCAGGTACAGAAAAATGGGATAAAACAAAACGGGAAAAACTGAAGCAAATTAGAAAAGCAGCAAGAGTTTTAAATCGCAAAAATTCAATTTAAACATTTAAAAAGGAATAAATATGTCAAACAACAAACCAATATCAGCAGCGTTTCCTTTTGAATCTAAATTTCAAGCTGTATTAGATTCTAAAATGCATTATGTCGATGAAGGAGACAAAAGTTCTAAAGATACTTTTTTACTCATACACGGAAACCCTACATCAAGTTATTTATGGCGAAACATCATTCCGCATGTAAGTCCGTTAGGTCGTGTAGTTGTTCCCGATCTTATTGGAATGGGTAAGTCTGACAAGCCCGATATAGACTATACATTTGAAGACCATATTACCTATTTAGATGCGTTTATTGAAAAGTTAGCCTTAAAAAATATCATTATAGTCATTCAAGATTGGGGTTCTGCTTTAGGTTTTAACTATGCCAATCAGCATAGAGAAAATATAAAAGGGATTGTTTTTTTTGAAGCTATGTCTCAAGTTTCTTATTGGAAAAATACGACTAAAGAGACAGAAACATTATTTAAAAAATTTCGTGACCCTGCAGAAGGGCATGAAATGATTGTTAAAAACAACTTCTTTATTGAGGCTATGCTACCCATGATGGCGGGCAGAGAATTAACTCAAGAAGAAATGGACCATTACCGAGCGCCTTATTTGGAAGAAAAGAGCCGTAAACCACTGCTTATGTGGCCTGGTCAAATTTCGTTTGATGGCGTCCCAAAATTTACCACTGACATTGTTAATTCATATAATGAATACCACAAAAATTCAGATGTGCCTAAGTTGTTATTTTATGCAGAGCCAGGACTAATTATTAATCGAGAATTAGGTGAGCATATCGCTGAAACGTGGAAAAATATTACTGCAGTAGATTTAGGTGAAGGAAAGCATTATCTACAAGAGTCGCATCCACACGAAATTGGTGAAGGTATTGTCGATTGGTATAAAAAAGTTATTAAATAAACACTAATTATAGGGCTAGTGGTCAAATAGAAAAAATGCTTAAGCGTTATATTGGGTAGACTACGGAACCATGAGCAGATTTATTTGACCGCTATAATTTGACACTATAATTTGACCACGACAAAGAAAGTACCGATGGCAGCTAAATTATCCACGTTTGAAGCAGTTGATGGCTCTGCTACATTATATACCGCCACCAAAAATAGCCTTAGATGCACGGCTATTAAACTGAGAACAGGTGGCGTTTGTTTATATAGTCCAGTGTCAGGCCTCAGTGAAGAGGCTAAAGATAGCCTAATCGAATTAGGCGAAGTCCAATATCTACTCGCCCCTATACCTACCATAATGCTGGTTTGATAGAATACTCAAAAGCCTACCCCAAAAGCTCATTTAGTGGCATCTGAGAGTGCTCATGCACGCTTGACTGACAGGACAGGGCTAACGTTCAAAGAATTATCATCGCTAGCCAATGCACTACCAGAAGGACTTACCCTAGAAGAACCCAGTGGTTTGAAAAATGGTGAGGTTTGGCTTATAGAGTCAGCGCAGATTGGCTATATTTGGCATGTTGTGGATGCCTTTTCGGGCCAAAAACATACTGAAGGCCCAATATGTGACATTGTAAAAATGGTTAAAGTATTTCCTAATTTTGGTATTAAAGATCGAAAAGTCTTTGCCAGCGCGGTAATGCAACTTATTGAAATTTCACCGCCTAAAATTTTACTTCCTTGTCATGGTGCTTTAATTAAGTCACCTGATCTAGCTGATAAGCTCCGTAATTTAATACTAGAACTTGGCTAGAGAAAAACGATACTTGTGTAATTTTAAAATAGTATCATTTGAATTAAATCATAGGTCTGGCTACTCATTTAGAGATGAATTTTCAAGTCGCTTTATGCCCATTTCCGCCTTAGGAAGCTAATCCACAGTCGCTCCAAAGCGCCTAAAAAACCAAAAAATTATAGCTAATATTAATTAGCTATAATAAAGACTACTTTTCCCAAGCAAATTTTTGAAAAGGTTTATCTACTGGCGTTTTTGCAATGTGATTTACCAGAAGAAGTGCACCTAAACCCTGAACGTGAAACCGTTAAAGTGGAGAGTGCATAACGAAGTGATCGCGACAACTAGTTTGACAAACACCGCCAACAGCACACTACTTTTACCATTATGACCGCTTGTTATTCAGTTTTTAAAACCAGCCCTTTCGATTGGGCAAATATCACTAGCGCAAATAGTATTTCGGTTATCCCGCCAATAAATGCGCCAATTACAAAATTGGCATTTAATATAATACATAACATGCCAAAAAACATAAGCAAAGCACCCAAAATCCAATAGATTTTCATGCCATATAAGGTGTTAAAAATTAAATAACGAACACCAATTATCATCAGCATTATTGGATAAAACCATTCAGCTTGAAGTTTTGCTACGTAAAACGCTAAAAACAAACCAACAAATAAAATAATAGTGCTTTCTAAGGCCAATTTACCTAATGGGTTTTTAGGGTCGTGATTGCCAGAGCGTTTAAGCGCTTTTGAAAGTAATATGGCTAAAGGATGTATAAACATGCCACCAAAAAACAAAGTAAGCATACTTACTTGATTTGAATGCAGTAGTGCGACAAAGCCAGCTATACACCAAACCAAGCCAGACACTAATACGCCCGTTCCACCACCAAAATATGCGAGGTTCATATTTTGTTGCGCATCTTCAAATTTCATAGTAATTCCTTAACTTTAAAACAAGAACCTAAGGCAGCATGATCGCACTAATAATAATTACAGCTCGTTACTCGAATACACACTTAAAATAGGAAACTTATGCTCGGCAAACGAGACGGTGACTGATTGTGTTTCACTACCTTTAAAACCGAGCTTAAATTCTATTGGCGTTAATCTGCTGCCATCTGCAAACAATGCTAATAAATGTTCTTGATTGAGCTCGCGGTTGCCTGACGATAAATTAGTTAGCGTAATAACTGCCCAGCGCTCGCCTTCGTTATTGCTCATAAGAACGTAATTTAAAATTGTGAAGTCAGATTTTTTAGGCGTTATTTTGTTATCGTTTGGAAACGATAAATGAATACTGCGGGGTATAGCACGATCAACATTTAATACATTATTAAGAGTGTTTGAGGTGTTGGCAGCGACTGCCGATGAAAACACGATAAAAATCAAAACTAAGGCTTTAAACACAGTGCAACTTCCCTTTATTAAATTGTGTTTTTAAAAACAATCGTTGAAAATTTATACTCTCAGTTTTTACCTATTATGTAAACGCACAATAATCATAATTTAACGTATATTTTGAATAAGCGCACATTCAGTGAGACTACTGTAAGGTTTATACCTTGAAAAGCTCGCGTAATCATAAGGTTATTAAACAGGAGTAAACTACATGCCAACCACACCTAAAAGTCCCCAAGCGGTTAATAATGCACAATCGGCTTTATTAAACCCTGAGCACAGCATTCAAGTAAGAGGCGCACGTGTTCATAACTTAAAAGATGTGGATGTAGATCTCCCCCGTAATTCACTTGTTGTTTTTACCGGTATATCGGGCTCGGGTAAGTCATCACTAGCCTTTGGAACATTATTTGCCGAATCGCAACATCGATATCTTGATTCGGTTTCGCCTTATGCACGCAGATTAATAGATCAAGTAGATGAGCCCGATGTCGATTCAATTGAAGGGCTGCCACCTGCTGTTGCACTGCAACAACAACGGGGTGTGCCGTCGGTACGCTCATCTGTGGGCAGTGTAACCACTATTTCTAACGCGCTACGTATGTTGTACTCGCGCGCAGGTGAATACCCAAAAGGCCAAGGTATACTTTATGCCGATGCGTTTTCGCCTAATACCCCGCAAGGCGCGTGCCCAGAATGCCACGGTATTGGCCGTGTATTTAACGTTACCGAAGAGCTGCTAGTGCCCGACCCCACTAAATCAATTAGAGAACGCGCAATAGCCGCGTGGCCACCAGCATGGCAAGGTAAAAACCTAAGCCGCATACTAACCTCGTTAGGTTACGATATTGATAAACCTTGGAATACTCTGCCTAAAAAAGCACGCGATTGGATTTTATTTACCGACGATACGCCTACGGTGCCGGTATTTCCTGAGTACACACTTGAGCAAACACAAGCGGCTATTAAAAATGAAGAAAGCCCAAGTTACATGGGTACATTCTCGAGCGCTAAACGTTTTGTTTTACAATCGTTTGCGAGCACTCAAAGCCCACGTACTAAAAAGCGCGTGTCGCAGTATATGCAAATATCACCATGCCCACGGTGTAATGGCAAAAAACTGAAAAAAGAGTCGCTATCGGTTAAATTTGCTGGGCTTGATATTGGCGAAATCTCGCAGCTAACATTAAGTGAACTGGCTCAAACCCTTAGTATTGCGGCTAACAAAAAGCCTAAAAACAACGCTGCTAACCCAGAAAAAGCCATAGTAGCAACGCGTATAGCCAGCGACATTCTTAAACGAGTTGAAGCACTTACCAAACTTGGCTTAGGGTATTTATCGCTTGAACGCACCACCCCATCATTATCGCCTGGTGAATTACAGCGCCTAAGGCTTGCTACGCAAATTCGCTCAAAACTGTTTGGGGTGGTTTATGTATTAGATGAACCTTCAGCAGGTTTACACCCGGCAGATACACAAGCATTATTAGCCGCGTTAGATGAGCTAATAGCAGCGGGTAACTCAGTATTTGTGGTTGAGCACGACGTAAGTGTTATTCGCCACGCCGATTGGGTGGTTGATGTAGGCCCAAATGCAGGTACTCACGGCGGTAATATTGTTTATAGCGGCCCTGTTGAAGGCTTGCAAAAAGTGACCAGCTCGCACACTAGCCAATACCTTTTTAAAAATGATGAAAAGCTTTTAAGCCAAAGTAACAAACCACAACGCAGCGCAAAAGCATGGTTAAAGCTTAGCGGTATTGAGCGTAATAATTTACAAAAACTCGATGTAGAATTTCCGCTGGGCGTTATTACAAGCGTTACGGGCGTGTCTGGCTCTGGTAAATCGAGTTTAGTAAGCCAAGCTTTAGTTGAGCTGGTATACGATGCACTTGGGCAAAAATCGCTGCCACAAATACCTACAGATGAAGCCGAATTGCTCGACCAAGAGCTCGATATAACAACCGAGGGTAAAATCACTCAAGGCATTGAGCATATAAAACGCCTTATTACGGTTGATCAAAAAGCGATTGGGCGTACACCTCGCTCTAACCTGGCAACTTACACGGGGTTATTCGATCATGTTCGTAAACTGTTTGCCAATACCAAAGAGGCAAAAGCGCGTAAGTACGATGCAGGTCGTTTTTCGTTTAACGTAAAAAAAGGTCGCTGCGAAAACTGCGAAGGTGTTGGTTTTGTAAGCGTAGAGCTTTTATTTTTACCTAGTGTGTATTCGCCTTGCCCTGTGTGTAACGGCAAACGCTATAACGAAAAAACACTTGAGGTTACTTACAAGGATAAAACCATTGCCGATGTGCTTAATTTAACAGTTGAGTCGGCGCATACATTTTTTGCCGATGAACCCGCTATTTTACGCGCGCTAAATGCGTTGCTACAAGTGGGACTTGGTTACTTACGTTTAGGCCAACCAGCTACAGAACTCTCGGGCGGTGAAGCGCAGCGCATTAAACTTGCCACAGAGTTACAGCGCACACAACGCGGCGATACCCTCTATATTTTAGATGAACCAACCACAGGCTTGCATCCTAAAGATGTGGCCATGTTAATGGCGCAATTAAATGGGCTCGTTGATGCCGGCAACACCGTCATTATGGTTGAGCACGATATGCAAGTAGCCAGTAATAGTGATTGGGTTATTGATATAGGCCCTGGTGCGGGCGATGAAGGCGGGTTAATAGTGGCGCAAGGTAAACCTACCGATGTGGCTCAATCTAAAATAAGCCGAACAGCACCCTTTTTGAATGGCGCAATTTAGCTAGCAACTAAACACTAAATAATAAAAAAGAGCCAATGGCTCTTTTTTGTTATTAGCTTTTTAAAAAACGTTCTATTTTAGGTTTTACCGTAACCGACATTATCAGCATTATAGTTAAACCTATTGGTAATGCGGCTAATAACCCTTCAGCCCATCCAGTTACAAATACACGCATATCTGCATAGCCAATATTATTAGTAGCGGTAACAAACGCCATCACCGACTCCATTATCAACGCCATAAAAACACTAATCACTAAATTACGTTTTAGCTCGCTACTAGGGCGTGTTTATCTTTGTGGATTGAAATTTGTTCAATCTAGGGGCGATTAAATCACGGCGCGAGGTTTGTAACCTAGTGGGCTAAGTAAAAACCGAGCAACAAAGAGTTAATAGTCCCTAGAAAGAACCCTTCGGGCAGCGCATGTTTGGTATTTATGCTGCGTTATCGCCTATTTATGGGGAATAACCACACTACATAGGCTCTGCCTTGCCTAAAAACCAAACACACTGCTGCAAATTCAACCACCAAAGGTCAATACGCCCTAAGTAATAACTTATTAACTAGCTTATGCATTAAGGTCATCATTACAAAACCAATAGGTGCCATAACTAATACCGCACTTATAAACGAGGTAAACCAGTCTGCATAAAAATGCTCTGTAACACCCACATTCACATAAGTCATAATGCCAGTTAGAGTACCGCCGATTAGAGTGATAATACTTACCATAACCAGTATTTTATAAATTACAGGTGTTTTTTTAGGCTCAACCATTACTGGATTTGCTGATACGGGTGTACTCATTTTTGGGCATGCCTTAAGCGTTAAATAGATGACAAAATCAACTATAACAAATTAATTGATAATATCAACTACTTTTTGAACTAACCAAAAATAAGCCAAATTCCAACTAATCCCATTAAGCTACCGGCAATACGGTTCATCCATTTTATATTATCGCCACGAGCTAAAAATAAACGTAAGCTTTTACCGCCTGTTGCGTAAGCTAACATACTTAAAAACTCGGTGGTCATTATAACGCCAAGTAATACTAAAAGCTGAGGGGCTACAGCATGCTCAACACTAATAAACGGCGGTAATAACGAGATCATAAACGCCCACCCTTTAGGGTTAGCAATTGCGGTTACAAAACCTTGCGTAAATAACGACTTCCGACTTACGTCACTTGGTTTTGAGGTATCGACCGACATTTTGCCTTTGGCTCGCCACATGTTAACGCCAATATAAATTAAGTACGCACCGCCTACCCACTTTAAAATAGCGAACGCATCTGGGTAATTTAACATGATGCTTGCAACGCCTAATACCGCAGCTATAGCAACGGTTGCTACGCCTAACAGCTCGCCTATCATCATCCATAATGTGCGGCGCACGCCAATGCTCATACCGAGTGTCATGGCAAGGGTCATACACATACCAGGCGTTATCGACACAAAAAAGAACGTAGGAATAAAAACCGCAAGTGCTGCTACATCAATCATTAATTTACTCTCATATTAAAAGCAAAAACGCGGCTATAAGTAGCCGCGCTGTTACTTACTCATGTTTATTACTATTGCCCAACACTTATCACGGGTTCAGTAATAACCTCTACTGGCTCTGCTGTATCATTTAGCAAATACTTATCTAACCACTGTTCTTGTTCCCACAATACATGTAATAAGCTTTTACGCGCACGGTAACCATGTGCTTCGTAAGGGAGCATTACTAAGCGAGCATCTTTACCTAAACCTTTTAGCGCTGCGTACATGCGCTCACTTTGCATTGGGAAGGTTCCTGAATTAGGATCCTCTTGACCGTGGATCATTAGCATTGGCTCGTTAATTTTTTCAGCATGGAAAAACGGCGACATATTAGCGTACACACTTTGTGCTTGCCAAAAATCACGCTCTTCTCCTTGAAAACCAAACGGCGTTAATGTGCGGTTATACGCGCCACTGCGGGCAATACCTGTTTTAAATAAATCGCTATGAGCCAATAAGTTAGCAACCATAAATGCACCGTATGAGTGCCCTGCTATGGCAATTTTATCTTTATCGGCAATGCCTTTTTTAACCAATACATCAACAGCTGCTTGCGCACTTGATACTAGCTGCTTTCTAAAGTTATCGTTTGGCTCGCTGCCATCAATACCCACTATTGGCATTTTAGGGTCGTCAAACACGGCAATCCCTTTAGCAAGATAAGGCATTGGCCCCCAATAACCAATGTAGGTAAATGCATAAGGCGATTCGCGTACTTGTGATGCTACGGCTTTATCTTTGTATTCAAGTGGATAAGCCCACATAAGCACAGGTAACGGGCCTTGTGTTTTATCATACCCTGGTGGTAAATAAAGCGTGCCCGAAAGCTCAACACCGTCGTCGCGTTTATAACGTAATTGCTCTTTAGTTACGCCTTTAAATGCAGGGTACGGATGCTCAAATGTCGTTAATTGCGTTAGCGTGTCGTTATCTAAATTGCGTATAAAAAAGTTAGGTTGCTCAGTTTTAGATTCGCGAATAGTAATAAAGCGCTCACCTTCGTCGTCAAGCAGTGCACGTACACGTTCGTAATATGGTGCTTCTGATTGCCATAAACGCTTGCTGCTATTTGTTTTAACATCGTATTGGTCTAAAAACGGGATATTACCTTGCTCTGAAGCTCCATTACCACGCAGATATATATAACGCCCGCCTACAATTTTAATTACGTTTGCGCCTAAATCGTTGCGCTCGTAAATTGCATTACCAGGGTCTTTATACGCATCGTTGTAACTACGCTCTGAAAATAAAACGCGGTTTCTGTCGGCATTTCGTGGTTGCACTATGTAAGTACGTATTTGGCGATCGCTAAAGCGCCAGTCTGTCAGCATTGCTACGTTTTCGTTGCCCCACTCAATACCAGAATAACGACGCTCTACTTTGGCAAATAATTTAGGCTCGCGTTTAAAGGGTGCACGTAAGCTGTAAACATAATCATGATGCTCAACGTCGGTTTTCATGTTGCCGCCATCTTGCGCCTCGGCCCAAATAACTTCAGCACCTTGATCGGCTCGCCATTCAAAGTCTCGGCGGCCAGTGCGAACACTGTCATAACCTTGCGGAATGTTATCGGCAAGTGGCTGTTTTGCCAGCTCTGCTAATGCATAGCCGCGCATGCCCCATATTTGCCATGTGCTTGCAAATCGGCTGTAAGGCACTTGATACGAAAACGGCTCATTAATACCGGCAACTAAAATATTGGTAGAATCAGGTGACACCGAAAACGATTTAAATAAAGAAGGACTACCTATTGCTTGTGTATTGCCATCAAGCGTTACGTAAGCCAGCTGCCCTTGGCCGTAAAACTTAAATTGTGCTTCATCAAACGGGCTTGTTAATAAATTTTGGTAAGTACGTGCTGGTGCTTTTTCGCCAGTACTTTGTTGAATAACAGGCACTACACTTTGGCTGTTATTTTCAAGCCTTGGTTTACCAAAATTAACAGCAAGATTTGCAACAATGGCGCTGCTATCTGGCAGCCATTTATATGGTGAGGCAGTTAGTACCGAATTTAACGCAGCGCTTGAAAGCTCTTTTGCTTGTTTGGTTTCAACGCTGTAAAGCCATAAGTTGGCTTGGGTTAGTTGCTCAACAATAAAGGCTAAATATTTACTATTAGATGACCATTTAGGTGAGCGAATAATGCCATTAGGTAAGTTATTAATACTAATAACCGACCCGCTTTGAACATGCTTTAGCTCCACAGCGCTAAATTTGGCACTCACACGAGAGCGCGAAAAATTAGCGGGGTTTAGCTTAATACCAGCAAGCTTAAGCTCTTCTTTTGCAAGTTCATCAAGGGTTACTACACGTTTGCGTTCAAAAAGCGCTAGCCACTGGCCATCGCTCGATAAGTAACTAGTGGGTGCTAACTTAGCGTCAACCAATGCTGCAAGTTCAGGTGATGGGGTTTGATAGCCCTGCTCGGCGTAACTTGTTGGTACTAATGCCGCACAACAAATAAAGGCAACTAACAGCCTAAAAGCGCTCATGTTTTTATCCTTTTGTTATTTTTTACTCTTATAGGCGTATATAAACACGTTTTGCTTTGTTCATAAAGTATTAAGGTAAGTTAAACACCTCTAAAAGATGACTTAATAGTGCTGATTAAGCTAAACTACAGCGCTATTTATTCACCACTGCGGTACTTAAAATACAATGCATAACAAAGCCAAATCAGTCACTATTTTTGATGTTGCAGAGCGTGCTGGTGTATCAAAATCAACCGTATCCTTGGTGCTTACCCAAAGCGATAAAGTGGGCAATAAAAGTAAACAAAAAATACTCAAAGCGATTGATGAGCTAGGATACGTTTATAATCGTGATGCCGCTGCTATGCGCTCAAAACGCTCAAATTTAGTGGCCATAGTAATAAACGATTTAACTAACCCAGCTATGGCACACCTTGCTACCAGCCTACAACTTTTGTTAAACGACAATGGCTTACAAGCCATGATTGTAAGCAGTAATAATAGTCTTGAACTACAAGCAAACGCAGTTAAAAACTTAAAAGAATACAACGCTGCTGCATTTATTATTTGCCCCGTTGCTAGTACTTGCCCCAAATGGCTTGATACGCTCAGCGCGCAACACAAAGTAATTACCGTAATGAGCGAAGTGCCTTTTAGCGCAGCTCCTTGTGTATTACCCGACTATAAAAAAGCCAGCCACGTAGCCAGTATGCATTTGCTCTCACAAGGCGTGACAAACATTGCATTTATAGGCAGTGAACTTACTTTAAGTGATTCACAAGCACTACAAAGTGGCTTTAATACCGCTTGCGCGCAGCACAGCATTACACCATTAGCACCCATTCACTGCGCAGTAAACACAGCCCTTAGCGCTAAAGATGCATTTATAGAAGCATATAAACACAACCCCACATTAAACGCTGTGGTGTGTGCAAACGATATTATTGCTCAAGGTGTTATTGCTGCTATTAACTCATTAACACATCACTGTATTAAAGTGGTGAGCTGCCACCATATTCCTAATAGCGCGGTTATAAATGATCACTTAACCACTGTGGCTATAAGTACAACTGATATAGCCAAGCGGTGCCTCTTAATACTACAAGAGCTACTACAAAATACAGCCCCGCCAGTAAAAACACTGGTAAATGTAAACTTACAAATTAGAGATTCTAGCCAATGAAAAAAGTGCTGGTAATTGGCTACGTATGGCCAGAGCCAAATTCGTCTGCTGCGGGAACGCACATGATGTCGTTATTAAATGCATTTAGAGCGCAAAACTGGGACGTTGAATTTGCAACGCCCGCGCAGCGCACCGATCACATGGTAAATCTTGACGACTTTGGCATAACGAGCCAAAGCATTGCACTAAACTGCGATAGCTTTGACGAATACGTTAAAACCTATAATCCAGATATAGTCATGTTTGACCGTTTTATGATGGAAGAACAATTTGGCTGGCGCGTCGATAAACATTGCCCACACGCAATTAAAATTTTAGATACCGAAGATTTACAATGTCTGCGTAACGCTCGCCACGAAGCGTTTAAAGGTGAGCGTGAGTTTACAACCAGCGATTTACACTCAGACATAGCAAAACGCGAAATTGCCGCTATTTTACGCTGCGACCTAAGCTTAATTATTTCAAGTTATGAAATGAGCCTGCTAAACAGCGTATTTAAAATAGAGCCAAGCCTATTACACCATTTACCGTTTATGGTTGATTTAAGCTCACTGCCTACAAGTACAAAAACGTTTGAGCAGCGCCAGCACTTTATGACCATAGGTAACTTTAGACACGCGCCAAACTGGGATGCTGTACTTTACCTACAAAAAATATGGCCACTTATTCGCAAGCAGCTACCAAAAGCAGAACTACATATTTATGGCTCTTACCCACCACCAAAAGCCACGGCACTAAATAACCCTAAAACAGGGTTTTTAATAAAAGGTTGGGCCGATAATGCGTTTGATGTAATGCAAAGCGCACGCGTATGTTTAGCACCACTGCGTTTTGGTGCAGGCATTAAAGGTAAATTGCTTGAAGCCATGATTATGCAAACACCCAGCGTTACCACCAATATTGGCGCAGAAGGCATGCATAACGATTTATCATGGCCGGGTAAAATAGCCAACACCGCCGATGACTTTGCCAATGCTGCCATTGAAATGTACACCAATCAAAGTGACTTTGAGCAAGCGCAGCAAGATGGCAACACGCTCCTTAATACGCTGTACAACAAAGCACAATTGAGCGCTGCGTTAATTCAAAAAGTCGATTCAATAAGTAGTGATTTAAACGCTCATCGCGAAAAAAACTTCACAGGCCAAATGCTCAAACATCATACAATGCGCAGCACTCAATACATGTCGCAATGGATAGCTGAAAAAAATAAAAAATTAGATTAAAAATGACTAGACACACACCAATTAGTGTTTAAAATCGCGCCCATCAAACGTGGGCATTTTTAGCTGTATTGTCTATATTTTTAGCTTAGTTATCGCAATATTTGGTCCAAAAAGATTTGAAAACTGCAACCTTTACAGAAAAACGCAAATTTATCGTTAAATTGGGTAAGATGCTTCACAAGTATGGTACGCCTGCTTACCGCCTAGAAGCCCACCTAATGGAAGTGGCTACATACTTAGGACTTAAATCGTCGTTTGTTATGTCGCCAACCTCTGTAACGTTTGTTATTTGGACCGATGGCCACGAAGACGAGTACACCCATGTTGCACGTGTAGACCCTGGCGATCACGATTTAGGCTCACTTGCCGACACCGACGACCTTGTAAACCAAATGCTTGACGACAAGCTAAGTTTACAAGAAGTTGATGCGCAACTAGACGCTATTTTTGTAATGCCAAACCCATACAATAAACTTGTTACGGGCGTTGCGTTTGCAACTTCTGGTGGTGCGTTTGCAATGTTAATGGGTACTAGCTGGACTGATGTTATTTGGTCATCGCTACTTACTTTAGTTGTTTATGTGTTTGTGCTTTGGTCTGGGCGCTCAAAACGCGTAGCCCATATGCTTGAGCCATTAGTGGCCATAATATCAGCAATACTTGCCTGTGCAGTAAGCGTGTATATAACACCTGAGATAAATATACGCTTGGTGGTACTTTCAGCCATTATTGTGTTTATACCCGGTTTAGCACTTGCGCTTGGTTTAGCTGAGCTGGCAGCACGGCATTTAGTGTCGGGTACTGCGCGAGTCATGGACTCGTTTATGCTGCTATTTAAACTGTATTTTGGCGGTTTTATTGGCATAGGTATTGGCTTTGCACTTTTTGGGCAAGCCGATTTTGTACAACCTGAGCCATTACCAAAGTGGACCGCATGGCTGGCTATATTTTTACTTTGTAGCAGCTTAATCGTTATTTTTAGAACCAAACTTAAACACGCAGTTTGGTCTATTGCATCAGGCTTTATAGCGTATGGCACCAGTATTGGCTCGGCTATGTACCTTGATTACACATTAGGTACGTTTGTAGGTGCTTTATCGGTGGGTATATTTAGTAACTTGTTTAACCGTGTTGCTAATGCGCCCGCCTCTATTGTGGCTATGCAAGGCTTAATAGTATTAGTACCGGGTAGTAAAACCTATATTGGCTTAAACTCACTTATTGAAGGCCAAGACTTTGTATATGCAGAGCACATAGGCCAACAAACGTTTTTAATATTTATGTCGCTTGTAGCAGGGCTAATATTTGCAAACGTAGCCCTACCACCTAAAAAGAGTTTGTAAGTGATACTGAGCACTCGCTTTACTTTGATTGAGTAAAGCGAGTGAAACCTTAAACTAAAAACAACCGCCAAGTAGCAATTGATACCAATGCTAAGTGTTTTAGCTCATTACATTGCACTTGAGTCAAACTCAAAAACCTCATAGTGATTCCAACGTAAAAACAGTTCACCGCTTTCTAAATACAGATTTATGTCATCACTTGATGGATAGCAAAAATCATCCCAGTGATCACAAAAAACTAACCAAGGAAGGGTTAATGCTGTTTCTTGATCCCAACAAATTGTTACTTTTTTTGAGTCATGTACTAAACCCTTTAACCATTGCCGTGTTAATTCACTTCCTTCTGTGGAGTCGAATCTTTTTGCGCCAACCGGAAAGTTAATGGGTGTGGCGGCAATTAATGCTCTTGCTTGATCTTCACTCAATGGGTTGAGTTTATTTAGTGTATCTTTAGAAAAATCACCGTGGGACGCGCTAATCCATCGCCATGCTAAAGAAAAGTCTTCAATTTTAATCAACGCTTTATACCTACTTTTACAAACACGTAATTGACTCTACAATACTATTACAACGCTCTAAATGCCCTATCAACTCTGGGCCTTCGGGGTAGTCAGAGCAATTGCCTATTATAAGGCCTGCAACTTTACCTGCGGGTTCTATTTCTACGTCCATGTATGATGCAAATACAGAGTTGTTTTTGGTTTTGGACCACGTAAAGTGATAATGAGTATTGTGTGTACTAAGAAATTTACGATCTGGTTTATTAAACTTACTGGTTGTTGCTGTCAGCAAAGTATTTTTGTTCTTAACAGTAATTTCAGCGCCGCTTATAGCCCAAGATAATGGCCACTCTCTTGTAACCTCCGTAGAAATTTCACATTCGCCAAGCACACTAACCTTATCTAAATCAGAAATTATATTTGCGTATTCATTGGTGCGTAAACTGTTTTGCTGAGCTTGAATAAGCCATAAAACAACTAGCGACAGTAAAACTGATTTCCATTTCATTATTGCTCCGCTCCTCTATGAAGCAGAGGCATTTTATGCGTATTTTTATTAATTTAATGATAAACCATATATGATTTTTTATTTTTGTTCAATTACTTACAAACAACCATCACTTATTAATGGTCGAGAATGACAGTGGGGATTATTACTTTGGCACTTCCCTATTGAGCAAAAATACTCAACAGGGAAGTAACTTAACTAGCGTGACCAGTTAGTTTTAGCAAGCTCTACAATTTCGTTTCCTTTGCCGTTTATCAACGCCTTCATCATGTAAACGCTAAAGCCTTTTGCTTGCTCTAATTTGATTTGCGGTGGCATTGAAAGCTCTTGTTTCGCGGTATCGACTTCTAAAACAACAGGTCCTGAGTGATTCATCATTTCGTTCATTGCCGATGGTAATTTTTCAGGGTCGTCCACATGAATCCCTTTTAATCCACAGGCCTCTGCAATTTTAGCAAAACTTGGGTTTTCTAAATCAGTATCGCTTGATAAAAACCCACTGGCTTTCATTTCCATAGCCACAAAACTAAGTGAGCGATTATTATAAACAATAATCTTTATTGGTAAATTAAGCTGCTTAAGCGAGATCAAATCGCCCATTAACATCGAAAAGCCACCATCACCACACATTGCAATTACTTGGCGGTCTCTATCAACAGATTGAACCCCCATTGCCTGCGACATCGCATTTGCCATAGAGCCATGATTAAACGAGCCAATTAAGCGACGCTTACCATTCATTGATAAATAACGCGCAGCCCACACTGTTGGCGTACCTACATCACAAGTAAAAACAGCATCGTCAGCCGCTTGCTCGTTGAGTAAACGCGTTAGGTATTGCGGGTGAATTAAATTTTGCGAGGTTTTTCCACTGGCTAGTTCATCGAGATCTTGTCGAGACTCTTTGTAGTTTTTAACACATTTTTGTAAGTGCGAACTTGTCCGCTCACCTTTAATATAATCAAGCAATGTGGTCACTGAATTTTTAGTATCCCCTAACACGCCACAGTCAATTTGCACGTGTCGCCCGAGTGACGCAGCCTGATTATCAATTTGCAATATGGTGGTATTTTCAGGATAAAAAGCACGATAAGGAAAACTAGTACCAATCATTAATAACGTATCGGCTTCTTGCATTGCATGATAGCCCGACGCAAAGCCAATAAATCCAGTCATACCAACATCATAAGGGTTATCGTATTCAATAAACTCTTTACCACGCATAGCATGCACAATTGGCGCTTGTAATTTTTCGGCTAGCGCAACAATTTCGTCGTGGGCATCCTTACAACCAGCACCACACAATAAGGTTACTTTTTTACTTTTATTAAGATGAGTCGCCATTGCTTCAATATCAGATAAAGCGGGGGTATACGTTGCTGGTTTTGGCACGTTCCATTTTGGCTTGATAGCTTTAGGCATATCTTTTAATGCAATGTCGCCAGGTAGCACAAGTACACTCACGCCTTTGTTTAATATTGCTTGTCGCATTGCGGTTTCTAGCAGGTACGGCATTTGCTCGGGGCTCGAAACCATTTCACAATACACACTGCATTCTTTAAATAATTCTTGCGGATGGGTTTCTTGAAAATAACTACTGCCAATTTCAGATGAAGGAATGTGTGCGGCAATAGCTAATACCGGTACATTATTACGCTGACAATCAAATAAGCCGTTAATTAAATGAAGATTACCTGGCCCGCAAGAACCCGCACACACCGCAAGCTCGCCTGATAAATGCGCTTCGCCGCCAGCTGCAAATGCTGCTACTTCTTCATGACGTATGCCTAGCCATTCAATTGTTCCCATTTTTCGCAGGCTTTCACTAATGCCGTTAAGTGAATCGCCAGTTACTCCCCAAATGCGCTTTACGCCCGCTTGTTCGAGGGTTTTAGTAATAAAACTTGCGATACTTTGACTCATAATATAGAACTCCTAAATATTAAGTTATTCTGTAAATTGATTTTTTGCCTCTGATCTATCAAGTAAGTCATCGTTTCGAAATGCGCTCAATTATTGAGAATCGATAAGCTTAGGTATTTTGATAATGATAGATATATTACTACTGAGACTTTACTAACAAACGATACTCCTAGGTTTACTGCCCCCCATACTGATACATAAAACATGAATGTCCGCTTTAAAGTGTTTATGAATATGCGGGTGCGAGATTTTTAGTGGCTTAACTATGAATATGTTATTATGCGCTCAATTATTTTACTGAATGCTTTTCTCTTACTTCTATGTCAAATTCTGCTTTGTGCTTTACATTATTTTCTCAAAATATTGATTCTCTCGCGCTTCCTGAAAAGTTTACTTTCCCTTTTTATTACGAGCCGCAACCTTTAGCTGTAGCAGCCACAAAACAATTACAGCAACAACTTGAAACGTTAACGCATTTAAAAGCAGAAAATGCAGGTAAAATGTTTGGGGTTTTAGTGGTGCAAAATGCTAAGCAACAATTAGGCTTTTTAAGTGCTTATTCGGGGCAAATTGAAGGTGATAAAGGTAATATTAGCTTTGTGCCGCCTGTTTCTAGCATGCAGCTGCAAGACGATAGCTATTTGGCTCAAAGTAAAATAATTAACGATATTAATGCTCAAATTGAGCAGTTAGAAAATAGTGAACAACTGCATGAAGTTAATAGCAAACTTGATGATGCAACACAGAGTTACCAGCAAGCACTATTAGCCCAACAGGCAGTAATGCAAGCCGGTCGCCAGCAACGAAAAATACAACGTACCGAAGGCGAATTAGAGCTTAGCGAAAGTGATTTTGAGCAGTTAAAAAATAAGCTTGCAGGGCAAAGTATCGTAGAAAAAAAGCAACTGCTGGCACTTAAAGCCTATTGGCAAAATATAATCGAGTCACTGCAGCAAACACACATCAATATTTCTGATGAAATTGCTCATTTAAAAAAGCGCCGTAAAACGCTTTCTAAAAGCTTACAAAAAAAGTTGTTTGCGCAGTACAAATTTTTAAATGCAAATGGTGAAACTACAGACTTAAATGCCATATTTGCAGCATTACCTGAGCACACTCCTCCTTCGGGGGCTGGCGATTGTGCAGCGCCTAAATTATTACAATACGCCTATAAACATGACTTAAAGCCACTTGCTATGGCTGAATTTTGGTGGGGAGCTGCGCCAAAATCAGCAATTAGGCAGCATAAAAACTACTACCCTTCTTGTTATAGTAAATGCCAACCAATACTTGGGCACATGCTAAAGGGTTTAGATGTTGAAGATAACCCGCTACTTATCAACCCAGCTCAGGGTAAAGATCTAAGTATTGTTTATAAAGATGACGATTTACTTGTGGTAAATAAGCCCGCTGAGTTTTTATCTGTGCCTGGCGTTAATATTGATGACTCAGTTTATATGCGAATCAAAACGCAGTTTCCAGAGGCATCAGGCCCGCTAATTGTACACAGATTAGATATGTCGACTTCTGGGTTATTGATGATTGCACTTAATAAACGCGTGCACAAAGCACTGCAAAAGCAGTTTATTGAACGCACCATAGATAAACGTTATGTCGCATTAGTTAATGGTAACGTAGCTGAGGATAGCGGAGTAATTGATTTACCTTTAGTGCTCGACTTTGATGATAAACCGCGCCAAATGGTGTGTTACACACACGGTAAGCCATCACTTACTACCTGGCAGGTTTTAGAGCGTAACAACAATATTACCCGATTACAGTTATACCCTAAAACAGGGCGAACTCATCAATTAAGAGTCCATTGTGCGCACAGCTTAGGTTTAAACATGCCAATTATAGGCGACACACATTACGGGCAAAAAGCCGATAGATTACATTTACATGCAGAATACTTAGCATTTACTCACCCAATTACGGATAAACGATTAGAGTTTGAAGTAGCCGCAGATTTTTAATAAAAACACATAGCTACAACCACTATATTATACAATGTGTTGGTTTTTATTAATTAAATTGATATCGTTTATGGTCTTTCTATTCAATGATGAGTATAAAAAAACGGTACAAACCCAAGTTTATTAAGTAATGTTAATAAGTACTTCAATAATAAAAATAAGTCAGCAAAGGATTAACATGACTAACAATACACAAATAAAGGTTTTAGGTAATACTTTGTGGGCTAAGTATATTGTTCTCATTTTATTTTTACTTTTAAGTAAGCTTTCCTCAGCTAACGGCGACTCATTAAGTGCAACTTTACACGCACTAGACTTTGACACGACTCAAGTCCTGATCAATAACATAAAACTAAATGAATTAGACTATCTTCAAAATGAAGACAAGCTCACTCAAGCGTTTAAAATAAGCAAAGAGCAAAATTGGAAAAAACTTCATCTAGAAGCGGCCGCTTTGTATGCGGAGTTACTTTTTAGACAAGAAAAATACGAAGCGTTAAACACACACTTATCCTATTACTTAAAGAACAAAGAGTTACCAAATCAAAAAAGTGTATATTTATTATTTCTCGAATCACAACTCAAGTCTCTAGCAAGGGAGGCGAACCCAACTCCAGCACACACGCTAGCCACCAAATTAGAAGAGAGCTTGCAACAGCATTCAACTAAAGAAAAAATCATTATTTTACGAGCACTTGCTTACTATTACACCGATACAGATGCATTGAAAAAGACCCTAAATGTTGCACTAGAGGGGCTAGAATTAGCATTAAAAGATGACGATTCAGCATCTCAAGGGTACTTTTTTAGAAAAATAGCCGATGCATATAATTATCTAAACGAAAAAGACAAAGCCATATATTATGCAAAAAAAGCGGTTGCGGCCTATGAGCAAACACAAGATGGGCTTTTTACTGCAAAAGCATACTGGAGCTTAGGCAATGTATTGCTTGAAGTAGAAAAACCTAAAGATGCCTTAATATACCTAGATAAAGCATTGCTCTATTTTAAAAAAGTTAATATGCAAAAAGGCTTAACCTTTGCTCAGTACTCAATTGCCAATATTGAGTACTTACAAGCAAACTACGATAAAGCTTTAACTTTAACTAAAGAAAACATTGAGCTTGCTCGTTCTGCAGGTGTATACGACATGCAACTCGCATCGCTCATTTTGTTAGCTGACATATATATAAAACAAGATTTAATCGAGAGAGCAAATGAAGCAAACGATGAGGTGTTTTTAAAATTAGATAAATTCAGCCGCAGTATTTATAAAGCCGATTTTTTAAGTAAACGCTATGAGCTAAAGCGACGCCTTAACTACACTGACGAGGCTTTTGAAGCAATTGAACAAAAGCTCCTTTATACAAAAAAACACTACGAAGCAACTAGTGAAAATAATATAAAAACACTACAGGTGCAGTTTGAAGTAAAAGAAAAAGAAGAAAAAATACAGCAACTAGAGTACGCAAAAGACATTAGTGAACTACAAGCTAAAGAAGAGTACCAACAAAAAATAATTTGGCGACTCAGCGCTGCTATTGCATTTATTTTAGTGATTGCTTCATTATTTTTATTTTATCGGCAAGCCCGACAACGTCAAAAATATCACGATATTTCATTAACAGATTATCTAACAAATTGCCCTAATCGCAGAGGAATAATGCGCGCAGCAGAAGCAAAGCTTGGTGAAGGTAAAATGACGATAGCAATTGTTGACTTAGACTACTTTAAAAAAGTTAACGACCATTTTGGTCACGATGTTGGAGATTTAGTTCTTATTGCCTTTGCAAAAGCTGCAAAAGAAACACTATGTAATGATCATCAGTTTGGTCGTTACGGCGGCGAAGAATGGTTATTTGCACTAAATACGGTTGATGAACGAATAATTCGCGATATATTTGACCAGCTCGCCATTAGCTTCGCCAAGCATTGCAGTAATATAGAAGACTTTCCTAGTGATACAAAAATCACCTTTAGTGCAGGGGCCTCTGTAAGTGGCCCTTTAAAAAGCACACTAGATGTTCTTATTAAACATGCAGATAAATTACTTTATAAAGCAAAAGAAAACGGAAGAAACCAAGTCGTTGTTGATTAAATAAACACAGCTAAAAGTATTGGCTCATTTACTTGACTAAAGCCCATCTAAGATCATTTTTTTGATGGTCTTTGCTTTTACAAAATGATCTAATTTATGGGTGTGTATCCACCAAGTAGCAGCTTCCATAAGTAGCGCTGGGTCGTCGTTTTTATTAGCAAAAAATGCATAAAAAGAAAGCCCTACATTTTCGCCTTTAACTGCTATTTTTTTATCGCATACGGTAATTATTTTTGCTCTTAGTTCTTCCCTCATACATACCTTATTTA
This sequence comes from Pseudoalteromonas sp. SWYJ118, assembly GCF_015864505.1. Lineage (NCBI taxonomy): Bacteria > Pseudomonadati > Pseudomonadota > Gammaproteobacteria > Alteromonadales > Pseudoalteromonadaceae > Pseudoalteromonas > Pseudoalteromonas sp. SWYJ118. Next base: position 71,455 of record NZ_JADYXC010000014.1, on the reverse strand, counting down.
ATTATATTTTTACTATTAAAATACGCCATTTAAAACGCTAACGATTAGCTGTAAAAGGCTTCTATCAACCAAGCCATGATTCTCAAGCTCTTTATTAGGCGTATTTACTTTTGCAGCTTTGCATTCATTATCTAATATCTCATTTTTACGTGTATCGGTTTCGTATGCAATATCTGCTTGTTCCATACATTTTGCCGAGCCTGCGTAAGGCTGTGCCGCACAAGCGCTTAGTAATAAAAAAAGTGGAATTGCTATCAATAATTGCTTCATAACTAATCCTATTTTTACGTAACTTATTTACTTTAGACTATAGCTGCAAGTTAGCCGTATTTACTTTTCTACCTCCATTACAAAAAATTCAAAAAAGAACGTACCTATAGCATCAAAAAAAGTGTCGTTTTTTTCATCCTTTTTAATTTGTGCGCTAATGCATTGATTATAAACTTCTGAGCTTGTTTGAGCGCCATTTCGATCAACCGTTTCGGCCTCTTCAATGCATAAGTTAGGGTCAGAACGTGGGGCTGTACTACATGCACTTAATAAAGCGCACAGCAATAATGCGGCGATGGGGCTTTTTGTGTTCATCCTTAAACTATCCTATTAAGTTAACGTGCTACCTGCATTTATACCGATTGGTATTATATGTGGGAGTAATACATATAGATTGTACCTAAATAATGTTGCGACTTTATCACTGCAATAAAATAAACAACCAGTAAATATTTGTAAGGTTCTGTAGGGATTTATACTCACTTCTATAATTGAACTACGTAAAAGCCTGAAATTATTGCATTCATATCACTGTAAAATTTACAGTGATAGCAGCCCAAAAATAAAAAATCAAAATAAAAGCAATAAAATACATCAACTTAATATTTGGCATTTAGTTTGCTAGTTAGTGACATAAGCAAATAAATTGTAAAAGGATTAGTTATGAATATTTTTGAAGCACTACGTCATGACCATGACAAACAACGAGAATTGGTAGATGCGCTTATTCAAACGCACGGCGACACAGAGCAGCGCCACACGCTAATGGACGAGCTAAAAACAGAACTAGAACAACACGCAAAGTTTGAAGAACGTTACTTTTACAACCCACTTATGTTTGATGACTTAACTCATGAAAAAGCGCGCCACAGCGTAGCTGAACATCACGAAATTGATGAATTAATTGAACAACTTGAAGATACCGAAATGAGCTCGTCTGCATGGTTAGTTGCAGCTAAAAAACTGCATCATTTAGTACATCATCATTTAAGTGAAGAAGAACACGAAGTATTTCAATTAGCGGGTAAAGCACTAACCGAAGGGCAAAAACAAAGCTTGGCAAAGCAGTATAATGATGCAATGCACTAATACTTTTTATTTGTGAGTAACTTTACTCACAAATAATTGAACCACCTTATATACACTCCCTTGTGTACTATTGGTTATAAGCCACTTGGCTTATAACCATTTTTTTAAGCCTATATGCTAACTCTTCTCTAGTAAGGGTGCTTCTGTCGGATCAAAAATTCGATACGCCACTAGCTTTAAACCATCGTTAATAAAAAACCACACCAAAGCATATGCCCACACAGCAAGTGCCCATCCCCATCCTAGTGGGGTCATAAACACACCATAAACAGCAATAAGTGTTGCTATAACTTGCGTGCCAAATACGGCGACCATTAATATAGCAGACGGTTTAATAGACCAAAATGGACCTCGGGTACGCGCTAAAAATATAGTCAAATGCCCTGCTACAGAAAGTAATAAGTACATTAATGTTTGAAGATGAGGACGGTCGAGTTCAAATACTTTATCTCCTAAGTAAAATAAACCAAAGGCTGCAATTGGCCCTACAATTCCCAGCACAGATGCAATACCTAAAACGAGCCGCATATTCCATGTCTCGGGCTTATTTTGATAATGCACATTGTCGTATGCAATAGACAAAATGGCGGCATCGTTAAGTAAAGCAAGCATTACAATCATGACTGCTGTTAACGGATAAAAGTTAAAAATTAATATCGCCATTGTCATAAAGAGTAGTACGCGCAGTGTTTCAGCAACCCTGTAAATAGCGTAACTGTTCATGCGTTGAAATATTTTTCGGCTTTCTTTAACTGCATCAATAATAACCGACAAGCCATCGGTCATTAACACAATTGATGCTGCTGAACGCGCTGCATCTGTAGCACCCGATACAGCAATGCCACAGTCAGCTTTTTTAAGTGCTGGCGCATCATTTACGCCATCTCCTGTCATGCCAACAATGTGCCCTCTATGCTGAAGCACATCAATAATATGGTATTTATGCTCAGGGAATACTTGTGCGAATCCGTCAGCACTCTCGATAGAATCATCTAACTGTGTGGCTTGATGATACTCAGTTGCACCAAATCCACTAGCATCAAGAATGTTTGTCCCTAAACCCAGTTTACTTGCAGTTTCGCGCGCAATGGCCACTTGGTCGCCCGTGACCATTTTAACACTCATACCCATTTCTTTTGCATCGGCAATGGTTTGTATTGCTTCTTCACGCGGTGGATCAAAAAGTGGCAATACGCCTATAAATTGCCATTTACCTTGCTCGTCTGTTTTAGCAACCGCTAAAGAGCGAAACCCACGTGCTGCAAATTCATCTATTGATGCCTCAACTTGAGTTTTAACTGCCTCAATATTAGCCGACAAAGCTAAAATAACCTGCGGTGCACCTTTGGTCACTTTAAATGTTTTGCCATCATCATTTTTAACGATTGCTTCAGTACGTTTGCTCACAGGATCAAATGGCTGAAAATGCTCTATATGATAAGAATCTAGATGCTGCTCAGCTTTTACACTTTGTAATACTGCTAAGTCAATCGGATCGTTATTTTCTGAGCGAGATGCTAATGCCGCGTACAATATAACTTGCTCAGCAGAGCCTTTATTTATTGAGTTTTCGATATAAAACGGGTCACCCAACGTTAATAGGTTTTGTGTCAATGTGCCGGTTTTATCAGAACAAAGAATATCAACACCCGCTAGCTCTTCAATTGCAGCTAAACGTGTTACAACCACTTGCTTTTTAGCCAATAAACGAGCGCCTACAGCCATAGTAACTGATAGCACTGTTGGCATTGCAACTGGTATTGCAGCAACAGTTAATACGAGTGCAAACTGTAATGTGGTGATCATTGGATCATCGCGAAACAAAGCAACAATAACTATAAGCAGTACTAAAGCCGCAGCAAGCATTATTAAATAATTACCAATTTTAAGCACTGCACGCTGAAAATGACTTGCGGTTCGCTCCCCTTGCACTAACTGTGCTGTTTTACCAAAAAAGGTATTAGCGCCGGTTGCGTATACTATTGCCTCTATTTCACCTTGGCGAATAATAGAGCCCGAATAAACAGTTTCACCCGCCGACTTTACAACCGGTAACGACTCACCCGTAAGTGATGATTGATCTACTTCTACTGAATCACCATCGAGCAAACGCGCATCTGCAGGCACTATATCGCCCATCCGCATTCTAATAACATCACCTGGTACAAGCTCGCTGGCATTTAAATTTTGCCATTGAGTATCGCGGCGTACTCTCGCCTTATTTGCTAATTTTGCTTTTAATGCAGCAATTGCATTGCCCGCTTGGTGCTCTTCCCAAAAGCCAACCAATACGTTGGACAACAATAATACAAGAATAATAAAAAAATCAGCCCAGTGCTTAGCAAGCGCAGATAAAATAATAGCAGCCTCGATCATCCACGGTATTGGTCCCCAAAAGTAAGATAAAAATTTGAGTAGTAGGTTTGTTTTTTCTTCAACTAGTTCGTTAGGTCCATATTGTGCCAATCTTTGTGTGGCATCAGTTTGGCTTAACCCGTCGGATGATGTTTTTAGCTTTGCTTGTAATTGTGCTAAATCGAGCTTGCTCCATTCATCGCAATTTTGATTATGTGAAGACTTGTTTACTGAACGATTTGATGACTGATGCGCTGACGAAATTTTAACCTTTTCCATACGAGCCTTCTATACAACATTGAGTTGAATAACTTGAGGTAATTAAAACCTACTAACCGTATAGCTAACATAAACTAAAGCTGTCGATATTGTTCTTACAAATATATTAACTTTGATCTAACGCAATATTTAAGATGAAATAATATAAAAAGGATTATTTTTAGAAGATGACAAAGAGATTGGATTATTAGAAGAAGTGCTCAAAGGCTATACATTGGGCTGAAATAGTAAATAACTCAGCCCAATGTATTTTTAGCTACAACCTTAAGGGTATAGCTATTGTTCTATTACTTTACAGTAAATTTCACGTCTTGGTCGCGTAATAAGTAAAGTGCAAAACACGCAGCCCACATTGGCCATGCAGTGAAGAATAATAAGTTGTTAAAGCCATCTATATACTGGTTGTACGAAGAAAGCGTAGATAAGCCATGCATTACAAAAATGATACCGTAAGTTATGCGCTTTTTAATACCCGCTAAAAATGCCAATACTAATACAAGTTGTAGAGCACCGATAACATAAGCAACTATGTCAGATGAGCCACTAATACCGTAAAAATGTTCAAAAATACGTGCGCTATGACCAGGGTTTACGAATTTATCGAACGTCCACATAACCATTACAATAAATACGCCTAAACGCAAAGATAAAAGTGACCATTGCAAACGGTTTTGCACATCAGAACTCATTGAACCTGTCATAAAATTTCCTTAAATGAATATTAATAAACGTTGAAGTAACCTAGACCGTATAAGTTATTTTTTATTTCAAAAAAATTTAATTATTTTAAATAAAAAAGTAATTAAGCCTTGTAGCAATAAAAGTGAAGCTTATTTTAGGAATTTTAAAATGCTGCGTAAAAGTTAACAATTTTAAAATGTTAGCAGGTAAAAAGTAGTCTATAATTAAAAAAGCCCATTAAAAGCAAATATTTACATTCACTCTAATACAATCGCTCTATTAATATTTTATCAACTAATAAAACAATAGTACTTAATTACCACCTTTATAATGCATCCGTTTTGTTATGTTCTAAAAAACAAAAAGAATCGAAATTTACTGAAATTTATTTTTAATCCTTTCGGTCTTTATCGCCAACAACATTTTAACCGTAGAGAGAAAACGTTTGAAACACGCATATTTAGCACTTTCCCTAGCCACCATATTAAATACACCACTTAATGCTTTTGCAGCCGAAGAATCAAAAACAACAAAAGATGGCGCAATAGAGCGCATTGAGGTGGCAGGCCAAGTTATTAAATCTCAAGGTCTTTCGGTTAAAAACGCCACTGTAGACGGCCCGTTTGGCGACAACTTAGCCCTACAAGATATAGCCCGATCAGTAACACCAATTTCAAGCGAGTTAATAGAGCAACTCAATATTACGACTTTACAAGACGTGCTCGCAGTAAGCCCTAATACCTATTCAGCCAGTGGTTTTGGGGCACCCAGTTTACCTACTATTCGTGGGCAACTAGGTGAGCTTTTTCAAGATGGCACACGCCGCCAAGCCGGTAATAACGGCTTTGGTGTGCCCTTATCGTTCAACTCTATAGAACAGATAGACGTGGTAAAAGGCGCGCCGCCGGTATTATTTGGCTCAAGCCAACGCAACGGTGGTTTTGTAAACTTACATTCTAAAAAAGCATCAACTGACGAAAGTAAAGGCAAAGCAACGGTATCTGCAGGTCGATGGGATCAGTACAGTGTTTTAGTGGATTACAGTGCACCCATTGTAAAAGATAAAGTAGGTTTTAGAGTAAGCGCTGAACACATAGATAACGGCAGCTACTACGATTTTTCAGGCACAAAGAGCGACAGCTTATTTGCATCATTACGCGTATTACCTGATGACAAGAGCAGCTGGGATATTAACTTTGAGTTATATCAAGTTGAATTTACCGATAACGCAGGTATTAACCGCCCTACTCAAGCGCTAATAGATAATGGCCTTTATATTACCGGCCAAGGCGTGCAAGCAAATGGCAGCACAGTACCGGCAGCAGGTTCAATAATCTCACCAACTGGGCAAGTAAAAATAGATCGCAGTACAGTGCTTACCGATCCTGATAATCAAAACGAAGCCACTACTTATTTACTACACAGCATTTATAAGCGTGAACTTTCCAACAATGCATCAATAAAAAACATTACGTATTTTCAGCACTTACAACGCGAAGAAATTGCACAAAATAGCTTTGTTGAAATTATAGATGGTGCCGATACCGCGCAAAACCGTACCGAGCTTACCTATCTTTGGAATAGCGACCAGCAAACAATTTTTGCATTTGATGTGCGTTATAACCGCGTATTAGGCTACAGCCAATTTACAACAGAAGCCGATTTACCTATTGATTTAACAGGCCCACTTTCAAACCGCCGCATTCCTTTAACTGATGTACAACAAGCGCGTTTAATTGAAATTAGCCCAGGTATATTTGTATCCCCTGGTGGTCAATATGATATTAATAATGACGGCAATGGCGACTTTAACTTATCAGACACTACCGATTCGCGCTCATGGCAAACAGGCTTTGCTATTCAGCAGGATTCTGATTGGACAGATAAGTTTCATACAAGTGTTGGCTACCGCATTGATTTTTATGACGTAGACGCGCACGACCCAATAGCACCAGAGGGTGAAATTGCAGCTCGTGATAGCATTAACGATAAGCTACATTCAGGGCAAGTAAGCTTTAACTACCGATTAAACGGTGATTACACCACTTATGGTGCAGCAAGTTACAACGAAGCCACATCAAATAGCATGGCTGGCGGCACGTCTCTTGGTGGCGACAACACGATTAGCGCGCAAAACTTTTCAACCGAAAATACTTTAGTTGAATTTGGTTTAAAATACGCACCAACCGACAGTGATTGGTACGCCGATGGAGCAGTATTCAGCCAACGTCGTAGTTTACGTAATCGCGATGGTAGCAATACCGGCATTCGTACTACCGGCTTTGAAAGCCAAGTATTTTATGATGCTTACCCTTATTGGCTAAGTGCTGGCTACAGCTATATTGATGCTCGCTACGATAATTCTGCAAGTAGCCAAGATTCAGCTCAAGTAGCCGATGCATTTGACAACTCACGTCCAGATATTATTGAAGGTACCAGTGTTGGCGCACCTAGTTTTACTCCATTTGCACGCTCTAATCGCCAAGTTCAAGGCATTCCTGAGCAGTCGTTCAGTTTTAACGGAAATTATTCAATTAATTCGAAATGGCAAACGGGTTTTTCAGGTCTATATACAAAGAGTTACCCATTAGACTTTTTGGCGACAGTTAAGATTCGTGATCAGTACACATTAAACGTTAATACTAGCTATGCTTTTACGCCTAGTACTAAGTTACGTTTAGATGTAAACAACGTAACGAATCAAAAAAACTGGCGCCCTGTATTTGAAGGCGGTTACTTTGGTGCAACATTGGCTTTTCCTGAGTTGCCAATAAACGCAAAGTTAACCCTTACGCATAGTTTTTAAGAGAGAGAACATGATTAAAAAAATATTTTTATTATTGATTGCAGCTGCCGCTATCGGCCTGTTCTTTCATTTTGACTTACACCAACTACTTACACTTGATGGCTTAAAAGGGTCGATGGATCAATTTAGCGATTACAAAGAGCAATCACCGCTACTTGTTATTGGTGGGTTCTTTTTATTGTATGTAGTGGTAACGGCTCTCTCTTTACCGGGCGCGGCTATTTTAACACTTGCCGCAGGTGCATTGTTTGGTTTAGTTGAAGGCTTATTGGTTGCCTCTTTTGCATCAACTATTGGCGCAACACTTGCCTTTTTAGTATCACGCTACTTACTACGTGACACTATTAAGCAACGCTTTCCTGAGCGCTTAGCTGCAATTGACGCAGGCGTTGAAAAAGAAGGTGGTTTTTACTTATTCACTCTTCGTTTAGTGCCTGTGTTTCCGTTCTTTTTAATTAACTTATTGATGGGTGTTACTTCAATAAAGTCGTGGACTTATTACTGGGTAAGCCAAGCAGGTATGTTAGCCGGCACATTTGTATTTGTTAATGCAGGTACACAGCTGGCGCAAATAGATAGCTTATCTGGCATTTTATCGTTCAACTTAATTTTATCATTCGCTCTATTGGGTATTTTCCCTTTCATTGCAAAAGGAATCTTAAACGTGTTTAAAAAACGTCGAGTATACAAAAATTATACTAAACCTAAAAAATTCGACCGCAACATGATTGTTATTGGTGCTGGGGCTGGTGGTTTGGTAACAAGTTATATTGCTGCTGCTGTTAAAGCAAAAGTAACTCTTATTGAAGCGGGCGAAATGGGCGGCGACTGTTTAAACTACGGTTGTGTTCCAAGTAAAGCAGTTATTAAAAGCGCTAAAATTGCAGAGCAAATTCGCCACGGCGAAAACTACGGTCTAGAAAACGCAACACCGCAGTTTTCGTTCAAAAAAGTAATGGCACGTGTACACAAAGTTATTGCAGATGTAGCACCACACGACAGTGTTGAGCGCTACACCGACTTAGGCGTAGATGTAGTAAAAGGTTACGGTAAATTAATAGACCCGTGGACTGTAGAAATTAAACTTAACGACGGTGGCACGCAAACACTCACCGCTCGTACTATTGTGATTGCCACTGGCGCACGCCCATTTGTACCGCCACTACCTGGTATTGAAGAAACAGGCTATGTAACAAGCGATACATTGTGGAATAAATTTGCAGAGCTAGATGAGGCACCTAAAAAGCTTGTAGTACTTGGTGGTGGTCCAATTGGTAGCGAATTAGCACAAAGCTTTGCACGTTTAGGTTCAAGCGTTACGCAAATTGAAATGGCAGAACGCATAATGATCAAAGAAGACCTAGAAGTGTCTACTTTTGCTCACGAAGCGTTAACCGAAAGTGGCGTTAATATTTTAACATCGCATCAGGCACTGCGCTGTGAAGCCCGCGATGGTAAAAAATTCATTATTGTTAAACATAACGACAAAGAAATCGATATTGAATACGACGAGCTATTATGTGCTGTTGGCCGAAGTGCACGCCTTAAAGGTTACGGCCTTGAAGAGCTTGGCATAGAAACAAACCGTACTGTTGTAACTAACGAATACCTTGAAACGCTATACCCAAATATTTTTGCAGCAGGCGATATTGTAGGTCCATACCAGTTTACACATGTGGCAGCCCATCAAGGTTGGTACGCAGCGGTAAATGGCTTATTTGGTCACCTTAAAAAGTTTAAAGTAGATTACCGTGTTATTCCGTGGACTACGTTTATTGACCCAGAAGTTGCACGTGTTGGCTTAAACGAGCAAGATGCAAAAGACAAAGGCATAGACTTTGAGATTACTCGCTTTGAATTTGAAGAGCTAGACCGTGCAATTACCGACAGCGCTACAAAAGGCTTTATTAAAGTAATTACACCCAAAGGCAAAGACAAAATACTCGGTGTTACTGTGGTCTCTGAGCACGCTGGCGACTTAATAGCTGAGTTTGTACTGGCAATGAAACACGGTTTAGGTCTTAACAAAATACTCGGTACTATTCATAGTTACCCTACATGGGCTGAAGGTAACAAATACGCAGCAGGTGAGTGGAAACGCGCTCATGCACCTGAAAAAGTGCTTAACTTGCTTGAAAAATACCACACTTGGCGTCGAGGTTAATTATGCTTAAAACACCTCTAAAAGCATTACTACTTGGCTCGGCTTTAGTTGCTACATCGTTTGCAACTTCATTTTCAGCCCAAGCCCAGAGCATGCACGATAGCTGGAATACATTGTTAAATAAGCACGTTATCGAAATTAACCAAGGTCACAGTACTGAGGTTGATTACGCTGCCATAAAACGTGAGCATGCACAGCTAAAAACGTATTTAGATTCGTTAACGGCTGTAACACAAAGCGAATTTGACGCATGGGAAAAGCCTAAGCAACTCGCTTTTTTAATCAATGCTTATAATGCGTGGACTGTTGAGCTTATTTTAACTAAGTACCCTGATCTCAAGTCAATTAAAGACTTAGGAAGCTTTTTTAGCTCACCATGGAGTAAAGAGTTTGTGCCATTACTTGGCAAAACTCGCAGCCTTGATGATATAGAACATGGTTTAATACGTGGCAGCGGTAAATACAACGACCCACGCATTCACTTTGCAGTAAATTGCGCGAGTATTGGTTGCCCAGCGCTTCGAGAAGAAGCGTATACAGCCACTGATTTAGAAAGCCAATTGCAAGAGCAAACAGTGCGCTTTTTATCAGATATGACACGTAATATGGCTCAAGAAAATACGCTAAGCGTGTCTTCAATATTTAAATGGTACGGTGATGACTTTGAAAATGGCTTTAGAGGTGCAAATACGTTACAGCAGTTTTTCTTGCAGTATCCTGACGCTCTTAAACTGATACCCGCTCAGCAAAAAGCACTTAAAAATGATGACATGAAAGTTGAATTTTTAGACTACAACTGGGATTTAAATGTTCGCCATTAAGTTTTGGCAAACACTGACGCGATACAGCTTTTGCTGTGTCGCGTTTTGCGTTTGTACAATCGCAAATTTAGCTGTTTTTTCGAGCACTGCGTTTGCTAATACCGTTATTAACTCAAATAGTAAAAGTAATTTAGTAATAAACACACAACAGGGATCTCGCTGGCAACAAGTTCAAACACTTGGTAGCAATCAATATGTATACTTTTATGCATGGGGCGGCGACGCGCAAATAAATGCCTATATTCAATGGGCTGCAAAACAAGTTAAAACTAAGTACAACATAAACTTAGTACATGTAAAATTAAGTGACACCAGCGAAGCAGTAAGCCGTGTACTTGCCGAAAAATCAGCAAACAATAACAACCAAGGCAGCGTAGATTTAATGTGGATCAACGGGGCTAACTTTGCCACCATGAGCGAGCACTCTCTTCTTTTAAAAGAATGGGCGAATAAATTACCTAACTTTGCATTAACTGATCCGGCTAACAACCCTGCTGTAACCTTTGATTTTGGACTACCCACCAATGGAATGGAAGCGCCATGGGGGCAAGCGTCACTTACGTTTTATTACGACAGCATTGCAATAAATGGTAATGCAAACAACAAATTGCCGACTACATTAAACGAATTATTAAACTGGAGCGCGCAAAATCCTGGTCGCTTTAGTTACCCAAAGCCGCCTGACTTTTTAGGCATGAGCTTTTTAAAGTACGCCTTAGTTGTACTGCATCAGCAAAGCAGCGAAAACATTAAAGCGCAGCTAAACCAACCAGCTACTACTAAAAACACGGCGCAAGTGTTAACCCCTTTGTGGGAGTTTTTAAATAAACTGCACCCAACACTTTGGCGTGGTGGCACTCATTTTATGCAAAGTGGTGCTCAAATGCGCCGCCTAGTAGACGATACAGAGCTGAGCTTAGCCTTTACTTTTTCTGCACCAGAAGTACCGGCAGCTGTAAAACGCTATGATTTGCCAAACAGCATTCGCAGCTATGCAATGAGTGATGGCAGTTTAAGTAATACCCATTTTGTGGCAATCCCTTACAATGCAACCCACCAGCAAAGTGCGCAATTAGTGGCTAATTTTTTAATGAGCCCAGAGGCGCAAGCTGAAAAACAAAAAGCGCATATATGGGGCGATAAAAGCGTACTTATTCAATCAACGCTAACGCCTGATCAGCAAGCCTTATTTAAAACAGCTAAACCGCATCCAAGTGCACTGCCTTTAAACAGTATTAAACGCACATTGAGCGAACCTCATCCAAGCTGGGTAAACGCCATTATGCAAGGTTGGCAAACCCGTTATGGAGTAAGCCAATGAGCGTTATTTCAAAAAGTGTCCCCGTAAATACCAAAGCAACAACGCAGTGCAGCACCGATATGTTTACGCGCATTGTAAAATTTAGCCCGCGATTTTTACTCGCTTTACTTATACTACCCGTACTTGGTGGCTTAATTAGCGTATTGCTGCCTGCCTTTGGTTATGCGCCCGTACTTGAGCAAACAACGTTTAGCTTGCAAGGTTTTAATGCCCTTTGGCAAACACCTGGCCTTACCCAAATGGTTACCTTAAGCGTTGCAACAGGTTTAATAAGTACTTTGCTTGCATTTATCATTACCTTAATGATTTTAGCTGCGTTTTTTAATAGCCCTTGGCTTAACCGAATTCAGCGTTTATTGAGCCCTATATTAGTTATACCTCATGCCGCCGCAGCTATTGCAGTAGGTTTTTTAATTGCCCCTTCAGGTATGATTTCACGCTTAGCGTCGCCTTGGTTGAGCGGCTGGGAACTTGCGCCAAACGGCATGTTTCCGCATGATTCGTTCGGTATTAGTATAATTTTGGGCTTAACACTCAAAGAGCTGCCTTTTTTACTATTAATGGCACTGGGTGTACTTGCTCAACCTGAGCTTGGCAAAAAGTTACGCCAACAACATAAGGTTGCGCTTAACTTGGGTTATTGCCCAATGACCGCCTTTTTTAAAGTAATACTGCCCAGCCTTTATCCGCTGCTGCGTTTACCGCTTTTAGCAGTGCTTGCCTATGCCAGTGCCAGTGTAGAAATGCCACTTATTTTAGGCCCAAATACACCACCTACGTTGGCCGTTGCAATAATGCATTGGTTTAACGATGTTGATTTAAACCTGCGTATTAAAGCCTCAGCGGGCGCTTTATTACAACTGGCTGTTACAGGCGGTTTGTTAGCCCTTTGGCTTGGCGGGGAAAAGGCCGTAAAAGTGCTATTTAGCGACTCTCTCACTAATGGAGTGCGCGAATACGGCGGATTTTATTGGCAAAAAATAACGGTCGTACTCACCGCATTAGTAATTAGCTTTATACTATTGTCGCTTATTGGTTTAGTTATGTGGTCGGTTGCAGGTTTTTGGCGTTTTCCAGATGCAATGCCTGAGCAATTTACACTACTGCATTTTAAAAGTGCGCTAATGCAAATGGGCAGCCCGCTTTTTAATACGCTAGCAATCGGTTTAGTAACCACACTATTTGCCATTATTCTTACTTTACTGTGTTTAGAATCAGAGCAGTTGAATGACAAACCTATTTCTCGTTTTACCAGTTTAATTATTTACTTACCGTTATTAGTACCCAGTATTGCCTTTTTGTTTGGGCTAGTATGGATACAACAATTGGTAAATAACCAAGCCGCATTTTTTAATGTGGTACTTACGCATTTACTGTTTGTGTTGCCTTATGTGTTTTTGTCACTTGCGAGCAGCTATAGGCGCTTAGATCCTCGTTTTGCTCATGTTGCAGCAAGCCTAGGCGCAGCGCCATGCAAGGTGTTTTTTAAAGTAAAACTACCTCAGTTGTTTGCCCCTATTTTAATTGCAGCCGCACTGGGCTTAGCAATTAGTTTTGGACAATACCTCCCCACGCTTTTAGCTGGCGGCGGGCGCATAGCCACAATAACAACCGAAGCTGTTACGCTTGCCAATGGCGCAAGCAGACGCACCAGTGCCGTGTACGCTATTATGCAAATGGCGTTGCCACTTATTGGATTTATACTGGCATGGGGTTTACCTAAATATTTTTTCAAAAGTGCACGTGTTTAAAAGTACGCAAGTTTAAAAGTGCACATATTTAAAGCACCCATGTTTAACACTATCAGGGTTAAGGTTTTTTAATGCAGTCATCGTTACAAATTAAAAATTGTCAGCTTTATCGCCAAAATGAGCTGTTACTTAGCTTAAACGAGCAAGTTAATGGCGGTGAAATTCTGACTATTATGGGCCCATCAGGCAGTGGTAAATCAAGCTTATTAAATTGGCTTACGGGTACTTTACCAAGTAGCTTTAAGGCCAATGGTGAGGTGTGGCTTAATGGTCAAAATATCGATAACACCCCTCCACACTTGCGCCATATTGGAGTGCTTTATCAAGACGCTTTATTGTTTTCTCATTTAACTGTTGCTGGTAACATTGCCTTTGCAATGCCCAAAGGAAATAAAAAACAACGCCTTGAAAAAATAGAACACGCACTTGAGCAAGTAGGTCTTAAAGACATGGGTAATCGTCATCCCGATAACTTATCGGGCGGGCAGCAAGCCCGTGTTGCATTATTACGTATGCTGCTGAGTGAACCTAAAGCCATTTTACTCGACGAACCCTTTAGCAAACTCGACAGCCAACTGCGTGTTGATACACGCGAACTCGTGTTTAGCCAAATACGCGATCATAAGCTACCTGCAATTATGGTAACTCACGACCATAGCGACGCCGACGCTGCAAGTGGCAAACTAATTACTTTAAGTAGCGCACTTTAAATACATAGCTTTAAACGCATAAGGCAAAAAACATGCTAGACAAATTTATCACCCCTATAATTAAGCCACTTTTAACACCTGTGGTTATGCTTATGCATAAACGCGGCATAACTGCCGATCAGCTCACTGTGATTGGCTTTTTAGTTGGCTTATTAGCCGTGCCATTACTGGCATTTGAAATGTGGTACGGGGCATTAGTTGCCATTGCTTTAAATCGAATTTTAGATGGACTTGATGGCGCATTAGCACGCTATGCAAACCAAAGTTCAAGCGCGGGTGGCTTTTTAGATATCACACTCGACTTTTTATTTTACGCGGCTATTCCGCTTGGCTTTATTTTGGCAAACCCAGAGCAAAACGCGATAGCGGGATCGTTATTACTTGCCACTTTTATTGGTACGGGCTCAAGCTTTTTAGCTTTTGCGATTGCCGCCGAAAAATTTAAACTCGAAAAACCGCAATTTAAATACAAAAGCTTTTACTACTTAAACGGCTTAACCGAAGGCACTGAAACAATAGCGCTATTTATTGCATTTTGTATTTGGCCGCAGCACTTTGCGATTATGGCGAGCATTTTTGCTATTGCGTGTGGCATAACTATTTTTACCCGTATACATGGCGGTTATCACACGCTTAAGCAACAAGAAGCAGCTGAAAACATGCCTAGCATGTGCAAATTCAGAGGTAATAAATGACTAATGAAGTATGGTGGCGACTCGGCTGCTTTTTTAGCATTTTAATTATTATGATGTTACTTGAATGGCAAAACCCAGCACGCCAAGCACCTATTAAAAGCAGTACACGTTGGTTTGCTAATTTTGGGTTAGTGTTTGCTTCATCAGTTATTGCGCGCTTAGTGGTCCCTATTGGGTTAACCGCCGTGGCACTTTACAATCAAGAGCATGGCATTGGCTTATTTAATCAAATAGCCCTACCAAGCATTATAATCATTATATTGAGCATACTTTTACTCGATATATTAATTTACTGGCAACATAGGTTATTTCATCAAGTGCCTATTTTATGGCGCTTACATCGCGTACATCATGCCGATGCACATGTAGATACCAGTACAGGCTTGCGCTTTCACCCTATCGAAATTGTACTGAGCATACTTATAAAACTCATTGCAGTAACTGCTCTTGGCGTACCTGCCATTGCGGTACTTATATTTGAAATAGCACTTAATGGTTTAGCATTATTTAATCATGCAAATATACGCCTACCTAATGCCATTGAAAAACCACTGCGTTTAATATTAATGACGCAAATATTGCATCGAATTCACCATAGCCAAGTGGTTAGCGAAACTAACTCAAACTATGGTTTTAGTGTAATTTGGTGGGATAAATTATTTGGTAGCTACAAAGATAAAGCTAAAAAAACTGATGCAGATATAAATATTGGCTTAAAAGAATACCCAAGCCAAAAGCAAAATGCCTCATTGTGGGGTTTATTGATTATGCCATTTAAAAATAAGTGAGCATAAGCTCACTTATTTAATATATTACATCAGGTTATTTACTTTTTATATTTTTTATTGCTTTTAAAATGTCGTCTGGGCGCTGAAAAACTGCCATATGATCGCTATTACTTAGAGGTATATATTGCCCACCCGATTGCTCACTAATTTGCTGGCTCCATAAAGAGCCCTCTTGTTGCCATAATACTAAATTATCGACGAAGTCAGGTTCTGCATTTTTAATATCATACGATTCAAAATCAGTATCTATAACGGAGATTGGAGTGGATGTGGCTATATCGGCACTAATAACACGATTTAAATCATCATGATAATTCATAATCTCTCTTGCTCGTGTTACTTGTTTATCAATTTGAGTACGGCTTTGGCTTATTAAATCAAAGTACGGCCAATTCATTTCTGCTTTATACTGTGAAGGGATGAGTGTTTCGGTCGTTGTACGTTCATCAATTAATTTATCTCGAGTCCTTTGCGTCCAATTACCTTCTTCTATATGTGTGATTAAGGTATCACCCGCGTCTCTATACCAATATACGGGCCAATCTTGATACAAGCTAATAGAGTGTGGCAGCAAAACATCGGGGTCAATCCACACCATACCGTTAAGGCTAGTTACAAATTGTGAATCAGGTGAATTTTGCCATAAGTGAGCCAAAATATTTGCACTGGCAAAGCTAACAATAATTAGCTCCTTTTCATTAAGCAGTCCTAACGTTTTATCTAATGCAGGCACAAAAGAAGCATACGATGGTTGCTCAGCAGGGCTACTAAAACCGCTTCCAAAGCGTTCTATGACGTGTACACGATGAGTTTTTGCTATCAATGGCTGCAGTAAAGCAAACCAAGCACTGTCACTATGAAAGTTTTTATTAAAGCCCGATAAAAGAATAATCGCGGGCCCCGAATGTTCAAGGCCCATGCTACGTACATGTACATCGATTTTTTGTTGTTGATCAACGCGATATAATTTTGAGTAGGTATCGAGTTTAGTTTTACTTACTGTATCAAAAAAGCTTATTAATTCTTCAGTGGTGTTAAAACTACTAAATGCCCAACTATGCCCACCGCCTTCAATTGCTACCAATTGGTTGATATAGCTATCATTTTTAAATGTATATTTAGCGATTGCCTGACTTTTTTCTAATTGTACACCCGAATCAATACTGTTTTCTTTGGCTATTATTTCAATAGCAAGCCTACTTGGGATTAATCCAAAATTTGAATGAGTTTTACCTTCAAAGGGTAAAGTCTGATCATTTGTGCCATGTACCATCATGTAGTTGGTGTGATTTACTATCTCGCATCGTTGAGACAGCTGCTCTGACATAGGCGAGGCAACTGATGCTATGGCCGCAAACTTTAAACTACTATTACACATTAAATTTTGTGTAAATAAACCTCCTTGAGAAAACCCGACCGCAAAAAGCTCTCCATCAATAATGTTGTATTTAGCTTTAACATCATCAACAACATTTTCGACAAACACCAAATCATTAATGCCTAATCGATGGGGTTTATTGCAATCACATCCTTCATTCCACTCTTCAACTTTTGATTGTGGGTAAACAACTATATAATTTTCTGATGCAGATTCAAACGCAGCCATACTCTGCATATTTTTAGCGCTCTGCCCAGAACCATGAAAAGCTAATAAAAGCTTATAAGATTTTTTTGTATCAAAGTTATTACGTGGTGTTGCCACATAATAACTTCGATTTTTTAATTTAACTTTAGTTAAACCCTTGGGCTGGGTACTTGTTAAACTCGAATCCTTATTAGTACCATTACAACCGGCCATTAATAATGTGACTGTCATTATTTTCAATAATAAATATAAATAAGTACGCATCTTCTCTACTCTCATTAAATATGAGTTGGTAGCAAATCATATACTTATTTGTTGTTGCCATAGTTGACGCTTATGTTTTTGTTATATTTATGTTATGTTTTAAAAAGCAATGTAATTTCAATATGATAGAGAACCCTATGGCTGTCCATATTTCTGGTGTTATTTTTGACGAAGAGCAGCGAACATTAAAAAATGACAGTCAAACTAGAAAACTTGAACCAAAAGTATTCAGTTTATTAATTACTTTACTAGCAGCTAATGGGAAAATTGTCACTCGCAACCAACTCATCGTTGAAGTCTGGAATAATCGGGTTGTAGGTGAGGGAGCGATCAATCGAACCGTGTCTTTATTGAGAAACCATTTTTCAGCGTTAACTAATGAAAATATTATTGAAACTGTCCCAACTCAAGGGTATCGGTTAGTTGCTACTGTAACGAACACAGATATTTCTCACGATGAAATGCCTGTTGAGCAAAAGGTTGCTTTTAAAAGCCCATCATTCAAGAAACCTGTGCGCAATATCAAAAAAGCATCAATTATTGCAATTATTATAGCTCTGCTATTAACTACCCTTTTTAGCACACTCTTCAAAGTTGAAAACTTAATCACGCCAAATAAATTATCACTTGTTAGTGCGCCATTGATTGGTTTGCAAGGTAGAGAATATAAGCTCTCGGCCACCCAATCTGGGGGACTCATTTTGTTCCATCACCTTGATGAGGATGACCGTCAATCGGTTTATTTATATGATACAAAAACACATACTCAAAACAGTGTACTAACAAATTCGTTGGCGACGATAAGTGCTGATGGAGAATATATCGTTTATGCCACACACATTGATGAACAATGTTTAATTTCGACTTATCATGTACACACTAAGAAAAAGCAGTTTTTATTTTCATGTGATGAGTTCCCAACCTCACTAGCTTGGGGAGAAAACAATACATTTTACTTCAATAAACGTTTTAGTAAATCTCATCCATATCAAGTATATAGCTATAATATAAACACGAGTAGATTAAGACAAATTACAAATCCAAGTAGTAAAAATAATACTAAGGGCGATTTTGATTTCTCCTACAATAACCATAGTAATCAACTTGCTATTGTTCGTTATATAAGCGAAAACGACTCAAAAATAATTATTAAAAATGAAGAAGAAAAATTAAACGAATACGTAGTTAATCTGCGTGTAAAAAGTCTTGTATGGCATTCTAAAAACAATACTTTAGTTATCGCAAACAACAACACTATTTTCTCTTTAGAAGCCGCGAGTGGTGAATATTATTCGATAAAAAAATTAGATTTTACAATTAACTCTTTAGCTATTATCCCAGCTAAATTGAATGCCTCGCTATTAGTAAGTAGCCTTAATGTCGTAAGCGAAATTGTAAAATATAACACTATTAACAGCAGTCAACATGTGTGGCAGCAAAGTGCGCGCACAGAGCTGCTTCCTCGTATGCGGGCAAACATTCAAACTTTTTTGTCTACGCGTTACAAAAGCCATCACTTTTGGAGAGTTAAAAACGACGAGGCCCAATTAATTGATATCGATTTACCCTTTGATCTACAGTTTGTACGCTACGAACTATCTGATGATGGCAGCCGTATTTTATTTACTAAGCACGGCGATGTTTTTGAACTAGATTTAAATAAAAATGCCTATCAAAAAGTGTTTACTAAAAATCACAATAGCTATGTTGCTAATTACGACGCACAAAATAACATTATTTATAGCACAAACGCTTCTGGACAATGGCAACTGTGGTTGTATCAACGAAGTACCGATACACACAGTCAATTAACTTTAAATGGGGGTTATAGCGGCAGAATCGTAGATCAATACCTCTATTACTCTAAATTTAATGTAGATGGTTTATGGCGTAAAAATTTAACAACAACAAGTGAAGAACTTGTTATTAAAAACTTCAATCGAATCAACTGGCTAAACTGGCAACTTATTGACCACCAATTATACTTTTATCGAGAAGCAACGGGAATTTGGACTTTTAATATCAATACTCAAAAAGAGAATTTGATCATGCCAAAACCTGATGGTTTTGTTCACCAATATACAGTGGCACCTGATCAGCAACATATATTCTGGGTACGCCTAAAAACTATTCAAGGTGATATTTATCAATATACCTTTTAATTATCGTTTTTAAATATAGGTTGTGTGTTTTTCAAATATAAAATAATAAAAATGCTTTACTATAAACTGTTTAGCAATACATATGTAAATAAGTAAACTGCTTACGCTCCTCGTATTTATGTATTTTTCAGTCCTGCAACTGGTCTTACCGTAAACTAATTGTAAATAAAATAAACAAATATGTTGACCATTTGCGTACTCCACAATATCATTTGTAAGCGCTTACAAAACACATTTACAAATGTAAGCGCTTACAACACAAAAATACATAGATCGTAAAACAATTAATCTGACAATAATCTGTTGAAACCGGGGTTCAGTTATGAACATTGAAACAACGCACATTACACGTTTACTTGCCGCTATCTCTTTAGTTACGTTAGCTGGCTGTGGTGGCGACTCTGCCACTAAATCAAATTTTGAAAATGTAGATGCCTCTGAACCAGTATCAGATTGGCAAATGGTTTGGAGCGACGAGTTTGAAGGCTCAGCCATTGATACAAACAAATGGAACTATGAATTAAACTGCAATGGCGGTGGTAACAACGAGAAACAGTGTTACACCGACAGCGAGCAAAATGCATTTATTGCAGACGGTGTGTTAAACATTGTTGCCCTACCCGCTGAAGAAGGTGCAGAAAAACCTTACACTTCAGCGCGCTTAAATACGCGTTACAACGCTGACTTTACGTATGGTCGCTTTGAAGTGCGCGCCAAACTTCCATCAGGACAAGGTAGCTGGCCAGCATTTTGGATGCTGCCAACAGATGAAGTTTACGGCACTTGGCCTCGTTCTGGCGAAATAGATGTTTTAGAATCAGTAAATCTTAAAACACCGGATGAAGACGGTGGAATAGAGTCAAGCATCCACGGCACACTTCATTACGGACGCGCGTGGCCAGATAACAGCTCTACGGGCAAAGAATTTAAATTCCCTGAAAATACTAACCCGGCAGATGATTTCCACACGTATGCTGTTGAATGGCAAGAAGGTGAAATTCGTTGGTACGTAGACGGTTACCTTTATGCAACTCAGCGTCAATCAGAAGTTCGTACTAATGCAAGTGACGAGGCTGTAGGTCTAAAACACCGTGGCTGGTTTGCTGAATATTTTGAGCAAGGTTCTGGCGAGCTTGAAACTCACTGGGATAGCGCACCATTTGATAAAGACTTTCATTTATTGCTAAACCTAGCAGTAGGCGGCGACTGGCCTGAAAACGTTAATGATCTAGGTATAGATGCTAGCGCATTTGAAAACGGCCAAACCTTTGCTATTGATTACGTACGTGTTTATCAATGTGCATCAAACCCTGAAACAGGTAAAGGCTGTGAAACTATTCGCCCAGGTTACAATAGCCTAGACGATGCTTTGCTTGAAGGCGATGCACCAATTCCTAGCCCACCTTCGACAGGCATTGCAACACCACTGACTATTTTTGGTGAGTCATTTAATCCAAATTGGCCTGCATGGGATTGTTGTGGAGGATCTACTCCCGCTATTGTTGCAGATGAAACCCAAGGTGATGTAGTTGAATTTGTAGTAGGTGCAGAACCCACTGTAATGGGCTTTATTAGCCGTGAGATTTTTATTACTGACGAAGCAGGAAAAGCCAGCCCGTTTGATGCTTCTCCAATGCTGGATGAAGGTTACGTTCGTTTTAAAATGAAAGTAACAAATGCACCAGGCACTGCTGATGCAGCTTGGCTTGTAAAACTTGAAAGTAATGAAGGTTCTAGCGCATTAGAAATGCCGATTACAGATAGCATTGAAGGCGTAAGTCCTGTTGTTGGCCAATGGCAAACTTATACATTCTTATTAAAAGATCTAGATGCTGCAAATTTAGATATTAGTGCAATTGATGTGATCATGGTGTTTCCAGCATGGGGCGCAGGTGAAGGCGCTGTTTATTTAATTGACGATGTTGAGATTACTCAAGATAACTTAGGCGTATCACCTGAGCTTACTATTTTTACTGATGAGCAAAATCTAGCATGGCCAATGTGGGATTGTTGTGGTGGCTCAACCCCTGTTGAAGCTATGGATGATGAAGAGCATGGTTTAACCGCAGAATTTAGCATTGGTGCAGAGCCTACTGTAATGGGCTTTAATAGCCGCACATCGTCAGGTGGCGCAGGTGAATCGTTTGATGCTAGTAGCATTTTAGATGAAGGCGTTATTCAATTTGATTTAAAAGCAACGTCTGCACCGAGTGACCCAACTACACCGTGGTTGTTTAAAGTTGAGTCAAACGAAGGTGACTCTGCAGTAGAGCTTGAATTAACGGCAAGTGTTGAAGGCGTAGCGCCAGTTAATGGCGAGTGGCAAACATATACGTTTAAGCTTTCTGATCTTGCAGCTGCTGGCTTAGATGTAAGTACTATAGATGTACTAATGATTTTCCCAGCGTGGGGTGCAGGTGAAGGCTCTGTTTACCGTGTAGATAACGTTAAGATTTATAATCCAAATGCAGCGCCAGCTGCAACGGGTGAGCTTACTGTATTTAAAGATGCAGCTGCCGATCAGTGGAGTATTTGGGATTGTTGTGGTGGCTCTACACCAACAACAGAAACCGATGATGACGCGCATGGCGCAGTAGCGCAATTTAGCATTGGTTCTACTGCTACAGTAATGGGCTTTATTGCTGATGAAGACGTATCGTTCGATGCCTCTGCAATACTTGAAAATGGTGTAGTTCAATTTGATATGAAACTAGTCTCTGCGCCTTCAGATATTGACGCACAATGGCTATTTAAAATTGAATCAATTGGTACATCGAGTGCCGTAGAGCTTGCTTTATCTAGCAGTGTTGAAGGCCAAGTACCTGTAACGGGCGAATGGCAAACATACACCTTCCCTCTTCAGCAATTATTTGATGCCGGCTTAGACATTAGCGCATTAAACGTAATTATGGTTTTTCCTAGCTGGGACATGGGCGATGGCGCGCTTTACCGTATAGACAACGTGATTATTGCAAATCCATAAAACACACACCAATAGGCGCTTAGCGCCTATTGCTACACAACAACATTTTATAAAGCAGAGCTATTATGAACACATTCAATTTTAAAAAGAGCCAACTTGCGGCTTCTGTGTCTCTCATCATTGCTGCGAGCACATTAAACACAGCTATTGCGGCAGAAGCAGAAACAAGCGTTTCATCTGATGTAGAAGTTATTGAAGTAAAAGGTATTCGTGGTTCACTTATTCGTTCTATGGATATGAAACGCGACTCTTCTGGCATTGTAGATGCCATTTCATCTGAAGAAATGGGTAAATTCCCAGATACCAACTTAGCAGAATCATTACAACGTATTACCGGCGTATCGGTGAGCCGTGCAAACGGTGAAGGTAGCCAAATTACAGTACGTGGTTTTGGCCCTGAGTTTAACTTAATTACCTTAAATGGCCGCCAAATGCCGGGCACAGGTTATACACGTTCGTATAACCTTGAAAACATCGCCTCTGAAGGTGTAAGCGCGCTTGAAGTATTTAAAACTGCACGTGCAGACGTGCCAAGCGGTGGCTTAGGTGCAACAGTTAATATTTCTACTGCGCGCCCTTTTCAAAAGCCGGGTCAGAACTTTTCAGCAACCGTTAAAGCAAACCACGACTCGTCAAACGAAGCTGGCGATGACGTAACACCAGAGTTTTCTGCTGTTTACAGCAATACTTTTGTAGATGACACTTTTGGTTTTGGTTTTTCGTTTTCGCACCAAGAGCGTGACTTTCAAAAACAAAGTGCCAATATTCAAGGCTGGCAAGCAAACGTAGACCTACCTGATTTAGATAGCAGCAACGTTGTTGATAACCGTACAGATACATCAGGTAACTACTACTTCCCTAAAGACATGAACTACTCTATTGAAGATGTAGAACGTGAACGTACGAACGGACAAGTTACTTTTCAGTTTGCACCGGTAGATGGCTTTGTAGCAACACTTGATTACACCGCAAGTAAAGCTGTAACAGGTTCTCAAAGTATTGGTTGGGGTATTTGGAACGACTTTGGTAGCAATATTAATGGCTACGAACTAGATGAAAATGGTACAGCTGTTTATGCTGATATTAGCGGTAACGATGCATCATTCACAGCTAATAAAGGTACTACAGAAGTAAAAGCGCGCTCTCTAGGTTTAAATCTAGATTGGGAAATTAACGACACGTGGCACGTAGAGCTTGATTACCACGACTCTAAAAACGAAACTGATAACGGCGCCGACAACGGGCTGGGAAGTGCCGGCCAAGTAATTTTAGGTTCTGATCAGCTAGCTAATAAAATTTATGATTACCGTACGGGCGAAGTACCCAGTGCACAAGTTAATTGGTTAAATGGCACAAGTGAATTAACGCCTGGCGAAATTGATTCAAACTTTAGTCAGTTTATTCATTCACCAGGTGAATCAAACATTGAACAATTACAGCTGCATACGACATGGTATAACGAAAGCTATGACATTGGTTTAGTTAAAGTTAAATTTGGCGCATCACGTACAGAACAAAACACCGGTGGTTACACCGCGTGGAGTGGTTTAGTAGGTGGTCCAGGCTTTAACCCATCGTATACAGAAATATTCCCAGATAGTATGTTTACCCGCAACGATACATCAGGCCTTTTAGATCAGTTTGATGGCGGCGGCAGCGACTTACAACCTGGTTACTACTATACCTATGACTTTGACGAAGCTGTTGCGCGCCAAATTGCGTATTTAACGGCTGATGTAACGGGTGGCGATGCATATACAGCTAATGCATACGCAGACGGAATAGATAGCGAGAGCTACGTAGAAGAAATCACTAATAGCTTTTATGTTCAATCAAGCTGGGAATTTGACGTAAGTAACTACTACGTAAAAGTAAATGCAGGCCTACGCTATGAGCAAACAGACGTAACAAGTACTGTGCGCCAACGCGTTGAAGATCAAGTTAATTGGATCAGCGCTTCAGAGTGGATCATGCAATACGCTGCTGGCGGCGATGATAACTTCTTAGAGCAACAAGGTGATTACGATGTTTTACTGCCTTCAATCGACGTAAGTGTTGATTTAACTGAAGACGTAGTAGCCCGCGTATCTTGGGGTAAAACAATGTCGCGTGCACCACTAGGTAATCTAGCCGGTGGTCGTAGTTTAACAGGCAGCCCAAAACCAGGTTCTCGTACAGGTGGCCAAGGTAATACAAACTTATTACCGTTTGAATCAACAAACCTTGATTTATCACTTGAGTATTACTACGCAGAAGGCAGCTACGCATCTGTTGGTTACTTTAAAAAAGATGTTGATAACTTTATTCAAACCACCATTACGCAAACCACTATTGATGGCTTGCACGATATTTTAAACGGTCCTCGTTACTTACAAGCCGTAAGCGATATTGAATCACGTGGCGAGCAAGCAACAACCGACGCTATTTTTGCACAAATGATTGCCAGCGGTTACGGCAATGCAAATGGCGTTATTGAACCAAACAGCGACGATCCGCTAATAACATGGAATATTAGCCAACCACAAAACACCGACAGTAAATCGGTAGATGGTTTTGAAGTAGCTGTTCAGCACTTAATTGGTGAAACCGGTTTTGGTATTGGTGTTAACGCAACATTTGTAGATGGCGACGTTGAATTTGATAGCGAAAGCCTTGATCAACAAGCACCACTTACAGGCTTAAGTGACTCAGCTAACTTCCAAGGCTTTTACGAAAAAGACGGCCTATCAGTTAAAATTACTTACGCATGGCGCGACGCGTACTTAATTGGTGTAGGCCAAGCGCAAGGTTCAGCTGATGCGCCTCCGCAATATGCTAAAGCGTATGGCCAATGGGATATGAGCGTTAACTACGATGTAAACGAAAACGTAACGGTATTTTTTGATGGCATAAACTTAAACAATGCAACCGAAGAAGGTTACGGACGTTACGAAGAGCAGTTCTTATTTGCTAATCAATACGGTCCTCGTTACTCAATTGGTGCTCGTTACACGTTCTAAAGCATCCCTTAGTTAGAATAGTTAAGCCGCTCGTTACAACGAGCGGCTTTTTTTATAACGCTTTTATTTGCTCAAGGAACACATTAGTTGTCCTATCAACAAAAACCTTGTTAGGAATAATTACTTTATCTATTCCTATTAAAACGTTGCAATGGCTGGTTTAAGTATTCACCTTTCATTAAATTACCCTAACTCATTGAGATGGTCGCAAACGATGAGAAATTCGAGGAAATAAAAAAGGCGTAATTTGCACTTCTAAAAGAACCTTTAAAATAGCTGAGAAAAGTATTAACACTAAAAATTACAATTTAGTTGTTCCGTACAACCTGCACCCAAATACAAACTGCGAAAAGCTAAGTGTCTTACTTTATTTGCTTCAATAGTTAACGTGATATCCGTGGGGATTTGAGTAAAAATTTTATGCTTACGTAAACTCACCAAAAATTAAAGAGATAAAAAATCTAATACTGCACGATTTACTTGCTCAGCTTGATCGACTGTTAAAAAATGTCCCGCATCTTGAATCTGTATAGTTTGAACTTTTTTCAGCATTTTATTTGCCCTCTCAAGACTATCTTGATTGTTCATTATGTCATTATCACCAATCATAACTAGTGTAGGCAGAGTAATTTGTTGGAGTTGCTGATCTGAAAATGGTCGCATTTCGGTAATTAAACCTGGTACTGGATTATCATCAAGTGCTGCCACATATTGATCCAAGTAAATAGAGTTAATCAAGTACACTTTGGTAGACAAAGTTTTTAAGCTCTCTTGAACCTCATCGCGTACAGGGTTTAACGTAAACAAAATACTCGACAATAAGTCACCGCTTAGCTCAATCCAACCGAACGTTTGCGCAGGGCTAAGCAACACCAAAGCTTGAATGCGCGACATTTCATTATTTGATTCTGCTAGTGCAATAGCAGTCGCCTGCCAACCTCCCCGCGAGGCACCAACTAGATTTATCGAGTCCAATTGCAATAGATCAAATAATTCTTGATACCAACTTACCACTTGAGTCATTCCTGAAATATCGGTATCAGCAAGTGAGCCTCCAGAACCAAGTAAATCGTCAATGGCATAAACCCGATAGTGTTCGGCTAACGCCGCTATATTAGGGTACCACATAGCTGAGTTCGCTTGCATACCATGCAATAGAACAACAGCCTCAGCATCTTCTGGCCCTGCTACAATAACCCGAGCCTGACCAAGTGAGGTAGGAATACTAAGCTCGCGATAAGCTACAGGCCACAAACTTAAAGCACGACGATAAAGCTGCTCATTAGATAATGTTTTAGCCGATAGCTTTTGTAACTTAACGTTCTCTATATGACGTTCAGGTATCAAATAAGCCTGTTGCTCAGGTGCCACTGTTACTTTATCGTCAAACCAATCGCACCCAACCAGTAATGTCAGTGTGGTAAGTATCGCAAACGTGCCTTTCCAGATTTTCATCTACATTCCTGTATATAAGATGCATTAGTATTTTTAGTATGAGGGAGAGTTTGGCCCTGCCTATTTACTTGTATTAAAATCATAATTCGTTATGTTACTTTTAATGTCTCAATCCTATCTAAAAATTAGCCTCGACTCGATTGTTTAGTGGTTTTCTAAGCTAAACATCCATCTTAATTTAAAAAATAAGATAATACTTCTAAATTTGTTTTTTAGCCTGGGTATTTGTCTT
This sequence comes from Pseudoalteromonas sp. SWYJ118, assembly GCF_015864505.1. Classification (NCBI taxonomy): domain Bacteria; kingdom Pseudomonadati; phylum Pseudomonadota; class Gammaproteobacteria; order Alteromonadales; family Pseudoalteromonadaceae; genus Pseudoalteromonas; species Pseudoalteromonas sp. SWYJ118. The sequence continues at coordinate 44,045 of NZ_JADYXC010000014.1, read as the reverse complement.
TTATTACTTGGTTGCTCTCATCTAATCAATTAAATATGCCATTGTTGCTATTAAACCTGAATTACACGCATGAAAATAACTGCAGTGATGCAGGCTTGGTGCTTATTAATAATTTCAAATGTTATGCGAGTAAATTTTTACAATTACTCACATTAGTTCGCCAATGTGTAATGCGGCGGCTACTAATAACACCATGCGCATAACCCAGTAAAATAATCTTTAGCATTACCGAGGGTGGATACACCGCCGCGCCCGTTTTGTCGTTGTTATACCACGTGTCAAAGCCCGACAAGTCGATTTTATTTTCGACAATATAACAAAGGGCATACCCAAAGGTGCCAGGCAAAATTTGCTAAGCAAAATTGATAGGAATGAATTTATTTTGACAGGATAAGTCAGGCTTAACTTCTCACCCAAAGAAAGTGCCATAACGGTTTACCATAGGTGAATAATATCTATTAGATCACAGCGAATAGATGGATTAAAGGTTAAAATGCAATCAATTGAATGTAGTTGGATACGTTCCTAAAAAGAGTAATTCTACAGCCTCAACGCCGAGTTAAGGTGTGAGCAACGCAATACCGATGCCGCCGCATAACACCTTAACCACTAAAACCAACGGATAGTAAAAATGCCGCGTGTTGTGAATCACTCTTAAACAGTTTGCTATGTTTATTTTCTTGGCCATGGGTTATCAGGTTCAACATGTATCATAGGTTTGTCATCAGAGCCCTTTCCCTGACTGCGCCCCTTACCACTAGGAGTACCCCGCCACGGACCCTTACCTGAATCACCACGAGATGCTTTACCTCGCCCAACACCGTCTTTATCGCTACCTTTCGTAGAGCCTTTACCTACGTCGTTACTTTCTTTTTTTGACATCTCAGATACCTTTTGGAACAAAGAAGCTTTCAGGTGGATATGCTTTGAGAACTTCATCGATACATTTTGTTTTTACTGCTTTTTTTTCAGTGCTTTCAGGAGACTTACTGACTAAAGTCGCTTGTTTTTCCATAATTTCATTGAACTTAATTTCGTGAGTTTCATTGTATTCCCTAGTCGTACTGATACTCACTTTTAGCTGTATCAACTCATATGATAAAACTCGATATTCGCTAAGTACTTCTTCATATAGACGCACTCTTTTGGTTATACCTAAGATTGGTTTCGCAACAGATATAACCGCCGAAATGACCAAAAATACTTGCCAAAAAACACCACCCAGACCGTCACTCCACAAAGTTAAGCCAGCTATAGCAGATGTCGAGGCTGTTGCAGCGATAGTAAACTCCATTAAATTGTTAATTCGTACATACTTTTGGAGCCTGTATCCAAAGTATTTCTCATTCAACTTTGCTGTTCGTAGCAAGTCATATACTTCCCAAACGGGATGCCTCTCTCTCAAGTTACCTCCTGTAAATATAACGAGCCTGTAGATTAACTCGTTTTTTTATTTGTTTTTATTTGTTTTTATTGATTAATAAACCATAGCTGAGTTCCTATTTTGGTTCAATTGATTACTGTATTTTTACGCAGAATATAGAAGTATTTGATATTGTTTTAATTGGCGTTTTGGAAGGGATTAAGGGTGCTTGAGTAGCTTAAATTTAGGTTAAAAGGGCTTCCCCTTCTTAATGTATCGTATTTTGCAGCTTTTCTATATTATGAACAAGGTAATACAGCTGCCGCACAATAAATTAAAGGCATTCACTTTCACCAGGCCCCGTAAGGTCAATTTATTCATGCCTTAAATCACTGTAATATTCCGCTTTCTATTTGAAGAAAAGTAGGCTCTATACGGTCAAGTCATTTGGCTTTCTTTAATAAACAGCTGTTGTCGAGCAATTGGTCTGTCTATTTTTACTTTCATTTTGTCTACATAGCTCAGCTTTTTGTGTGATTCATTATTTATAAACACTAAAGGCAAAAAGAAAGACCTGAGCCAAATTATTAAGGCTGTACTTAACATTTTTCTTAAGTACTTAACTATGACATCCGTGTAGGTAACAAAGGAGCATCTTCCCTAGAAAAAACCAAAGGTCAGCGCGCTCTAAAATAGCAGCGCACTATAAGTAATATTTTATATACATTAAGGTTTCTTTATCACGTAAACTTTAATCAGAGTAATTAATTTTATAGTACTATATTTTGTAAGCTCCAAAATATACGGTTTCTTTTATTGCACCCATTTTTCTATAATCGTTTTTCTAAAGTGATATCTAAAAACCTAAACCCACCTGTAGGTAACTGAACATTAATCTTCCCATTTGTGATTTTAAACTCATCCCCTGACAAAATATCTTTAATTTTTTTAGGCGATATAGTGTTAAAGGTTACCTCAGCTAGTGCTGTTTGTGGATTAATATAACCGCCGTCAATCAAGGTTAAACGTAAATTAGTAGGGGATGTTTGCGCAACAACCCAGGCAACATTTCCTTTAACGGTAATTGGTAATAACGCTGATTTCTCTTTAATACTTTTTTCTATCGTTTTATAAAACTCTTTTGCTGAAAAATGTTGTTTTCCATCTGCAGAAACATACTCCCTACCGTCAGTTAAGTACTCTTGCATAATGTTTTTATAAATAGGGTGTAAATGATCAACTAAAGCACCTCTAGCTGCTTTATCATCAGCGAATACGCCCTTTTGTGGTGGTGTAATTAACACTAAACCGTTTGGGTATTGAGGTAAGAAACCCAAACGCCTTTCTTTAACACCTGCGGCATAACGTGAAAAATCCCACTCAGTCACAGGAGCACCAGGCCATGAGCCATTTAGTCGGCTGAATACCATTGGATTTTCATCTTCGACCTTTTGATCATACAGCGACGTTGTTTTAACATTATTCCCTTCATCTAAATAATGGTTATCTGGTGGCAACATGCCAATATTTACAGGTGAATAGCTTAAAATTTCATTAGGTTTAGGTATGTACAACGCGCCTTTGCCAATTAAATCCCAAAAGGTTTTCATGTGTGTTTGGTCAACAGGAAAATTATTAATATAAGTCGCGCCATTGGCTGCACTATAGATGTACTGTCGCAGAGCATGATTAGGCAACATTTGATGCGAATTTTGTCTTAATCGATCATAACTTGTGTTATCTCGAGCTAAACGCGCTCCCCAATTGTTAACCGAACCACTAGCCCACAAACCGACTCTACCGGCAATGCTTAATTCCATCGATTTATCAGTAGTTTCTTCCATTGCAGGTACAAAAACATCGGCAAATTCACCGGAAATTAGCCTTGACCACCCTTTTTTATAAACCATTGATTGCCAGAACGTGTGCTTGTTCCTTAAAAACAAGTTGCCGTTGAGTTTTTGTGCCGCCTCCGCTAAAGGAAACATAAAATCTTCTAACATTATTTCAAAATCTTTATCGTAGTGAGCCACTTCAGGAAAAATTAAAACAGATTTTTTCCCATTGGCTACTTTTAAGGTTTTAATATGAGTATCTAAACTACGGTAGTATGGATCGTTACCATGACCGCCCCAATAGGCTGCACCAACATCACCACTGTAGAGTTGTTTGGCTTTTTCTAATATTTCGGCTTGCGATAAATCATATTTTTTTCTTCGGTCACGTTTATTTTGATAAACCTTGTTCGGTATTGCAGAACGATCCCAATTTTCAGTACCCAGGTTGCCTGAATCAAGAAATATAGGGCTATCGTATTCATTCGTGATGTGTTTAACCACTTTCTTTGATGTCTTATTTATATCAGACATTAAATATACAGGTAATGGTTTATGTTTATATGTCGTTTCTTGGTAATGCGTTAACTGCTGGTTTACCTTGTCAATATTATTCAAAATAGCAGCAATTTTTCCAGGAGGATTTAAGTTTTTAAATTGATTATCCCATCCTTTTTTCGCAATATCTAAAACGTGAATGCTGCTACCACCACTTTGACTACTGGCTAAAATAATTTTATTTGTTGCAGGGTCTTTCCACATATCGTTATACGAATACTTTCCTGTAACCACATTAGTTTTAGCTTTTTTCATAGTGGCAGGAATAATAGTTAAACTATTACCGTAAAGGATAAATATACTTTTTTCACCTTGATATTCAACTAGTTCGGTTTGAGCTATTCGATAACCAAACTTACCGAATATAGGTGATATTGTTTTTAATGGAATAACGGTTTCAGACTTTGTTTTAGGATCATATAAGGCGATGCTTTGGTTTTTCATTTTAGTGCTGCCCAAAAGCACCTCTTGATTTGCGTCGTCATCAATATCTACTACACGTATATCACCAATGGGTGAGCGCATCGCTTTTAATGGGTCAGCAATAAATGGCTTATCTGCGAGTGGTTTAAATAAATATATAGCGCCAGATCCTTGCATTGAATTAACAACACCTAGCACCGCTAAAACATCACTACCGTCGGCTTGTTTAAGTGCTCTTAAAAAGTTGATTGAGTGACGTTTCGCTGGTTGAGAACGTGCCTGAGGGTTATCTTTGGTTGCTTTGTTTGGGCGCGATTTTTCAATTGAATAAGTTGAAGATGCAATGGTTTTTATTAACTTACCTTGAGTGTCTAAATAATAAAAATTATTATCAAAACCACCGGCGACCACATATGAAGTATTATCTTTTTTTATAGCGGTAACAGAGTACATAGGTGCATCATTAATTTTAAATGACCATTTCAATTTACCTTTGTCGGATAAACAATACACATGACCATCTGCATTAGCGGTCAATATTTCATCATTACCATCACCGGTAATATCTTGTGTCCAAACATCATGGTTCATAAAACCAGACAATTTATTTTCCCATAAAACTTTACCGTCATAATCTACTGCAAATAAAGTCCCCTCGTAACTTGAGCCTACGATGTATGAGCCAGATTTGCGATTAGCTGATCTCACTTTACTAATAGTGTATGGGGTTTCAATACTATACAACGCAGGCGTTACATCAGGCCCTAATCTACTAGGACTAGCGGTAGTGCAACCGCTTGTTAGCAATACACATAATACAAGGTATGACATTTTTTTGATTATAGTTTTCATTTTTATCCCTGAATTAAGTATTTACTCAAACATTTGATATTTCTATTATGCGGAAGGATTAAACAAGAGAACCACTTTAATTACTATAATTAAATAGACAAAGCCGAGTCACTAAATTTACTTTTGGACTAAGCGTTCATCTTTTTACTGAACTAGACTGCCACCCTAATGAAATATACAAAACGGTGCCATTAAATTTAATTTTAGATTAATAATTTATCTTTTATCGCCGGGTTATTTCATTTCATCCATTAAATAAGTCATTAGCGCTCTTACTACAAAACAAGACTGTTGTGGTCAACTAATTCCGGACAGTGGGTTAAGTTTGTCTTCTGCTACAGCAGGGGCAAGCATTCGATTATAGCTATATGGCCCGCGCCAGTTATAGTAATTCATCAAATAACGTTACCCATAAAGAAAAAAGCACTCTATAAGAGAGCTTTAATTTAATTTTTTCAATCAAGCTATTCATCTAGCCAATCTATGGCTGCGGTAGCATTTTCAAAGTATTGAACCTCACCCGAGATAAACCAGTTACCTATTTTTGCCATTCGAGCTTGCCACTCTTTATTACCGTAAATAGCTACTTTTTTAAATTCTTTAGAGTGTTTAACACCTAACTTTAAGTCATCCCACGCTGCGCGTAGTTCCCAGCCTTCAAGTTCGCTACCATCTATTAAGGCGTTCACGACTGGGTGCTTAACTTCGCTAAGTGCTGAATTTATCATTGGGGTGATTATTTTATAGTCGTCGTGAGTAAGCGTTCCAACGGCTTTAAGTTTTAAAAAAAACTCTCTTCCTGCACGTTCAAGACCAATCGATAAACCATGTGTTGTGTGTACCATTACTGCTCTCCTTAAATAGGCTGAATGGTAAAAGTACACCCTCTAAAATTAATTAGTCCTGAACTAAATCAATAAATAGTCCTGAACTAGATCAATAAATAATCTTAAATAAACTACTCAATTATGCGTTTTGTACGCGGGATATCTGGTTTTCTACATCAGTTAAATGGCCCGTTTTAAGCCATACTTTTGCACCATTACTTCCCGCTTTAACGTTAACAGAGCTGTTAATAGGCACTCTTAACCAACTGTTTTTTACAAGGGTATCGGCTTGTTCATCAAATGAGCCTTCAAGTACTAGCAGCTCTGCTCCACCTTTTGCGTTTATAACCATGCAGGCGCTGGGCTTAAAGTGCAACAAGCTTACGTCTTCAAAATCGTCTTTGTATAAAGGGGTTACGGCTACATTTTTAAAACTAGGGTGCGCCGTACTTTGCATCAAGTCCGTTTGTAAACGCACGTGGGTTCGATCATCTGGCTGAAACTGCCATAACTTTACAAATATAACGCAGCCATTTTCAGACCCCGGTTTGTGCATTGATTGCGGTGGGTTACGGATATAAGAACCTGCCACAAAGTCACCATGCTCATCTTGAAATACACCTTCTAGCACAACAAACTCCTCACCACCTGTATGTACATGTGGTGAAAATTCACTGCCCGGTGCATAACGAACAATAGTTGTTGCGCGGGCAACTTCGTCGCCCACCCGGTCCAGCGCTCGCCTATCAACGCCCGCCATTGGCGATGCAACCCACGGGAGTGTTTCGCTATGTACTACAACTCGTTTACTAAAATCGGCAGCAATTTTCATATTTGGCTCCTAACCGGTGTTTTACTTAAACCCTAACCTAAAACAAGTAAATTAAGCAGCAACACTTGGGCGTTTTGCTACTTTTTCTTGCCATGCTACTAAATGGGTTAACTCATTTGGGATTGCTATTTGTGCAAATCCAGCAAATACCAGCCCAGCATACAATGTAATATCAGCAATACTAAACTGCTCACCACCAACAAATGCTGATTGCGCTAATACATCATTAAAATAGCTAAACCCTTGGCGTGCCTTTTCACCTTGTTTTTCACCCCACGCTACGTTTTGATACGTTTCTAGCTCTGGGCCTAAGCCATCAGTTGCATGATGAAAGTAAGTTGCCACAGCGTCAAGCACCATAGATTCTGCACGCTTTTGCATCATGTTAATTACTGCACGCTCTTTTGCGGTTTCACCCATTAGCGATGGACCTTCAAACGCGGTATCAATGTACTCAGTAATAGCCGTACTTTCTGATATAAACGTGCCGTCATCTAGCTCTAATACGGGCACACCGGCTGAAGGGTTTTTAGCTAAAAATGCGTCTGTTCTATGTTCACCATTTAATAAGTCAACAGGTACAAACTCAACATTCGCAGTGGCATTTTTTTCAGCTAAAGCGATACGAACACGAAGTGGATTTGGAAAGTTTTCTACATCATAGATTTTCATAGCAGTCTCATTCTTTATTGTTTAAAAGTTAATTGATGGCAGCAACCTACCTATCGATAGGTATCTTATATTCCTAAATTAAATGTAAGTCAATTTTTAAATTAACCCTTCATTTGGTCATAATTTAATAACCTTTAAAATCATAAAGTTGCTTATAAAAATAAAATGGCTTGTAAATGACTATCTACTGGTCGATAATTTTATTATTGCAATGGGGAAGTATGTAAATGAGTAAAAAAGAAGAACTATTAAAAGCTGCGCAGGATAAAGTACGCCTAGGTGGTTACAGTAACTTTAGTTTTAGAGAGCTTGCGAGCGAAGTCGGTATTAAAAGCGCCAGTGTGCATTATCACTTTCCGACTAAGGCTGATTTAGGTGCAGAGCTTGCTCATCACTATACCAACTCTTTTTTGGCTGCGTTAGGTGAGCCGGACGAGCTAAAAGCGAGCGGTAAAAACCCTATTGAAGTGTACACGCAGCTTTTTAGAGGGGCATTAGTTACCGATAAAAAAATGTGTTTATGTGGTTTGTTAGGTGCCGAAAGCGATAGCCTACCTGATAAAGTACGCCTTGAAGTACAGCGATTTTTTAATCATAACTTACAGTGGCTTAAAGCAGCTCATTTAGCTAATGATGAACCTAATCCCGCCCAAGCTGCTATTAAAACAGTGAGCTTACTAGAGGGCGCAATGATGATAAGCAAAACACTCGACGACAACAGTTACTTTGAACTTGCTACCCAAACTGTTTAATTTAGCTTTAGTTTAGCTTTAATTTAAATATAAAAAACGAGCTATAAAATAGCTCGTTTTTTTGTTTGGCTAAGTTACGTAGTTTACTTTACGCAACTCATAAGTAACTAAACCGTTGTTGGTTTAACTTTATGCTTAGAATGCACAATCACCAAAACAATTAAGCCAATCACTGTAACTACAGCGCCAATAGGTTTGCCATAATCGCTTGATAAGTTAAGACCAATTGCGGCAGTACCAATATAAGAAACCGTTACCGCTGTTGCTATAACAGCCGGAATACTCGCAATCCAATGGAACGTACCACGGTCAAATAAGTACTTAGTGGCAAGCCATAACACGCTTGTAGAAAGTAACATGTTTGAGAACGCGAAGTAGCGCCAAATTAATGAGAAATCGAGCTTCGTCATAAAGTACGCAATAGTAAGAATAGGCACCGCTACTAATAAGCGATTGCGTAAACTTTGCGGAATATTAAACGCATCAACAACGGTTAAACGTAGTGAACGGAACGCTGTATCACCAGAAGTAATTGGGAAAACGGCTACTGCAATAATTGCCATTATACCGCCAAATACACCTAAGTAACTGTTAGCTACATGGTTAACAACTAAACCTGGACCACCTTGATCAAGCAATGCTTTTAAGCCCGCGTAACCATCTGGGAACGCTGCAATACCAGCAAGTGCCCATACACAACCTACAATACCTTCACACATCATAGCGCCGTAATAAACTGGACGTACGTATTTTTCGTTAGTTAAACAACGCGCAATAATTGGCGCTTGAGTAGAGTGAAAACCACTAATAGCACCACAGGTAATTGTTATAAATAACAATGGCCATGTTGGTAGTCCATCAGGATTTGGCTCTAAAAAGTCATGAGCGTGATCAGCTTCAAAGTAAGCTAAAAAGTCACTTGGTACCGGTAAGTGCGGCGCATTAATAAGTAATGAAATAGCAATTGCCACTGTCATTACAATCATTAGCGCACCAAAAATTGGGTAAAACTTAGTAATGATTTTATCAATTGGTAGCAAGGTAGCTAAAAAGTAATACGCTAAAATAGCGAGTACCCAAAAGGTATTATTTGCCAGTATTGTACCTTCAAAAAAATCAAGGTTACTTAGCAAACCTGCAGGGCTCATAATAAATACTACACCTACAAAAAACAGTAGCATGGCAGTAAATACAAGCATAAAGCCTTTAAATACGACGTTGTAATAATGGCCTGCGATTTCTGGTAGGCTTTTACCGTCTTCTTTTATACTCATTACACCTGAGAAGAAGTCGTGTACAGCGCCACCTAAAACATTACCAAGTACAATCCATACTAGTGCAACTGGTCCGTATAAAGCACCTAAAATTGGGCCAAATATTGGACCTACGCCAGCAATGTTTAAAAACTGAATTAAAAATGCTCGTACAGGGTGAATAGCTACGTAATCAACACCTTCGCTAAAGCGTTTTTGTGGTGTGTCAGCAGTTGAATCCAAACCGGCTTGTTTTTCAACAAATGGGCTGTAAAACTTATAGCCCAGTATTAAAATAGTGAGGCAGATAAAAAAGATGATCATAAAGCACGTTTCTCTTTTTGTATTTTAGTTATAGAGCGCATTGTGTGTCGCCCCGCCTTTTCAATCCGTGAATAATCGACGAACAATAACAAAGCTTCAACCCTCAAACAATAAGACGTTTAGCTAATACAATAATCGATATAAGCCACTATTTACGCAACCTGCACACTTAACGCTCCACATTGAATGTTTATTACACACGTCTTATTTTGGGCACAAAAAAAGCGGTTAAACTTTTACGTTATAACCGCTTTCACACACAATGTTTTTTAAAGTGGGTTCATAAACTCACTAATTTGTTGATGCGTTAAAGTAGGTGTTGCGCCAGAACTTTCGGCGACCATTGCTCCAACGGCACATGCAAAGTCAACGGCATATTGCGCGTCGTCGTTGCTACAAAGCTGATAAATTAACGAACCTAAAAACGAATCCCCTGCGCCAACAGTGTCAATTACGCTAATTAAATAACCTGAATTATAAAAATTCTCGCCTTTGATTGTTAATAAAGCACCGTGGCTACCTTTGGTTACACATAAGTAATCGGTATTTGTTTGCTGTGCTATAAACGCTAAATTTTGTTCAAGCGAATGAAACTTACAACCCATCGCTTTTGCTATTTCGTATAGCTCTTCATCGTTTAATTTAATAAAGTCTGCTTTATTCATTAAATCTACAAGTGTTTCTAGCTTGTAATGCGGTGCACGTAGGTTTACGTCAAATACTTTAAAGTTTGCTACATCAACTAGTTGATTTAATGTTGCCAGTGACGCTTCGCTTCGCCCAATTAGGCTGCCAAATACAAATACATCGCTACTTTTAACTTTACTAAGTAACTCATCAGTAAGCGCTATATTATCCCACGCAGTGTCTGCCACTATTTCATAACTTGCTGAGCCGCCACTGTCGAGTGTTACCTCAACCGTGCTGGTTTTTTTGTCACTATTAATAGCAATGTATTCGCAGCTTACGCCTTTGCTAGTAATTTCGCCTAGTAGCTCAGCGCCTAACTCGTCGTTGCCAACAGCGCTGATCATATCGGCTTTAATGCCTAGTGAGTTGATACGCACACACATATTAAGTGGCGCGCCACCTAAGCGTTTACCTGAATCAAAACAATCCCACAGCACTTCGCCAAAGCAGCTAACACTTACGTTTTCGCCTGATTTATGATTAATTAAAATGCTCATAATTAGTTACTCTTTTGATCAAGTACAGCCTGCATAATGGCTTTAATTTTACTATTAGGTGCATACAACGCAGCAATCGACTTTTTATATTCAGCAGTAAACGTTTCGTTATGCTCAAGCTTACCAAACAAGCTCGTTAACTTTAAAAATGCAGACGGGCTAGTTTGAGTCTCTTGCGCGTAAGAATTAAGCTCTTTGTGCATCGCATCTTGAATTTCAAGCTTTTCGCCGTTTTCACTTAAACCCTTATCGCTGTATAAACACCAAGTTGCAATAACAAGCGTTGCCAGTGATACATCTCGACCTTGTACTAGGTTTTCGTTAATTGTGGCAATTAAAAACTTAGGCAGTTTAGCTGAGCTTTCACTACAGATACGCGCTAGGCTGTCTTTAATATTAGGATTAGCAAAACGCTCTATTAACGTATCTTTGTAGCTTTCAAGGTCAATGCCTTCAAGTGGTTCAAGATTTGGCGTTACTTCTTTATCCATAAAAGCACGCAGGTATGTGGCAAATAATTCATCCGATACCGTTTCATCAATAGTGCCATAGCCATGGATTGAACCTAATAAACCAAGTACAGAATGCCCTGCATTAAGTAAACGTATTTTCATGGTTTCATAAGGCGTTACATCAGTAACAAACTGAGCACCAACAACATCCCAATTTGGACGAGAGTCACTAAATGTGTCCTCTATTACCCATTGTGTAAACGACTCACAGGTAATTGGCCACTCGTCGCTAACACCATATGCATCAACCACGTAATCAATATCACTCTTTTTAGATACCGGTGTAATACGGTCAACCATCGCATTTGGAAACGATACGTTTTGCTCAATCCACTCACTTAGGTCTTTGTCTTGCTCTGTAGCAAAGGCTAAAAGCATTTTGCGTGTTACGTTACCGTTGTGCTGAATGTTATCGCACGACTGCACTGTAAATGCGCCTAAGCCTTGCTCTTTACGCAGTTTTAACGCAGCCGTAATGTAACCAAACGCTGTAATTGGGTCGTTCGGGTTATTAATGTCGTTAATAATATCTGGATTGCTGGTGTCAAACTCGCCCGTTGCAGGGTTAAAGTTGTAGCCGCCCTCGGTAATAGTAAGCGACACAATTTTAGTATCGCTGTGCGCTAACTTATTAATTACCGCTTGTTTGTCCTCTGGAGCAAACAAAAAGTCGATCATTGAGCCTATTACTTTGTTATCTATTTTACCGTCTGGGTGTCTAACAGTAAGCGTATAAAGGTAATCTTGCTGCTTTAAAATATCACGCAGACCACGATTACCCTCTAAAAGGCCAACACCACATATGCCCCATTGCTCAGAGCCTGGGGTTTTTAAAAGCTCGTTAACATATACCGCTTGATGAGCACGATGAAAACCGCCCACGCCAATATGAACAATACCGGCTTTAACTGCGCTACGGTCGTAGGTTGGTGTATCAACATGGCTTGGTAATTGAGCCAAGCTTAGTTGGTTTAGCCCTGTAACTAGAGCGTCAGTGTGTTGATGTTGCGTCATGGTGCGACCTTACTAAACAAAAATAAAATATAAATTACGATACTGTATTACGATAAGTAATTACGATGCTGTATTGAGTACTTTATGGCGTTTTAACGACCAGTACGCAGTAACAAAATAAATAACAGTACAAATAAAACAGGCTATTTCGAATTGCGATTTATTAGCGCTGTACATACTCATAGTTTCACTGAAAAACATCACCTGGCTGGCAAATATAAAAATAATAACCAGTGAAACCGTAGAAACCGCATTAAGTACTTTGGTAAATACAGAGCTGTCAATTACTGGCTTTGGAATGTCTTTAGCTTCAGCGGCTTGATATTCTTTAATATCACGTTGCTCTTGCTCTTCTGCTTCAATCTCTTGTGTGTAATCTTCACCGGCGCCGTATTTTTTAGCTAAAAGCGTGTAAATAACAATTGTGAAAATCCACGTAGGAATAAACAAGTAGTAAAACGACATTACATCAATTGCGTTTAAGCCAAAGCCAAACACAAGCGCTAACGCCCAAGATGCTATAGCCGGTACGCTGCGAGTAATGTTTTTATATTTAGCCCAGTAACGTGTTAGGCCAATTTTAGGAAATAACACATGTTCAGCAAACACAATGCCGCCTACTGGCACAACTAATAAGCCTGCGTAGGTAAGTAGCGGAAGCATTTGTGAAAATACAAACGGGAAACACGCAATAATCACGGTTACAACACCTACAATAGCGGTTGTGCGTTCACGTGATTGATTAACAAATATAGATTGTGCTGCAAGGCCTGCACGGTAAAGGTTTGCGTTAGCTGTAGTCCAACCGGCAATAATTACAATAACAAAACCAGTCCAACCTAATGCATGGTATGCAACATCGCCCGGATCAAGTGATGAAATAGTTGTTTTAAGTAATACCGCAACACCTGCGCCCATAATACCGGCAGAGATCCACGCTAAGTAATGACCAAAAAACATGCCCACACCAGAAAACAAACCATAGCTTTTGCGTTTAGCAAATCTAAAAATAGCCATGTCGATTAAACCAAAGTGAGTAATTGAGTTAGCAGCCCATGCAAAGCCAATCACTTCTAATAGGCCAATACCTTTTTCACCATCGGCATTGGTGCCCGTCCATATGGAGGAGTCGCCTATGGTCATAAAGTCGCTAAAGCTAGTTAAAGAGGTAGAACCTAATACGTGATTTGAAAGCTCAGGGAATAACGCGAACGAACCTGCAATAAATATAACAAATAGCCACGGCGCACACAGTTTCGAAAAGTCAGCAACCGTAGAAAAGCCATACATCGCAACAAACACAACAATAGAGCCAACAGCTAAAACAATGGCTACAAACCAAAAGCTATTTGGATACCAATCAAGTTGTGCAGGTATATCAAACAAAAACCGCACGGCGGTGGAGGATACCGTGATCATCGCGGCAGATATAACACTAAAAATAACCACGTTAGCCCAGTTATAGAGCTTGGTCATTGAGTTACCAGCAATTTTGTTTAAGTAGTTATATAAACTTAAGCGGGTTTCTACTGCAATGGGTGCAGTAATCAGCCACCAAGAACACATTGCTAACAGGTTACCTATTAATAAACCCAGTAGAATGTCGATGGTTGAAGCGCCTAATGCAACAAACGTTGCACCAATAACAAATTCAGTAGCCGCAACATGTTCGCCAGCATATAGCCCTGCAAAATGTTTCCAGCCGTGAAGCTTATTATTAGCAACAGGAAGTTGCTCTTCGTTTACATCTTTAAATGTTTGTGTGTGTGGACTCGTTGCCATGGTATTTCCTATTGTTAACAGCAAAAGATTTAATACCTAAATACTTTGCCTTTTATAATTTGGCTTATAAACGCATGATGTTTCGCCATGTCTTGTTTTATTTTTAGTAAAGCAAAACCATCTACATTTATATTTTGCGTTTGCTTGCCTGTCAGTGTGTAAGGCGAGCAAATCACGTTTAAAACTTTGTTTATTTAAAAAGCCGCGTGTTTACTGCTTTTTAAGTGCAGGGTATGCACTAAAAAAATCTTGCCAATGCGGTAAATGATCAACATTTGGGTAAGCACTGTGCACATGATTAACAGAGCCTTGCATATGTTGCCCACCGCTGTAATGCAGTACTTGCATGTTGGCGTCGATTCCTGCATTTACGCCGGCTTTACTGTCTTCAATCACTAAACAATGCTCTGGCTTTACACCCATTTGTTTAGCTGCATGTAAAAATAAATCGGGTGCTGGTTTGCCACGCTTAACTTCGCTGCTGGTAAAAACCGTATCGCTAAAGTACTTACTTAAACTCACTACGCTCAACGCTTTTGCGGTGCGTGCTGGGCTGCTGCTAGTAGCTATACAAATAGGCACAGCTAAATTGTTAAGTACGTCTTTTATACCGTCAGTCGTGGTTAGCCCGGTTTCAAATTCGTTTAACAGTGCTTCGCGGTAGTCACCTTCAAAGCTTTCAGGAAGAGTGACATTAAATGCATCCGCTATTTTTTGGCTTACTGTTTTAAAATTGCAGCCTAAAAAGTGTTGCTGTACATAAGCACGGTCAATATCAACGCCTTTTTCAACAAGCATATTAATGAGTACTTGTGCGCTTAAAATTTCGCTATCAATAACAACGCCATCACAATCAAATATCACTAGCTCAATGTTAGTATTCATCTTGTCACCTTATTAAAACTGTTTGGTTTAGCTAATTTAAGTATAACGAGTTAAGCGCGATTAATATTGTGCAGCTTTTTAGTGCAACTCAATAATGAGCATAAGCCCATCGATTGAGCATATTCCCTTTATTGCACGAATATGTCAACACACTGTAAGTATAAAACGCACCAGCTTGGTGAAAATACACTCAGATAAAACTAAAAACCTTTGTATTTAATCAACTTTATAAAAGCATATTGCGACCAAGGTCGTAGTAAAAAAATTCCGTTAACGTAAAAAGTGCTCCTGTTAATTTATTTCATCTGTTTTACAAATCACATCAATCTAATTAATCAGTTTTACCGAAGTTAATAAAGTCAATACTATCGTTAACAGATTAACAGCCTGCACCACTGCCGGCACTTTTAAATAGATGAGGTCGACAATGAATACTCAAATAAACAAAACAAAATTAACACTAACTGCACTAGCACTTGCAATGGCATTACCGGCAAGCGCAGCAACAACACTTACTAAAGATAACGGCGCAGCTGTTGGCGACAACCAAAACTCGATTACTGCTGGCGAACGTGGCAGTGTATTACTAGAAGACGTACAACTAATTCAAAAACTACAACGCTTTGCACGTGAGCGTATTCCTGAGCGTGTTGTTCATGCCCGTGGTGTTGGTGCACATGGTGTGTTTGTAGCATCTAAAGAGTTAGACGATTTAACAATTGCAGCCCCTTTTTCAGAAGTAGGTAAAGAAACAGACGTATTTGTTCGCTTTTCATCAGTAATTCATTCTAAAGGCAGCCCAGAAACATTGCGTGACCCACGCGGCTTTGCAATTAAGTTTTATACTGATGAAGGTAACTGGGATTTAGTCGGCCTTAACTTACCGGTATTTTTTATACGTGATGCGATTAAATTTCCAGATATGATCCATTCTTTGAAACCATCTCCGGTAGATAACATTCAAGATCCTAACCGTGTATTTGACTTTTTCTCCCACGAACCAGGTTCTACACAAATGCTAACGTGGGTTTACAGCGACTACGGTACACCAGCAAGCCTTCGTAAAATGGACGGCTGGGGTGTTCATTCTTACAAAATGATTAATAAATCGGGTGATGTTAAATACGTTAAGTTTCATTGGGTAAGCCAACAAGGCATTGATAACCTTGACGCAAAAGAAGTAGCAAAGGTGCAAAGTAAAGATTTCCAGCACTTAACTCACGATTTATACACTGAAGTTAATAAAGGTAATTTCCCTAAATGGGATCTGTACATTAAAACGCTTGATCCGTCGCAACTTGATGACTTTGATTACAACCCGTTAGATGCAACAAAAATGTGGTTAGACATTAAAGAAACTAAAGTAGGAACAATGACCTTAAACCGTATGCCAACTAACTTCTTCCAATCTACAGAACAAGTAGCAATGGCACCGGCAAACATTATTCCAGGTATTGAGCCATCAGAAGACAGACTATTACAAGGTCGTATGTTTTCTTACGCTGATACACAAATGTACCGCCTAGGTGCTAACCACCAGCAATTGCCAATTAACCGTGCAAAAGTTGAAGTAGTTAACTACAACCAAGACGGCGCAATGAATATTGGTAACACTACAGGCAATGTAAACTACCAGCCAAGTCAAGAAAACGTTGCTGAAAACCCAATTGCACGTAGAAGCCAAACCGAGCTTAAAGGCTACGTACAGCAAGCCGCGATTAAAAAGCAACAAAACTTCGCGCAAGCCGGTGTTTTATACCGTGGTTTTAGCAAGCAAGAACGTACAAACCTCGTTAATAACCTTGCAGGCGATTTAGGCAAAGTGCAAAACAGCAATGTTAAACACAAAATGCTTAGCCACTTTTACAAAGCAGACAGTGAGTACGGTACACGTTTAACTAAAGCTGTAAACGGCGATATTAAAATGGTTAAACAACTAGCAGCTAACTTGTAAGTAGCTAGTTGTAATTAACTAGCTGTAAGTAATCAGTTGTAAAAATTAGTCCCAACTAAGCAAGCTGCTATATAAGCAACCACAATTATGAGGAAGGGATAACCCCCCCTTCCTCTTTTTATAAGAGACAATTGTTATGCGTAATTTATTAATTATAGTCGCTCTACTACTGAGCTTTACCAGTAACGTTTACGCTCAAAATACCCCAAGTACACAAACACCCAGTACGCAAGTTGAAAGCCAACATTCTGCAAAAACACAATACCAAAGCTTATTTGCTTATTACTTTGCCGCAGCTCGTACAAACGATACAGCCGTAATAGAGCAATTTGTAGATGCCGGTATTCCTATCGACAGCTACAACAATAAAGGTTACACCGCATTAATGATTGCCACTTATCATGGCAATAAAAACACGGTAAACACGCTTTTGCACTTAGGCGCTAATGCCTGTTTAGAAGATAACCGAGGTAACACAGCGCTTATGGCTGCTATTTTTAGAGGTGAATTTAGTATAGCTAAAACACTTGTATCACTTGATTGCGACAACGCGCATCAAAACAAAGCAGGTCAAACGGCAGAGCAATTTGCACAAACATTTGGTCAACAAAAAGTTATAGAGTTACTAGCACAGGTAAGTAATGCAAAATAATCTGCACGCAACAAAAAGCCCTAAAATAATAGGGCTTTTGATTTACTAAATATATGTTCAAATTAAACGTACTTACTCTAAAAACAGTGTGTTTATTAAGCTTTCTTGTTCTTTTCCAGCTTCATGTTTTAATGCTCGTATAAAATCCATAGAATTGGCGGGACTGTTTGGATAACCATGATTTTCCCAAACCAACTTGAGCGCATTAATAATGGGTTCATCCCCAATAGCAGCGCGTAGCTTAGCAAAGACAATAGTTGCTTGCGAATATTGGTCAAAGCTTTGTGTAGCATCAACTAAGGCTGATCGCTCCTTTATGTTCATCAACATACTTTGCTCGTAGCGTGTTGTTTCATACTCAACCAGCGCTTGCATTGTCGCTTTCCCATAACGCTGCTCTATAACAACAAGCTCAATATACTTTGCCATAGACTCCACTAAAAAAGCGCTATCTGAAAGTACCCCATTACCAATATCATGGCCAAACCATTGATGAGCGGTTTCGTGAACTGCACGGCGATAGCGTTGATCAAAGCCTGCATTAGCGCTTGGCTTTGATCTAAAACCAACACTGTCTTCAATAAGTATAAGTTGCGGCAATGCATAACCTTTAGCACCAACACTAGGCGAGCCTATTAAACTCAATTGTTTTGCTCTATAAGGGCTTATATTATTAAGCCATTTTATTGTATCGCCCATTGCGCTGAGGTTTATAGCTATAGACTCCGCTCGTGCTGGCTCGTTTTTATCTTTAGCAAACACGTTTAACATCACGCCATTTTGCTGCTTGGTAACAGGGGAATAAGGCACCGTCACCCAAGCTGGGATTGCATTTATGGGTGCACGAGTCTCAAAATGAAATATTTCGCGGTCATCTTTGCTGGTACGTGATATTTCCTCTCCTTGGGTTATAACCTGATAACCACTTGTTGTACTCACTTTACTCGACATAGTAAGCCACTGGTAATGAGTACTTGCTTTCACCGTTTTAGCAAATAGCTTCGTGGGTCTAATAACCGACTTCACTTTAAGTGCGTGTTGCTGACGAAGTATCGGATCGGTTAATTCATAATTACCTTGATAGCCAACAGTCGGCAATAAAGGCACTGATCGTATATAGCTAAATTCAGGGGTTATTATCTGATGGCCTCTTACTGGCCAAAGCTTAGCTTGATGAACATCAAACCGTGTAACTAGTTTACGTATTTCTCCTGGCTGCATTTCATTCTCAAACTTAAACACAGCTTGATTAAGCAAGGGAAAGCTTTTAGCCCTTTGCGCGCCATCGATTTCAATATCGGCCCATTTATAAAAACCAGAGCGCCCAACCAATATCTCTTTAATAGGGGCTTGATGGGTGTTTTTTAAGGTATATATTAAGGAAAAATGAGCTTGCTGCTGATGCGGATAAAAGTCTACATTAGCATCAATGTGCATAATGCTTGGCTGTGCTACATTGCGCCATTGTGAGAATGCTTTTTCGTATTGTGCTTTAAATGCCTCGCGTTTATGCGAGTTGGTTAAAGGCTTCTCCTCAACCAGTCTTAAATGTAATTGAGTAAATAGCGCCACAGTGATAAGTAAAGGTATAAGTAACCAAAAATGTTTAACCCCCATTACTCTTTGGCTCAACCCGGCACCTCGGTGATTAAAAACTCCCGTAATTATAACTAAACTTATACACGCCACTAACCAAACTGATATATAAGGCCAATAACTACTTATACTTGCACGATAACCCCAAAAGTTATCAGGTGCCTGCAAAGGCGTCCAACCAACACTCCACAATGTATGCGTAAGACCAAGATAAGTCATTATCGGTGTAAATTTGATCAGTAAAATAACAGCAATTAGCAAACCCGCAATAAGCTGCGAACGACACAAATTAAATACACACAAAAATACACACGCAATAATGGCAAGCACAATTGCCATCAAAAATAAAATGGTTAAATGTACTTCAAATTGATATGCACTGTGTAAAAACCACTGAGCTGCACTTGCCCCTAATAAGCTCATTGTTAAAAAAACCAATATCATAGTACCTAGGACCAATAACTGACTGTTTAAAAAGTAATATGTTTTGAGCGGTGTAGCAGCGATCAGCTCAGCTATATTATAGTATTTAGCAAAGCAGCTTACTTGCCAGCTCCACAAAGCCATTAATAAAGTGCCAAACAACAATTGCATATCAAATGCATAATAGCTAATTGCATCAAGGCTTGTGGTACTCATAACACTCATTGGTTCAACATAACCAGACGACGAGGCAACACTATTAAAAACCATCACCGGCCAAACAAAAATAATCAGTAAAGTAACAGGGTGTGAAACCAAATTAACCAGCGTAGTTTTGTATAAACTGGCCATCATCAAAAATGGCTTTTGCGTGACTCTCGCTGTTTTATATTCAGCGGGTTTTAACGTGTTGTAACGAATGTATTCGTTAGTATTTTTAGTTTTTTTACTCTTTAATAATGTGTGTTTTTTATTTTTACTAAAAGTAATATAAAAAATACCAACAGCAAGCATACTCACAACAACGCGATTAATAGCAAATGAAGCCCCTAATGAATTGGTTAAACTGTTTATTACGGCAGTGTATGCAAAAGGGTCAAGCCAAACAAATAATGTATAAAAGCGATTGCTTATAATACTACTTCCAGCAAGCATTGGATTTCCGGTAATACTTGCAAGCATTATGTAGCCTATCCACAACACCGTAAAAACAACATAATTGGGTAATGAATTAGCTGATTTATGGCAAACAAAAAAGGCAATAACAACTAAAAAGCAGCTATTTGGTAACAATACTAAAAAGCTATTAAATACAGTAAAATAAACCACATTTGGTATATAGCCCAATTGCCTTACATGCATGTATATCATTACTAAATCGCTAATTAAGCTGATAATAAAAACCAAGAAAATCAGTAAGCATACTCTTGCTAAACTGCGCTTAAATAAACTAGTTTGCGTAGCATAAATAAGCTCCTGCATTGACGCGTGCTGATCTCGTAAAAATATAACGGGTGCCAATACTCCTACAAGCACAGGTAACTGCATCATTTGTAGCATTGTAATATTTAACTTAAATTGTTTTAACGAATCAACTTCAACTGCTGCAAGCCCAGAGGACAACATAACCGCAAATACCAAAGGGATAATAATGCACAGCCAAACAAGTGGTTGGCGCACTGCATATCGCCACTCATTAAAAATTAACATGTTTGACTTCCTTCATTAAGTGCAAAAAAGTACTTGTCTTGAAGCGTAGCGGGCGAGTTTATTGCATTTTGTGCAGGAGCCGTGTCTGCATACACACGAAATGACGCTCTACCATAGCGATGGCTCTTACTTAATACATACTGATTCGGTATGCCCGTGGGTAAACTTTCGAGCTGCCAAATCTTACCTTCTAAAGGAACTAGTAACTCTTTTACGTCACCGCTTTGTATGAGTGCTCCTTGATCTATAATGGCCACGTAGTGACATAAATTTTCAACATCTTCAACAATATGGGTCGATAACAATACCAACCTATTTTGACTAATACTAACGAGTAAATTATTTAAACTTTCTCGCTCCACAGGATCAAGCCCAGCAGTGGGTTCATCCATAATAATTAGCTTTGGGTTGCCTAACAAAGCCTGAGCCACGCCAAAACGCTGCTTCATTCCTCCCGAAAAATTAACAACTTTTTTATTAGCAAACTGAGTCAAATTGGTTAGTTCAAGTAAACTATTAATTTGGTTTTTGCGTGCATTACCATCTATACCTTTTAATACGGCAATATGCTCAAGTAACGCTCGACAACTCATATTGGGATACACACCAAAATATTGTGGTAAATAACCTAGCTGCGATCTAAGCGCATCTGGTTGGCTAATCACATCAAGGCCATTAAAATTAATATGTCCGGAGTCGGCATTTTGTAAACACGCGAGTGTGCGCATAAGTGTTGATTTACCCGCTCCATTAGGGCCAAGTAGACCGACCATACCGGCGGGTAGAGTGATCGTCACATCATTCAAAGCCTGCGTACCATCTGCGTATTTTTTGTTGATATTTTTCAGTGTAAGCATTAGTTTCATCCTTAATTGGTATAGCACCAGCTTAAGAAAGCAAGTCAATACAAGCGAGAAAATAATGGTTAACGTATTGAAATAAATGATGAACATAAAAAAGTAACGTTGGTCATTTAAATATGACCTTTCATCATTTAAATAAACGGCCTAGTATGCTTAAAACGGTTACTAACCCTATGAAATAAAATAATTATTTTAAAAATAAATTATGATTGAAACAGTTTTATGGATAAACTAGCGCGCTCAGCGTAGTGAATTGTGCAAAGGTAATGTTTAAAATAAAAAGACAATTTTATCTAAGCGTATCTGCTCAGAAACTATAATAAAAACGGAGTCACATATGCAGCAAGCCAATACACCAATATGGCAACGCTTTAGCATTACCCAGCTAATAATTTTTTTACCGCTAATAGCCGCTATTATGCTCGACTCTCATATACGCTTTTTGTCATCACATATGGATTCAACTAGCCAATATCTGGCTATTAATATTCAACTTTTTTTACAGTGTATTCCCTTTTTTATTGCCCATGCGTTTGCATATCGTTTATTACTTACACCCGCAATCATAGTTTGGCTGTTAGGCTTTTTAGCCTATCCATCTCTCTTGCTAGTATTTAATAACCAACTTCTTAACTTTTCGCAATGGCAATACCTTGATGCACAATGTTGGACACTGTGCGCATCTGCAAGTGGTATATGGCTTATTACTAAACGCACTAATAAAAATAACAATGTGTTGAGTAATAAATGGCTTAAATCCTTGTTTTCACTTGATACAGTCGTGTTTATAGTACTTTTAGGTTGGGCAATAGTTACATCAAGCATACTCAATACGCACACTGATCCTATGTTAAACCAGCCTATTGAGCCTGTTATTGATGTTTATAAAGTATTCACACAGTTTGATACTTTTTTGGGTTACCTTTGGCAAATTACTGTTTGTGCCGGATTAGTATATGGAGTGTATTTATTAAATAGATATTTATTAATACGCTACGTATTAACCTATCATGGCGTATTAATATTTTTGTTTGCAAGTTTAATAAGCCTCGTTGTACTTACACCTATATTAACATCGTGCTTGCTACTGTTACCTATTAACGATTTACCCTCAGGCATTGCTAACTTAACACCAGGCGGTAATGATAATATTTTCAGCCCTGAAAATTATCAGTTCGTATTTTTGTTTTTAGCTATAAGCACACCGATTATTTTAGCGTTTGAACGACAGCAACAACACGTTCAAATTAGCAACATTGCCCAGCAACAAACAAAAACAGAGCTAATGCTACTTCAGCAGCAAATTAACCCTCATTTTTTATTTAATACATTAAACAACCTTTACGCGCTGACATTAAAAAAAGCAGATAATGCACCAGATCTTGTTATGCAATTAGCTAATTTACTGCGTTACAGTGTTTATGAAGGCCAAAAAGCACAGGTGAGTTTAGAAAAAGAAATCAATTACTTAAAAGGTTTTATTGCATTACAGCGTTTGCGAAGCGCTGAGCGCTGCAACTTTGATGTGCAATGGCCTGAACATCAACAACACTATTTAATTTCGCCGCTACTGTTAATAATGATTTTAGAAAACGCGATAAAGCATGGTGTAGAGCCCACGTCACAAAAAGTAACGGTTGTGTTTAAAATCACCATGGCCGATAACATACTAACGCTATTTTCCTCTAACCCTATTCTACCTAATAACAATTCAGAGCATGGGATGGGACTTAACAATTTACGCCGTAGGCTAACTCTTTTATATCCAAATAAGCACACATTAATTATTAATGAAAATAAAAACCTTTGGCAAACCACACTTAAATTGGAGCTGGCTGCATGCTAAACACAATAATTGTTGATGACGAGCCGCTCGCGCATGACGTTATACTGCATCATTTAAGTGCCCATAAAGATATTAATATAAGCGGACAATACCTTAACGCTAAAGATGCATTATGTGCTTTAGCCACATCATCTATTGATTTGTTATTTTTAGACATAAACATGCCCGAACTATCAGGGATTGCATTACTAAAAGTGCTCGCGAATCGACCACAAGTGATTATTATTAGTGCGTATCAAGAATATGCTTTAGCCGGTTTTGAACTTGACGTAACTGACTACCTACTAAAACCAGTCTCTGCGCAACGCCTTGAACAAGCACTCAATAAAGTACGGAAAAAAAGAAAACACATAACGCTAAATCCCAAGGCACCTCTGACTATTACGCTTAAAATCGATCGTGAAAAACATAAAATTCAATTAAGCGACATAGACATGTTTGAAGCGTATGGAAATTACGTAAGAGTATGGCAAGGTGAAAAATCATTACTTGCAAGCAGTACTCTCAAATACATATTGCAGGAACTTGATACTTCATTTATTCAAGTCCACAAATCTTACGTGATTAACAAAAATAAAGTGGTCGCGTTAAGTACTGAAAGCGTTCAACTAGCATCAGGCGTGTCAGTTAAAATTGGCAAGTCATTTAAACAACAAGTGCGCGACATTATTTAATTTAAGCTCGGTTAAAGTTCCCCCTTTATTTAAAAGCCCTAATGCTTTAGGGCTTTAGGGCTTTAGGGCTTTAGGGCTTTAGGGCTTTAGGGCTTTAAATTATTTTACCTTTAAAAAGTAGCGTTACAATTTCCAATTCATTATTTTAGAAGCACGTTAAAAACGATACGTTACTGAAGCACCTAACGTTTGAGGATTCACTACCGCAACATAACCTGTTGGGTAGGGACCACTTGCAGGTTCAACTGACGTAAATGCTTCTTCATCTAATGCATTATTAATAAAAGCACTCACCAACCAATGATCGCTGTTATAGCTTATTGTTGCACGCGTAATTGTATAACCTCCGGCAACACGCTCTTCTGTATTAGTTAAATCTCCATAGTAATCGTCTACATAATTAGCGCTCACATTTAACTTTAAGCTATCTGTAAACCAATGCGATAACCCTAAACTTGCAGTTAGCTCTGGTGCTGAGTTTAATTCGTTACCCACTGCATCTGAATAAGTCGCTGATTCATCTATTTTAGTTTTTAACAAACCTAGCCCTGCGTGTAACTGCCATTGCTCACCTAACATGCTATATGCTTCAAGCTCTAAGCCATAGCTATGCGCATCGTCAATATTAGTGATTTTTCGACTTGAGCTTAAGGCTTGATAACCATTAAAGTTATTGTAAAAAATATTAGCACTAATATTTAAATCACCATTATTTAGTACGCTACGCGAGCCTACTTCATAGGTATTTACTGATTCTTGCTCGTAGTAATAATATTCTTGTGCAGCAAAATCTAAGGCACCACCACCAGCGTTATAACCACGACGAGCACTTGCCGATAAGGTAGTGTTGTTAGTTACTTTATATTGAACAGCTAACGTAGGTAGTTTTATCGTATTAGAATTATCTAATTGCTCAACTAACCTACTGCCGCCAAAAGCCATATCAAAATTACGAAGTTGTTCTTCACGCTCAACTCGCAGCCCCGCTGTTAACGTAAGCTCATTTGTTAACTCAAAGCTTGTTTCGCCATAAATTGCTTTAGAGTCACTACTATCGTCACCAAAATAATTGGTTGCACCAACGCTTTTAAAGTCTTGTTCACGGTCAAAATAAGCAATACCTACAAAACCCGAATAAAAATCACTATTTAAGCCAAAATTTAATTTACTATCAATTGTGATATTTTTTTCATCCATAGAAATATCAGACTCCGCACTGGCAAGTGCCTCATATGCTTCAAAGCCCCAGTCATAATCCATATAAGCGAGTAATATATCGAACGAAAAGTTATCATTTATTTTATAATCAATATTTACCTGGGTCGTGTCTGACTGGGTATCCATATCGCGCTGAAATAACGGTACATAATCAAACGGTTCATCACCTTCAAAGTACTTACGACCTGTATTACCCTCTTCACTGTAGGTAGAGTAAGTTAGCTGTACAGCTAAATCGGTCGTTGGGGTATACAGTAATTTTGCACGCGTACTACTGGTATTAAGCTGATTTAAGTTTTTATCTGTTGGATTGGTTTCATGTATCGTTGGGTTGCTAAAGGTTTCACCATTTACATATTGAGTAGATAAACGAAATGCTAGTACATCCTCAATTAAAGCCCCCGAAACAACAGCGGCTGTATCAAGGTAACTATCTTGATTTCTATACCCAACGCGTACAGCACCTTCAAAATCTTGTGTTGGTGCTTTGGTTGTCATATAAACTGCACCACCAATGCTATTACGACCATTGCTAGTTGACTGCGGTCCACGGTATACCGCGATTTGATCTATATCCCACAAACCTGTATCACCGGTTAAATCAGCTACAAATGGCTGACTTACACCATCAACAAGCGTTGATACTCTTGCTTTAGAGCCTCCACTAAATGAGTTAAAACCTGTTGCACCACCATTACCCGACACACCGCGCATATCTGGCACGGCTCCAGTAAGTACCACTACATTTGCCATTTCTGCCAAAGCTTCTGAAACCGAACCTAGTTGTCCATTTTCTAATAGTGACTTATCTACCACGGCAACCGATGTAATCGTATCTTTGAGTGACCTTTCGATTTTTTCGCCTGTTACAATAATTGTATCTATTGATTCTCGACTTGTTTCATCAGCAAATGCATTGCTTTGAGCCAATAACAAAGAGCTTGTAACCAGTAGTGAAAGTTTATTAGGCTTAAATGAAGCTACCACAGTTATTTCCTTTTATGGATAGTTGTTTTATTTTTCGAAAAAATAGCACAAACACACACTTGTTGCAATTGAGTTTAGTTATCATTTAGAATAGTAACATCGTTAATAAGTGTTTTAATTTATGTTGCAACTTACCCTTTCTCTTATTTTATTTACTGCTACATCCCTGTTTTATCTTAGTAACCGCCACCAACGACTTCTAAGCAAACCCATTAACAAAAGCTGGCGCAAGCTCGCATTTATCCTTTTTGTTATTGCCATACCATTAGCCTTATATGCTTTTTCTAATGCGGCAGCCGTATTTTTTATCATTTTAATGATAATGCTCGCTTTAATAATAATTCCGCTCGTAGGCCTGATTAAACACAAGGAAGTAAAATAATG
This sequence comes from Pseudoalteromonas sp. SWYJ118, assembly GCF_015864505.1. Taxonomy (NCBI): domain Bacteria; kingdom Pseudomonadati; phylum Pseudomonadota; class Gammaproteobacteria; order Alteromonadales; family Pseudoalteromonadaceae; genus Pseudoalteromonas; species Pseudoalteromonas sp. SWYJ118. Next base: position 17,168 of record NZ_JADYXC010000014.1, on the reverse strand, counting down.
TCATCTGCACAAAGGCAAAAAATAAAACCAACTTGGCTTGGCAAAAGTTTGGCTGGTTGTTTTTTAGGGCTAGCGCTAGCGTTTATTCTCGTTGCTTTTTTTGCATGGTACGGAGCGGGAGGCATAGATGCGCCCGACAAAGTGCAATTTAATATGTGGATGATACCCATTTTATGGTTAACTATTTTTAGCTTTACCTACCTGTTTAGTTCAGCAAAAAATGCTTGGCTGACACTTGGGGGCTTAAATATAACGCTATATAGTTTATTTATAATTTTAAGGAATTGGCTATGAGAGTAAGAGCCGATATTTTGCGTACCTACCAAGGCGTGCATACATGGACAGGAATAATTGCAGGTTTAGTACTTTTTATAGGTTTTTATGCTGGTAGTTTAACCATGTTTAAATACGAATTAGCGCAGTGGGCAAATCCCGCCAGTGCACCAGTGACTAAACCACACACTAACAATCACCAAACATTAGTTGACCAAGCAATAGCTAAGTACCCTGAGCAAATGGGTAATGGTTTTTCTCTCGATATATTAACAAATCAAGCGCCACTATCTTGGTATAGCCAAGGTAAAGAGCGCGGGATGAAGCTTGATAATCAATTACAGGTGATCTATCTAAACCAACAAAATGAGCTTGTAATACAGCAACAAAGTGAGAATAAACTTGCAGATTTAATAGATTACTTACATCGAACCGCAGGGTTTTTAGGCGAAATTGGGCACGACCAATCAGGCGTATATATACTTGGTATAGCATCTGCGCTGTACTTTTTAGCATTGGTGTCTGGCGTAATTATTTTACTACCTACGCTTGTAAAAACCTTTTTTGCGATTCGAAAAGAAAAAGGCGCCAGTCGCTTTTGGCTCGATAGTCATAATTTAGTTGGGATCGCCAGCTTGCCTTTTCATTTAATTATAGCGTTTACTGTGGTGGTATTTGCATTTCATGATCTGGTTTATGATGGTCTATCAGCATTTTATGACGATAAATCCTTTTTTCAACGACCTGCCCCAGCAGCACATAATTATCATATTGCAAACTTACCAAGCATAAATAAGCAGCTCTTAGCGGCAAAAAACTACGCCCCAGGTTATGAGCCAATTCACATTACATTTAGTCGTTTAAATACAAACAGTCCAACAGCAACATTAAAAATGAGTAATAGCAGCGCTGTCGTTCGCGGACCTGATACCGACTACTTATTTTTACACCCCTATACATTAAAAGTACTTAACTCAAGCTATCCGCAAGGAGATGATGGTGTTTGGGGTAATATAGTAGGAAGTTTCTTTTCACTTCACTTTGGTACATATGGGGGCGAATGGGGACGTTGGGGCTATTTTGTGATGGGACTACTTGGCGCATTCTTATTTTATTCTGGTAACTTATTATGGCTAGACAAGCGCTTTAAACAAGATGCAAACAAACGAAGCACACGATTTATGGCAAATTTAACAATTGGTGTGTGTTTGGGTTCAATGATTGCGGTAACGGCAACCTTATTACAAGCTAAATGGACTAACCAATATATGGGTAACGCAAATTATAGTTATCTCTATAGTTACTATTTGGTATTTTTTGCCTTTGTTGTTTATACCTTTTTTAAAGGAACTCACCACGCTAGCTATTGGGGCTTAATGGGTATTACACTTTTATCTGCTGGTATGGGGGGGTCAACACTTATACAGGCTTTATTAGCTGATGATTTTTTAAAATATTATCAAAGCGGTTTTGTTGATATTAGCGCTGCAGTATTTGCATTAATATTTTATTATTGTGCAAAAAAAGTTAGAAATAAATCAGTAAGCTATGCAGTTATACCTGCAAAATTATAAAGAAAAACTTAATGAGGCGTATTGCACGCCTCATTAAAGGTATAAATTTAGATTTAAAATATAAAAACATTAACTAACGTAGATTAGTTTACTGTGCGTTTAGGCTTTTCTCGCGTTACAAAGTAGCAAATTAGCGAGCCCACTGTTACCAGTACAACCCCTTGCCAAAACGAAGCACTCAGCGTAATAGATAAATACAGCGCCGAAATAATAGTAGAAAACACCGGTGTAAAGTACGAAAGCGTTCCCAAAAGCATTAAGTTACCGCCAATAATAGCTTGATTCCACAGCGCATAACCGCTCCCCACTACTACACCGGCTAATAATAACGTCATGCTTGAGCTGAGCGAAAACGTTAATGGCGCTTCATTACTAAAACCATATTGCGCCCACAAACTCATTGCCGTAATAGTAAAAAATAATGTAATCGCATTTTTACCATTACTCAGCTTTTGCGTTACTACGCAATAAATAGCCCATATAAACGCCGCAGCTAATGCCATTAGGTAAGTAGCAGGATTATCAGCAAAGTTAGTCACAAGCGTATCCAACGACATTTCTTGATCGCCCGTAATACACCAAGCAACGCCTAAAAAAGCAATGATCATGCTTGGGTAAACCCAGTAACTTACTTTTTTACGACCAATAATAATAGAGAGCAATATTGTTAGCGTGGGCCATAAATAATTAATAACCGCCATTTCCATTGCCTGATGACGACTATTTGCCATACCAATAGAAAGCGCCAAGCAAATTTCGTACGATACAAATAATAAAGTACCTACTACCAAGTAGCGTTTCGAAAAACCACTAAACTTGGGCACTCCCATAACCAAAATTAAAAATATCGCACTGACAGAATACATAGCCGCAGCACCACCTATGGGGCTAAACAACTCAGAAATATCTCGTAGTAATGCAACTAAGCAACTCCACAGTAATATTGCAGCGACTCCATATAGTGTATATTTATTTTTGCTTATAAAACCCATTTGCCAACCTAAAAGTACTACCCGTAAATTTGAAACTAAACTAACAGTAATTATTTAATTAAACAATTAAAGTTAATAGCTTAAACCTCTCGTCTGTTTTTAACATTCACCCTTTTTAGTAATTGACCTTTTGGTCAGTAAAGCTACAATCAATCAATACGTTAAACACGCAAACTCTATAATGACCACACAAATAAAACCAAATAAAAAAGAAGTTACACGCGAGAAAAACCAAAAACTAATTTTAGATGCCGCCGAGCAATTGTTTTCGCAATTAGGTTACGACGGAGCAAGTATGAGCATGGTTGCTAAAGAAGCGCAGGTGCCAAAAGCTAATATTTTGTATTACTTTAAAAGTAAAGATGGTCTGTACGAGTCTGTGATCGACCGCATAATAGCTAATTGGAACTTAGGGCTCGATAACGTCACAATTAACGACGATCCAGCTACCGTGCTTTATAACTATATTAAAAGCAAAGTAATACTTGCCGTAAATCAGCCAATGCAATCGCGTTTATTTGCCAGTGAAATACTGCGCGGTGCACCTTATTTACAAAACTACTTTAGAACCAATACCCGCCCTTGGGTTAAACAAAAGGTTGATGTACTTCAAGCATGGATGGACGCAGATAAAATGGATAAGGTTGACGCCTACCATTTGCTCTTTACTATTTGGTCTACCACGCAATATTACGCCGACTTTCAGGCGGAGGTTTTACTCGTAATGAACAAATTAGAGTACGACGAAACCGATGTGGCACAAATTACGCAATCAATTGCCCACATAATTTTAAAAGGTATTGGTCTTAAAATACCTGAGCAAAGTGAGACTTAACCCATGACATCCTTTACTACACCCGATTTATTTGACGATCATCGCGATAACGTGCAAGTAGCAGACAGCGGCCTTTATCACTTTGGTAAAAAAACCACGTTTTATGGCAAAGTAGTGACCGTTACCTGCCCAGAAGACAACTCTTTTGCCGCCGATATATTGCATGAAAACGGTAAAGGTAAAGTGTTAGTTATTAACGGTTTTGCGAGCAAACGCTTTGCGTTTATAGGCGATATTATGGCTGAGCGGGCCTTAAGTAATGGCTGGGAAGGCATAATAATAAATGGCTGTTGCCGAGATATAGAAATACTTGCCACGATGAATTTACCTGTAATGGCGCTAGGCTCTACCCCGCGCAGTACCTTAAAGCGCGGCTTTGGTGATAAAAACCAAGCTGTTACCATGCTTAGCACCACCATAGAACCTAACGATTGGGTTTACGCCGATATTAACGGTTTAATCATCAGTAAAACGTCCCTTATTTAGCACTTAAAACCATATAAATAAAGACCAACTTGGTGCACCTTCGCACCAAATTGGTTTGTTTTAACTCATTTTTAATCTCACTATTTTTATAGCCCACATTTATAAACCTCATACAGCCCACCAAAACCTGACCAGTTGGACAGGTTTTTAATTTATGGCATTCCTCTTGCTTAGGTTTTAAACAATATAATAAGCTAACCGATTAAAAAGCGGATCAGGCTCTGTAAAATAAAAACAAGATGTTACGCAGTGGGCTGAAAAATAATAAAAATTAATCTGTCTTTTTAATCACCCTAAATCTGGACTGCTTGGTCAGATTTTTTATAACGAGTGGTGATATGAGTACCAAAAATAATAATACGCCCGGTATTTTTTGTGACCATGGTCCTAAAGCATGGCAAACACATTACCAAGGCACACTTATTAATAAGCGCCTTGTGGTAAAAGATGTATTTGCTATTAAAGGCGAGCGTAACAGCGCTGGTAACCCACACTGGCTTAAAACAGCTAAACCGGCACAGCAAACATCCAGCGCCATAAACAAATTAATGAGTGAAGGCTGTAATTTTACAAGCTTTACCCATACTGACGAACTGGCTTATAGCTTAGAGGGTAATAATATACATTATGGCGCTGCACAAAATCCTACATTAAAAGGGCATGCTTGCGGTGGTTCGAGTATGGGGTCTGCTGCTGCAGTGGCTGCTAATTTAGCTGACATTGGCTTAGGCACCGACACTGGCGGCTCAATTAGAATACCCGCCAGCTATTGTGGTTTATTTGGTATAAGGCCAAGCCATAACATAATTGAAAAAGACGGCCTAATACCGTTGGCTCCGCCCTTTGATACCATAGGTTGGCTTACCCAAAGCGCCGAGCTATTAAGCAGCGTTGGCGATGTATTATTACCACAACAACCTATTAATGAAGTAAATACGCTGGTTATTTGCGAAGCACTATTTGAACTCGTTGAACCCTCTTTACAAGCACCACTTAAACAATTGCTTGAAAAAACCAAACCTTATTTTAATCATCATATCGATTTTAAGCTCCCCAAAAGCAGCCTGCTAAGTGAGCTTGCCGATACCTTTAGAATATTACAAGGTAGTGCGATTGCTAAAACGCACCGAGACTGGCTTGAACTCCCAGATCAGCTTTCTCATTTTGCGCCAGCAATTGCGGCTCGTTTTAAAATGGCACTGGCTTTAACCGAGCAAGAAGAACAAGAGGCATTAAAAATACAGCACGAGTGGCAAACAATCGTCGCTAAAAACCTGAATAAACACAGCTGCTTATTTTTACCAACCACCCCTACAACCGCACCAAAACTAGGCGCCGACACAAGCGCCTTACGTATGCAAATTATTACACTTTCGGCAATTGCAGGACTTAGTGGCTCAGCGCAAGTGCATTTACCGCTGGCTGATTTAGCAAATGATCATCCGTATGGTTTTTCGCTAATGATGAGCCACGGTAACGATAAAAGCCTACTTACTTGCGTACAACAATTAGCTGCACACTTTAAACAAGGCACAACGGCATGACCACACACAACATTGCATTTACCGCGTCTCATTTTTCGGCAACAGAGGCGGGTATAAATATATTAAAACAAGCCGGTACAGCCACCGAGGCTATGGTAGCCGCTGCCGCTGCTATTAGTGTTGTATATCCACATATGAACTCAATTGGTGGCGACAGCTTTTGGCTTATCGATAACCCAAACCAAAAAACGCCCACCGCTATTGACGCCTGCGGCCGCGCAGCAACTAACACAACGGCGTATAACTCGCTCACGCAAATACCAGAGCGCGGCGGATTAAGCGCACTAACTCAAGCGGGTACAATACGCGGTTGGCAAAAAGCGCTTGAGGTAGATGAACACGCAGCACTGCCACTTTCAAAAATTTTAGCGCCTGCCATTGCGCTTGCTCGCGAGGGTTTTACCGTTACAAAAAGCTTGCAAGCAGGCTGCGAAAAGCTAGCGGCGGTTGAAAATACCAATGACGCGTTTAAAAGCCTCTACATACCCAATGGTAAACCCTTGCAAGCGGGTCAGCATTTTAAAAACCCACAACTTGCAGCAACATTTGAGCACTTAGCAAAACAGGGTTTAAACGCATTTTATGAAGGTGCACTTGCCAACTCGTTTGCCGCTGATTTAGCAAAAGCAGGCAGCTCAATTACCACTGACGATATTGCAAATACCCAAGCCGAGGTAGTTATCCCGCTAAGTGCAAACCTAAGTGGTATTGACTGCTACAACTTACCTGCGCCAACACAGGGCGTGCATTCGCTACAAATAATTGGTGCCGTAAATAAGTTAAAGCATTTAGCTAAAACCGATGCCGACTGGACGCACTTAATTGTAGAGGCAACCAAACAAAGCTTTACCCATCGCCCTACCCTTTGGGCCGATCCTAACGTATTAGGGGATGATTATAAAAACGCACTAACTAATGAGCGCTTAAGCAAACTTGCCAACAATATTGATATGAGCAAAGCACAACAATGGCCATTTAATACAGAGCCTGGCGATACCGTATGGATGGCAGCACGAGACAAAAACGGGCAATTAGTAAGCTTTATTCAAAGTATTTACTGGGAGTTTGGCAGCGGCATATTAATGAGCAAAGGCGGCTTTGTGTGGAATAACCGAGGTTTAAGCTTTAGTTTAAACAATAAAGATGTCAATAACCTTGCCCCAAATAAAAAGCCTGCACATACACTTAACCCTGCAATGGCAAAATTTAACGATGGTCGTCGCCTTGCCTACGGAACAATGGGCGGTGAAGGGCAACCACAAACCCAAGCCGCTGTTTTTGCAGGTTATGCATGGCGAAATAAATCAATAAAACAAGCAATTAGCGACCCTCGCTGGTTACTTGGAAGAACATGGGGCGATACAAGTACAAATTTAAAAATTGAAAAAGGGTTAGTTTTTCATATAGAACATGAATTAAATCAACGTGACCACGATTGGGTAAGCGTTGATAATAATAACGAAATGATGGGGCACGCTGGGGCTATTTTAGATACACCTACAAGCCTTGAAGCTGCAACAGATCCTCGTTCAGATGGACGTGCAACAGTAACTACAGCAGGAACACAATGTCAGAAATAATTAACCAATGGCCAATAGTAATGGCCTTAATAGCAACCGGTATTTTTGCTGGTATTTTAGCTGGACTATTTGGCGTAGGCGGCGGTATTGTTATCGTGCCTGTACTGTACTTCCTGCTACAAGGTTTTGGCGTAAGCCCAGAGTCGGCAATGATGATAGCAACCGCAACATCACTTGCCACTATAGTACCTACCTCGCTTTCATCTATTCGCTCGCACCATAGCAAAGGTAATATTGACCTTGCCCTAATAAAATATTGGGCACCGTTTATATTAGTTATGGCGGTTGTGGGTAGCATTATTGCTCATACTGTTCGCGGTAACGCATTAGTACTCATGTTTGCCTGTATTGCTATTTTAGTCAGTTTAAACATGTTATTTAGAGCCGGCGCACCTGCACTTGTAAAACAACTACCTGGTAAATTTGGGCAAGGCATTATGGCAAGTATTGTAGGCGGTTTGTCGGTCATGATTGGCATAGGCGGCGGCACGATTGGCGTACCTATGCTAAACGCATTTAACGTACGCGCCCATGTTGCGGTAGGTACTGCGGCCGTTTTTGGTTTATTGATTGCGCTACCTGGCGTTATTACCTTATTAAGTATTGGCACAACGCCAATCGATGCTCCCCTAGGTACGTGGGGGTTAGTTAACCTCCCGGCCTTTTTTCTTATTATTCCGCTGACTATTTTATTTGCGCCTATTGGCGTAAAAATTGGTAGCAAGCTGGATCAAAAACAACTAAAACGCGCCTTTGCCGTTGTCTTAATGATAACCGGTATTCGTATGCTTATTCAGACTCTAGGAGCCTAAATATGTTTAATAACACGCAAGTTCAAACCTTAAACCCACCACAGCGTTTATTAATGGGACCAGGTCCTATTAATGCAGACCCTCGTGTTTTACGTGCTATGTCGGCGCAGCTTATAGGTCAGTACGACCCAGTAATGACCGGCTTTATGAACGAAACCATGGCGCGCTATCGCGAAATTTTTAAAACCAAAAACGAATGGACCATGCTAATAGATGGCACATCGCGCGCAGGGATTGAAGCCATACTGTGCTCTATTTTGCGCCCAGGCGATAAAGTATTGGTGCCAATTATGGGGCGTTTTGGGCATTTACTGGCTGAAATAGCAGAACGCGTTGGCGCAAAGGTGCACACAATAGAAGTACCGTGGGGCGAAGTATTTACGCCCGAACAAATCGAAAAAGCCATTGTTGATGTAAAACCCCACGTACTTGCTATGGTACAAGGCGATACATCCACCACCATGAACCAACCTCTTGAGTATATTGGCGATATTTGCCAAAAGCACGATGTACTATTTTATTGCGATGCCACCGCATCCATTGTGGGTAACGAACTTCCTGCCGATGAATGGAAACTCGATGCACTTTCTGTTGGTCTGCAAAAATGTTTAGGCGGGCCGTCTGGCTCAGCACCTTTAACACTCAGTGACAAATGCGCAGAGTGGATCCAAAAACGTAAAAAAGTAGAAGCAGGTATTCGCACTGCAGATCATACCGACGGCACAGAGCCATTTGTACGCTCAAACTACTTTGATTTAGGCATGATAATGAATTACTGGGGGGAAGAGCGCCTAAATCATCATACCGAAGCCACCAGCATGCTGTACTGCGCCTCAGAATGCGCCCGCATAGTCATTGAAGAAGGCGTAGATAACTGCGTAGCGCGCCACAAATTACATGGCGATGCCATGCTAACCGGCATTCAAGCACTGGGCTTAAATGTATTTGGCGATTTAACGCATAAAATGAACAACGTACTGGGTGTTTATATACCCGAGGGCATTAATGCCGATCACGTACGCGGGCAAATGCTAACCGATTTTGGAATAGAAATTGGCACCTCGTTTGGACCACTTCATGGCAAAATTTGGCGTATTGGCACTATGGGCTACAACGCCCGAAAAGATACCGTACTACAAACACTTGCCAGCCTAGACGCTTGCTTGCATGCCAACGGTTACAAAGGTCCTAAAGGCGAAGCCGCCATTGCCGCCCTCACTCACTATAAATAAAAAAAGGATTTAGCATGACGATTGTAAGCCCCCTTTTAAAGCCTTTATTAAACAAAGAACTTGCTGATGAATACGCAACACGCGCTTTATCTCGCTGTAAAACTCTCAGCGCACTATCGCAAATGCAAGGTGGTATTCACCGCGTGTACTTATCAAAAGAGCACAAAGAGTGTAACGCCGTTACTGCATCATGGATGGTTGAGGCAGGCATGCAATCGTGGCAAGACGAAGTGGGCAACCTTTGGGGTCGGCTTAAATCATCAAACCCACATGCTAAACGTTTAATTATAGGGTCACACCTCGACACAGTACCGAATGCAGGTGCGTTTGATGGTATTTTAGGTGTACTACTGGGGATAGAAATTGCAGCGCTTGCAAATAAGTTAAAGCTCGACCTACCCTTTCATTTAGATGTAGTGGGCTTTTGCGATGAAGAAGGCACCCGCTTTGCCACAACTTTAATTGGCTCAAAAGCCCTCGCTAACGAATTTAACCCACAGTGGCTAAACATTGAAGACACAAACGGCATAACTATGCGCCAAGCCATGCTCGATTTTGGCTTAAATCCTAATGACTACGCAAAGGCCGCACTAAACAAAAACGAATTACTAGGTTACTGGGAAACTCATATTGAACAAGGTCCGGTGCTCGAATCGGTTAATCAGGCGCTCGGAGTAGTAACGGCTATAGCAGGTGCTAAACGCGCTATGCTTACCCTAACAGGGCAAAGTGGTCATGCGGGTACAACGCCAATGAACTTGAGACAGGATTCGTTAGCAGGCTGCGCCGAACTTACTCTTGCCATAGAGCAGCTAGCAAAAAACGCGAGTAATGGCGAAGTTGCCACCGTAGGGCAAATACAATCTCGCCCTGGGGCTACAAACGTGATTGCAGGCAAAACGACCATAAGCCTAGATGCACGCGCTCAGAGCGACACCGATCTCGCTAACTTACTAAGCGCCATACAAAGCAGCGCTCAATCTATAGCAAGCAAACGCAATTTAACACTCGATTGGCAATGGACGCATGCAGCAGATGCCGTTGCGTGCGATACTCAAATTCAGCATTTGTTTTCAAGCGCATGTAAACTCAATAACCAAGCATCGCCTTCACTTGCCTCAGGCGCAGGGCACGATGCAATGGCAATCGCTCCAATTTGCCCCGTTGGCATGTTGTTTATACGCAGCCCTGGCGGTATAAGCCATCACCCAGGAGAAGCCGTTACCGACAGCGATGTAACAAAGGCACTCAGTGTAATGTACAGCGCGCTTTTACTTTATGTGAAAGAGTGTGAGTGATTTTAAGGTAATCGAGTAAACCAAGTATATTAACTTGGTATGCTTAGGGGCTTAAACCTCCTCAAAGTCATTTGGAGGTTGTTACTAAATACAGGAATATTCGTTATTTAAAGTAGCTTTATCGGACTGCCCTTTGCTCTTTTAGGCTAAGGCGTTTATGTGAGCTATATACATGTTGAATGTTTGTACCATTGACCAAATATGCATCCATTTCAACGGTAATTAAACCCGATAATGGCTTGATTTCTAGAACACCCAACTCACCTAAATTTGCAGATAGTAAAGTATTATTCCTAATAGCTAACAAAGTTTTGTCAGTATCTCGTAAGTCACCATCCACATATAATTTAGCACCACTAAACCAAGCGTTAATTATTTTAACTTTGATTGACTTAACGGTAAATTCAAAGGATTTTCTCATCAGATCTCCATACCCAGAAAATGTAATTATTATACTTTGTGTTCTTATGTATTTGGCGCACAACCACTTTCTTTTAATACCCGCTTAGTTGGTGCTGGGTAATTTTTTAGTGCAGCCAAAGGGCGAATTGGCCGCTGAACCAAATTACCTGAGCAGTTTGGGCACACGTTATTTAACACCGTTTGAGCACAGCCAGAACAAAATGTGCATTCAAATGAACAAATAAAAGCCTCTGTGGACTGTGCAGGTAGATTCTTATCACAACATTCACAATTAGGTCTTAAATCTAGCATTTAGAGCTCCTTCTTATCCACCCAATACTGAGTAAATATCTATTACCTTTTATAACTTTTGATACCTGATGCTCACTTACATCAGGGCGGAATAGCTTAACTCGCTTTGTTTCAAATATCGGATTAGTGCAAATAAACTCACCACCCAAATCTGCCTTTTTAAGCACTATATTCAATCGATAGTGTTTACCAGATTCAACCTTGTCTGTATGTGGTGCTATTTCACTTCCTTGTGGAAATTTAAGCAAATATGTATCAAATTTAATTGGCCACGTAGCACCACAAATCAACATTTTATCGTAGCCTGACTTTTGCCTGCCTCGCTCCCAACAAAATAATTCACTCAAAAAAAACATAAAACTCCTAGATACACCTAACAAGCAGCAGGTTAACTCGTTTTTTATTTTTATTGATAAACAAACCATAGCCGAGTTCATATTTTGATTCAATCGATTACTGTATTTTACGTGGGATATAAAAGGGAGTTTTAATGGTGTTTTGATTGGCGTTTTAAAAGACATTATGGTGGCTATAATTGACAGAAAATCAAAATATAGCCACCCGTTTTACTTTAATGCTTATTTAAGGGCTTATTTAATCGTAACCTTTGCATCACTTACCCATGTCTCAGTTATAGCTTCATCATTTTTATCAACTAAATACGCGCGTATGTTTACCGGATTATTGTTAGCTTGTTTGTAGTCAAACGCTAATCGCCATTGGTTTGTACCAACTACCGGATAAACCCCAATAGGTTCTAGTATTTCACCGTTGCTGGCTTCAACAATCGGCTTTATACCACTTTTGTTATCTAAGTCTTTAAATGCTGGACCTTCAAAATCAATCACCATTTTGTTAACGCCTTCAGGAATTGGCTGGCCGGGAATTCCGCCTAAGCCTTGGCGAGTATTTACAACGCTTGCAAGCGTTTTTGATTTTGGATCGAGTGGACGCCACTCTATATCATAAGAAAAGGTAAACTCATCACCTTTGCGCGCCTCTTTTTCAGGCACCCAATAGGCAACAATATTGTCAAACGTTTCATCTTTTGTTGGAATCTCGATTAACTGAACTGCCCCTTTCCCCCAATCGTCAGTAGGTTTAATCCACGCTGATGAACGCTTATTGTAAAATACGCCGTCGTCTTGGTAGTTATTAAAGTCACGGTCTCTTTGGATTAAACCAAACCCTTTTGGGTTCTCATCAATAAAGCTATTGGTCGACACCGACTGAGGATTATTTAATGGGCGCCAAATGTATTGACCCGATCCTGTGTGAATAGCCAGCCCATCACTGTCGTGAATTTCTGGGCGCCAGTCTTTAGCAGTTGTTTTATCTTTTTGTGAGTACCAATACATGCTCGTAAGCGGCGCTACGCCTAAGCGTTCAACATCGGCGCGCATATACAAATTAGCGCTCACAGAGGTGATATGCCCTTTATCTTCTTTGTTATCTTTGCTTAAACCAAAACGATAAGCACCGGTGATAGAAGGCCCTTCAAGCAATGCCCAAACAGACACACTTTCGCCTTTTTTCTCTGCGGGACCAATCCAAAATGCAGAAAAACGCGGAAATTCTTCTGGTTGATTCATACCCGTATTAATCGCGATACCTCGCGCCGACAGTCCATATTGCCCCTCTGGCCCATCAGTACGAAAATAAGACGCACCTAAAAAAGATATCCAATCTGGTTTCATATCTGGGCGCATTACTCTAAAGCCTGCAAATCCAAATCCTTCAGGGAGTTCGTGAGCTGGGCTGTCATCAGGCATATCAAAAACGTCATTACTAAAAGGTACATTTTGCACCTGATTTTTATCGTCTCTGATATAAATACTTACTGGCTCAGGAAAATATCGGCCAGGGTAAAATAATTGTACAGGTGCGTTTTTTCCACTTGGATATAAGGTTTCATCTTCTTTAAAGCGTATTTTCCAGTGTTCGTCATACGTAATTTTATCGATTAACTCCGGCGCTGGAACCTTGGTTGCCGTATAGGGCTTTTCGGCTGAGGCTTTTGCCAGTACTTTTAAGTCTTCGAATGAAAACTCCGTTTTATCTAATGCTTCTGTCGCGTAAGACGACATCGAAGTGCTAAAAATAATTGCGATAAATAACTTTAATTTCATAAAAAGAATGTCCAATAAATTGAGTCAAATAAAAATGGGAACGCTGCACGAACGTATGTTTAACTTAAAGTTCTGTATGGATATTACGTGACGTAATATGAACTAGCGTTTACTAAGGTATTGTTATTTGACTACAGGACCTCCCATAATTAATTTGTTTTTACGGGAATTAATTTTAAGGGCGATTGCGCGCGTTTAATGATATCGCTGAAGTGAAAATAAACGGAAATAGCGCAGTTTATTGGACGAAGCCGTCAAGAGGTATGGATATATTTAGATTTTAGTTGCCCACTATTCCAAGGCAAATACTTGTAGAGTGGCTGGTTTTTCTATTCGTTGTAGTTACATAGTTGATTTGGGCTAAAGCGTATTATAAGCAGTAAAAAGTGAAGGGTAAGCCTATATAGAACTGTGGTATTTAAATTGATAAGGATTACATTTAAGTGTTGAAAAACAAAGAGGCTCACCACTTTTAAAATTTGCAATTAATAGCTAAATTTGACTAGTCGTCCACCTCAGGGCGTGTTGTTAGCTTTACTTTAAATAACTGCCAAGTTTACTCTTTAGTTTTTTGTGGTGATGCAGAATACAACCAACTAAAAAACTTAATACCAATAAAGTAAAAAAGATAAATAGTCATGAGTTTAATTATAAATTTAATAATATCAAAAGGATCTGACCATATATTATATTCAAAACCTATTAAAGGTAATATCCAATCAGAACCTAATAAAACAAACAGCAGAGTCATATAGGTTGTAAGAAACGGTAGTTCTTTTTTAGATGTTGTCACCAAACCTCCTTGTAATGCTAACGAGCCTGTAGATTAACTCGTTTTTTTATTTANTTAATCGTGTGATCGTCTTTGCGCTTGTCAGTGTTCAATTTATCAAGCTGCTGCTTTAATTGCTTAACAGCTGGCTGTAGGGTTTGTTGCTCACCCACTGAGCCCCACGCTTGAGCTTGCAGTATAATTTGATGTTTATCATCGTTTATCGCGATGCCGTTGTAGCCTTGAATTGTCCCTTTTGAGGTCGTCATTTTTGCGCTATCTGGGTCAGTGATATTACTTTTAACTGGCTTGCCTTTACTGCCTGTTTTTTCTTTGTGAGTGGCTAAGAACTCGGTGATTTTATCTGCACTTTTATCCAGCTTCTCTTTTTGTTTTAAATCCTGAGTTATCAACTCTTCACTCAGTCCATCTTGTGATTGGTGGCGTTCAATAATACGTTTGCTTGCGCGTTCTAGTTTTGCTTTTTTGCGGTCTAACTCATCGAATTTGCCGCTCCACTCCTTACTTGCATTGGACTTTAATTTACACCCATCAATGGCAAACATGTTGCGGCCTATCAAGCCTTCCTCATCACATATCATCAGTACTTGCGTAAAAAGCGGCTCAATCTGTTCATGCATTTTGGCCACGAATCCCGCTATTGATGTGTAATGCGGCTGAATATCTCCCGACACACTCATAAATAAAATATTATGCTCGCAAGCCTTTGCAATCCGACGGCTACTGATAAATCCATGTGCATAACCCAGTAAAATAATCTTTAGCATTACCGAAGGCGGATACGCCGCCGCGCCTGTTTTGTCGTTGTTATACCACGCGTCAAATCCCGATAAATCGAGTTTATTTTCGACGATATAACAAAGGGCATATTCAAAGGTGCCAGGCAAAATTTGCTCAGCGAAATTGATAGGAATGAATTTATTTTGACAGGATAAGTCAGGCTTATAGTTAGCCATAACAGTTTACCGTGGGTGAATAATATCTATTAGATCACAGCGAATGAATGGATTCAAGGTTAAAAAGCAATCAATTGAAAATAGTAGGATACGTTCCTAAAAAGAGTAATTCTACAGCCTCAACGCCTCACTAAGAGGCAAATAATAGTTGGTTAAAATAAGCGACGCAGGAGCAAAAACCAACTGTTATTTGTCCTGCTTTAGTGACTTGTTAGTTTTAAACAACTCCAAGTAGTATTCTTTGTCTTGTAAATTGCGTTGAAAATGCCCTGCAACTGGCGGCTGAAATTTATTACCAGATAATAATAAAAGTCTTTGCTCTGTTACTTCTGGGTAGTCTTCTTTGATTTGAGCGAAACTAAAATGCATAAAACTGTCTAATGGGACAAATAGTTTTGTAGGTACACTATTTGAATTAGTCTCTAATACCTCATCAACAACAAAAATTAGTCTGATACTATTTGGGGACTTGGGGCCAGTTTTAGCTTTTAAGTCATGTATCTGTTTGCCGCTTCCATCAATCATGTCAACACCGATGACACGACCAATTAAAACATGATCTGTTTTTTCAATTAAAGCCTTATCAGATACTTCCAATGGAAATGAGGCAAATACATAATTTGAAATGAGACAAAGAAACAAAACTAAATATTTACGCATGAACATCCCTTTAAAACTAACGCCCAATTAACAGGCAAAAAATTGTTGGCTAAAATAAGTGAACGTAGTGAACAAAAAGCCAACTGTTTTTTGTCCTTGTTGAATTGCTTGTTAGGTTTTTGGTAGCACCTTTATTTGTAGGTTATACCAATTTTTATTTAATTCAATACTTGGATTATAATCCCAAATTGTAGCTGGATGTTGACTCAATTCGACAGTAGTTTCATTGAGCCATGAAATAATAGGCTTTACTCGAACTTGGCTATTCCACACATTCTGATTATTTAGCCAATGCTCTGAATTTTCCTGAGTTTTAAGCTTTAACCTATAAATAGGCGCGGTGTTCGCACCTGTATTTATAACTCCGTACTCTAAAATAGCAATAACGGTGTTATTTTCATTCGAATACTCTCCAACAACTATCCAATCGAAAAGTTCTGTCGGTGTATTTCCAACTTTAGGTGTGAGCATTGTAAAGAGGTCTAATATAAGGAAAACAGAGGCTAAAACACCAATAAAAGAAAATATATTCTTAAGCATACTCAGAACCTTAATAAGAAACCTAACGAGCCTGTAGATTAACTCGTTTTAAAATTTGTTTTATTGATAAACAAACCATAGCTGAGTTCCTATTTTGGTTCAATTGATTACTGTATTTTTACGCAGCATATAAAGAAGTGTTTGGTGTTGTTTAAATTGGCGTTTTGGAAGCGATTACGAGTGGTTGAGTGGTTTTATTTAGGTTAAAAGGACTTCCCCTTCTTAATGCATCGTGTTTTGCAGTTTTTCTATATTATGAACAAGGCAATACAGTTGCCATTGCGTATTAACTTTCGTTTGACCCCGTAAGGTCAATTTATTCATGCCCTTGTTGACGGTAATATTGCCGAACACGGGTTCAATACAGCCTAATCGCTTACTGTATTGTCGTCGTCCGATTGGGCTGTCTATTTTTACTTTCATTTTGTCTACATAGCTCAGCTTTTTGCGTGATTCATTATTTATAAACTGAACTTGTCGTCCCCTTTCTATCGGTGGTTTTCGCATGCATTGCTGCTGTAGCGGGCACGTTTTACAGTCTTTTAAGTAACCACAGAATCGCGTGTATTGCTGGTTATGACTTTTTACATTAATCCCACTTCGCCACATATCATTACCTGCAGGGCAGCGGCAGGTTTGAGTTGCTTCATCATAATGAAAATCGTCTGAGGTAAATAAGCGTGGCTTGCCTTTACTGCGTTTTAGTCGGCGCTTTTCTTGCTCCGTTTCGTATGTTTCGCTGTCTTTAAA
>NZ_JADYXC010000013.1:0-119170 GCF_015864505.1 Pseudoalteromonas sp. SWYJ118 | reverse complement strand
TGTTCGTTAATCATAATGTGCCCTCAAACAAGATTTGAAGATCTGATCATGACATTGAGATTTAGTTCAAAAAAATCCCCGCTAATTTCTTAGCAGGGATTTGTGTATAAGAGACAGCTTTTTAGTGCCTTTTTTATTTATTTTTAATTTTTTTAAATTAATCTCTTGAAAACAATTTTACCGTCCATATATAGTTAAGTAGGACGCCTGATGGGTCCTAAATTAAACTTAAACAATTGAAATTTATATTATTAATTAAACTTTGCTTGAGCTTGTTCAATAGAAAAGCACATGCAAAATATCGCTTAAATATGAGGATATTATTATGCGTACAGTAGACTTATCACCACTTTATCGTTCATTTATCGGCTTCGAACATTTAGCATCACTTATGGATGCGGCAGCTAATACAGACAAGCAGCCGAGTTTTCCTCCTTACAATATAGAAGCACTCGATAAAGACAAATACAGAATCACTATGGCCGTTGCCGGTTTTAGTGATAGTGAATTAACCATTGAGTCAGAAAACAACACATTAAAAGTTGCAGGTATTAAAGCTAATAAAGATGAAAATAATGAACGTAAGTTTATTCATCAAGGTATAGCAGAGCGTAACTTTGAACGTAAATTTCAGCTTGGAGACCATGTAAAAGTACTTGGTGCCGATTTAGCTAACGGCTTATTGAGCATAGAGTTACAGCGTGAAATTCCTGAAGCACTTAAACCACGTAAAATAGAAATTGGTAATAGCAATCTAATAGAAGGTAAATAGTCTTCTAAAGTACATATTCCCCTGATTATTTAGCCGCCTCATTTGAGGCGGTTTTTTTACTTAAAGCGCTTCTAAATTATTAAGGTAGTAGGTTGCTTGTTGCAGCGTTTGTTCTTGAAGTGTTTCATCTTGTTTATCCCAGTTTTTATATACCATACCAATACGTGGGTTCTTCTCTAGCCTGTCTCTGTGTCTATTCATGAAATGCCAATACAAGCTATTTAGCGGGCAGGCTTTATCTCCTACTTTTTGTTTAACATCGTACTGACAGCTTTTGCAGTAATCGCTCATTTTATTAATGTAGTTACCGCTTGCAGCATAAGGCTTTGTTGCAATTATTCCATCATCGGCAAACTGACTCATGCCTCGGGTGTTGGGCATTTCTACCCATTCTATGGCATCTATATAAACGCCTAAGTACCAGTTGTCTACGTCATCAGGGTTTATTCCTGTGAGCATGCAAAAGTTCCCAATAACCATTAGGCGCTGAATATGATGAGCATAAGCGGTTTCAAGGCTTTGCTTGAGTGAGTGGCTTAGACAATTCATTTTTGTAGAGCTGTTCCAAAAATAAGATGGCAGTTTATTTTTGGCTTGTAATTGATTTTTAACTGCGTAGTCGGGCATGTTAATCCAATAAATGGCACGTACATACTCTCTCCAGCCTAATATTTGCCTGGTAAAGCCCTCTACTTGCGAGAGGGATATTTCATTGGGTCTTTGTTCGTATTCGCTTATTACACGTTTGATTACATATAACGGGTGGAGTATTTTTGCGTTTAGGGCAAACGATAAACGGCTATGGTACAGGCTGGTATTGTTTTTACTTTGATCTGTCATCGCATCTTGAAAGTGACCAAAGCGACTAAGTAAGTGCTCACAAAAGTATTCAAGAGATTCAATCGCTTGTTTACGCGTTGTTGGCCACTCCAGTGAATGTTCATTTATTTCACCCAAATAAGTGACGTTGTGTTTATTTAAACGAGAAATAATGATGCTAACATCAGTATTGAATAACTTAGGCTCTGGGATGTCGGCTAAGTCTTTTTTAGAAAATTTATTACGATTATTACTATCAAAATTCCATTTGCCACCAGTTGGCTTTGCATCATCAATTAATATATTAAATTGCTTACGCATAGCACGATAAAAGTGCTCCATTGTTACATGCTTGTTTTTTGTAAAGCGTGTTTTTATATCGGTGAACGGTAATAAAAAGTGTTCAGTATCTGTAGCAATTACATTTAATGAGCTATCACTTTTAAACTTAGCTAATTGAGATTTTAGCCTAAACTCGTCAGGGTATTGATATTCAATAGAGTCGCATTGGTATTTATCGGCAACTCGCTTGAGTAATTCAATCAAGTCCTTGTCGTCATCGGTATCATCAAGTGTTAAATGCAAAACATTAAAACCTGCCGTGTTTAATGCAGTTGCAAAGTTTTCCATAGCATTAAAAAAAGCACACAGTTTTTGAATGTGATGTTTAACGTAGTCAGTTTCTTGTTTTAGTTCTGCGATGAGGTAAAGCGTGTCGTCGTCTTTTTGCTTGTACCATGAATGAGATGGGTTTAGCTGATCGCCTAGTATTAGTCTGAGTGTTTTGTGATGGGTCATAGTAAAGCCAAATTTTTTTATACGGACGTATTTAATTAAAGGATCGTTTTACTATTTAACTACGAGTGAATAGAGCAAAAAGGCTTAACCGATTATCAAGGCAATAAAGGCGTGTTGGATCATGGTGTGCAAATGAGTTTAATTAATGGGGAGGTTAAGTAAGTTAAATTGCCACCCCTAAAATTTTATATTTAAATTTTATTACTTTGCTTTTGCTGCATTTTTTGTTGTAACGAAACCACATTAGATACATTAAATAGAATATTGCTGGCAAAGTTTTCAAAATATTTAAGGGCTTTTTTCCAAGCGAGCTGGCTCTCAGGAGTAAAGTGTTTACCAAGGTGCTCTTTAAGGGTTTCGTAAAACGCATCAGATAATGGTGCAATGTCACTTTGCGAAACACTGCTTTTTTTTAGGTACATTAAATGATGTGCTAAAAAAGGAGCTACCGATGCTGGCTTATCTAAATGTTTAACAATTCGTTCTAACACACAAAAAAGGGTAAAACTCTTTTCGTTAAATTGTAAGGCTGTTGGGTAATTCATTTCAATGCTAGATTCAGCCAATTTACTGTGAAATCGAGCCGTGAATGCATGAAAATTTGGCTTAATAATTGTTAAGTTATTTAACAATGCTGATTGTTGTTGGTTCATTTTTATCTCGCTGCAGTGAGTAATAACTATTATTATTAAGTGGCATAAAATTGATTATAGCGGGCAGATAAAATTCTGCACGTTTTTTTAGTGTTAAAGTATGGGTTTTAGTTATATCAATTTATTTTCTAGTAAATTGTAAGCATCTAGAAGGTACTAAGGTAGCTCAAATTTAGTTTGTTTGATTTTCACTCAAAAATAATAAGCTGTAATATTTAATAATTTAGAGACAGCATTTTATAAAATTGATTGATTACTTATGTTACTTATATATACATTAAATTAGCATCTTGACGAATTGGAAATTTTATAAACTAATTGCGTATTATAGTTGCTAATCATCCCGTACATCCTTATAATAGCGGCCATTGTTTAGCATGTTGTAAAACAGCTAACAGCGATATTAAATTTAAAGTTTGATATCTATTGGCGCGGGATGGAGCAGTCTGGTAGCTCGTCGGGCTCATAACCCGAAGGTCGTCGGTTCAAATCCGGCTCCCGCAACCAATTCTACTAGTAGGTATTACCTTACTAATTTATATCGCGCATTCTAAGTAATGCGCGTTTTGCGTTTTAGACTATGTAGTTTAATTAGGTCAGTTTACTGACTCGCAACCAAGCTTGGCCCTAGGCCACACAGTTTTATGCTTTATTGGTGTGACGCCCCGCTTGGTTCGGGGCGTTGTTGTATCTGCACCTTGCGATTTGTGGCAATTGTCATCAAATTAAAACTTAAACTCAGTATTTTAGGGCTATAAGCCCTTTTTTTGTTTGTATGGAGGATTTTCGTGACAAAACTTGAACAAGATTTAGTAACCATGTTAACGCCTGCGGTAGAAATGTTAGGCTTTGAATTGCATGGTCTTGAATTTGTGCAAGCGGGTCGCCATTCTACCTTAAGAGTATATATTGCTCATGAGGATGGGATCTCAGTTGATAACTGTGCGGATGCAAGTCGCCAAATTAGTGCGATTTTAGACGTCGAAGACCCAATTACAAATGAATATGATTTGGAAGTATCGTCTCCTGGTGTTGATCGTCTATTATTCAAACAAGATCACTACGAGCAGGCGCAAGGAGAGGAAGTACGCGTGCGTACTAAACTTCCACAGGATGGTCGTCGTAATTTTAAAGGCGACTTAGTAGCAGTTAGCAGCGATATGATCACACTATCTAGCGATGGTGCAGAGCATCTGATCATGCTTAGTAACATCGAACGTGCGAATTTAATCGCGAAGTTTTAAATTCGAGTGCGAAGGAATAGGGCAAGCGAGGCATTACCCATGGCAAAAGAGATATTATTGGTTGCTGAAGCCGTTTCCAATGAGAAAGCGGTTCCAAAAGAAAAGATTTTTGAAGCTCTAGAGTTCGCTTTAGCGACAGCTACAAAGAAAAAACACGATGGCGAAATTGAAGTACGCGTAGCAATTGACCGTAAAACTGGTGATTACGATACGTTCCGTCGTTGGCAGATTGCCGCTGTATTAGAAGATGGTTCTTTAGAGAATCCATACAGCGAAATCACTCTAGAAGCAGCACAGGTTGAAGAACCTGATTTGCAAATGGGTGATTATGTTGAAGAGCAAATCGACTCAATCAAATTTGACCGTATTACAACACAAATGGCTAAGCAAGTTATCGTACAAAAAGTACGTGAAGCTGAGCGTGCTTTAGTTGTTGAAGCATACAAAGATCAAGTAGGTGAGTTGGTAACGGGTGTTGTTAAAAAAGCAACGCGTGACTCTATTGTTCTTGATTTAGGCAATAACGCAGAAGCAGTAATTTACCGTGATGACATGTTACCACGTGAAAACTTCCGCCCGGGTGACCGTATTCGTGGCTTTTTATATGAAGTTAAGCCTGAAGCACGCGGTGCACAATTATTTGTAACGCGCTCTAAACCTGAAATGCTAATGGAATTATTCCGCATTGAGGTGCCAGAAATTGGCGAAGAGATGATTGAATTACGTGCTGCAGCACGTGATCCAGGTTCACGCGCTAAAATTGCTGTTAAATCTAACGACAAACGCATTGACCCAATTGGTGCATGTGTTGGTATGCGTGGCGCACGAGTGCAAGCTGTATCGTCAGAACTTGGCGGTGAGCGTGTTGATATCGTACTTTACGATGACAACCCGGCACAATTTGTTATCAATGCAATGGCGCCAGCAGAAGTTGCTTCAATCGTAATGGATGAAGACACTCACTCAATGGATATCGCTGTAGAAGCAGATAACCTAGCGCAAGCAATTGGTCGTAATGGTCAAAACGTTCGTTTAGCAAGTCAGTTAACTGGCTGGGAACTAAACGTAATGACTGTTGAAGACATGCGTACTAAAAATGAAGCTGAATCTGATAAGTTACTTAACTTATTCACTGAAAATTTAGAAATTGATGATGAGTTTGCATCATTACTTATCAACGAAGGTTTCTCTACACTTGAAGAAGTGGCGTATGTACCAGCGTCTGAATTTTTAGAAATTGATGGTCTTGATGAAGAGACTGTAGATTTACTGCGTTCACGCGCAAAAGATGCATTGACTACTAAAGCACTTAAAACGGAAGAAAGCTTAGATGGCGCAGAGCCAGCTGAAGACTTACTTGCGCTTGAAGGCTTAGAACGTCACTTAGCATTTGTGATGGCAAGCAAGGGTGTTGTTACACTTGAAGACTTGGCAGAACAAGGTATTGACGAATTAGTTGATATCACAGAACTTTCATCTGAAAAAGCGGGTGAACTGATTATGGCTGCACGAAACATTTGTTGGTTTGCAGACGAGTAATTTATTAACGGAGGTATTACACACTATGGCAGAAGTAAATGTTGAAAAACTAGCCGGCGATATAGGTACGACTGTTGATAAATTGCTACAGCAGTTTTCACAAGC
Organism: Pseudoalteromonas sp. SWYJ118; assembly: GCF_015864505.1. Classification (NCBI taxonomy): domain Bacteria; kingdom Pseudomonadati; phylum Pseudomonadota; class Gammaproteobacteria; order Alteromonadales; family Pseudoalteromonadaceae; genus Pseudoalteromonas; species Pseudoalteromonas sp. SWYJ118. The sequence goes on along the minus strand of NZ_JADYXC010000013.1, from coordinate 113,240 downwards.
AGGTATCACTAAGCAAGCAACTGATAACGTAACAGAAGCTGAAAAAGCAACGTTACTTGATCATTTAAGCAAGCATCATGGCGGTACAGGTTCAGATGGCCCAGCGCGTATGACTTTACAACGTAAGAGCAAAAGCACTTTAAGTGTTACGGGTTCTACTGGTAAAGCAAAAGATGTTCAAGTTGAAGTTCGCAAAACACGTACTTACGTGAAGAAAAGCGCAATGGAACAAGAACAAGAGCAAGCTCGCTTAGCTGCTGAAGAAAAAGTGCGTCTTGAAGAGCAGCAAAAAGCTGACCAAGAAGCCGCAGAATTAAAAGCGAAACAAGAGGCAGAACGCAAAGCGAAAGAAGAAGCCGACCGTAAAGCCAAAGAAGAAGCTAAACGCAAAGCTGATGCAGAGCGTAAAGCGAAACAAAAGCAGATGACCCCAGAGCAAAGTGCTAAGTCTGAGAAAGATCGCATAGAAGCTGAGCGTCTGCAAAAAGAAGCAGAAGAGGCCGCATTGAAGAAAGCTGAAGAAGAAGCGAAACGTCAAGCAGAAGAAGCAAGAAAGCTAGCTGAAGAAAACTCGGCACGCTGGAAGAAAGAAGAAGAAGAACGTAAGAAACGCGAAGAAACAGCGGATCACCATCTTACGACTTCTACTTATGCACGTGAAGCAGAAGATGTTGCCGATGCTCGTGATGAGCAAGGTACACGCCGTGCTAAGAAAAAGAAAAAAGCGCCAGCAAAAGATAAATTTGCAGCGTCAAGAGGCCGTAACAAGTCTAAGTTAAAAGCACCTGCATCATTACAACATGGTTTCCAAAAACCAACTGTTGATGTTAAAAATGAAGTGCGTATTAGCGAAACAATTACAGTAGCTGAGCTTGCATCACGCATGGCCGTTAAAGGCGCTGAAGTTGTTAAAACAATGATGAAAATGGGTGACATGGTTACTATTAACCAAGTGATTGACCAAGAAGCTGCACAATTAGTTGCAGAAGAAATGGGTCACAAGGTTATCATTGTTAAAGAAAACGAATTAGAGCAAACAGTACTTAATGACCGCCACGAAGATGGTAAGTCAGAGCCACGTGCTCCAGTAGTAACTGTAATGGGTCACGTTGACCATGGTAAAACATCAACTCTTGATTACATTCGTTCTGCGAAGGTTGCTTCTGGCGAAGCCGGTGGTATTACACAGCATATTGGTGCATACCATGTTGATGTAAACGGTCACATGATCACCTTCTTAGATACACCAGGACATGCTGCATTTACTTCAATGCGTGCTCGTGGTGCTAAAGCGACTGATATCGTAATCCTAGTAGTTGCAGCAGATGATGGCGTTATGCCACAAACTAAAGAAGCGGTACAGCATGCTCGTGCAGCTGGCGTTCCTTTAATCATCGCAGTAAACAAAATGGATAAAGAAGGCGCAGATCCAGATCGTGTTAAAAACGAACTTGCTGTACTAGACGTTATTCCAGAAGAATGGGGCGGCGATACGCAGTACGTTCATATCTCAGCTAAAACTGGCTTAGGTATTGACGACCTTCTTGAAGCAGTATTGAACCAATCTGAACTTTTAGAGCTTTCTGCACCTACTGAAGGTATGGCGGCTGGTGTTGTTATTGAATCTCGTCTTGATAAAGGCCGTGGTCCAGTAGCATCAGTACTTGTTCAATCTGGTACGCTTAACCAAGGTGACATTGTATTATGTGGTCTTGAGTATGGCCGTGTTCGTGCAATGCGCGATGAAAACGGTAAAGACATTAAGTCAGCTGGTCCATCTATCCCAGTTGAGATTTTAGGTCTTTCTGGTATTCCTGCTGCAGGCGACGAAGCGACTGTAGTTAAAGATGAGCGTAAAGCGCGTGAAGTTGCTTTATACCGTCAAGGTAAGTTCCGCGATGTTAAACTAGCACGTCAGCAAAAAGCTAAGCTTGAAAACATGTTTACTAACATGACTGAAGGCGATGTTTCTGAAGTTAACGTGGTACTTAAAGCAGACGTTCAAGGTTCTATCGAAGCAATCTCTGATTCACTAACTAAACTTTCTACTGATGAAGTGAAAGTGAAGATTGTTGGTTCAGGTGTTGGTGGTATTACCGAAACTGATGCAACACTAGCTGCAGCGTCTAACGCAATTGTAGTTGGCTTTAACGTTCGTGCTGATGCTTCAGCTCGTAAAGTTATCGAGACTGAAAACTTAGACCTACGTTACTACAGCGTAATCTACAGCTTGATTGACGAAGTTAAACAAGCAATGTCAGGTATGCTAGCGCCAGAGTTTAAACAAGAAATCATTGGTCTTGCTCAAGTTCGTGACGTATTCAAGTCTCCAAAAATTGGCGCAATCGCTGGTTGTATGGTTACTGAAGGTGTTATTAAACGTAGCGCTCCAATCCGTGTACTACGTGAAAACGTTGTTATCTATGAAGGTGAACTTGAGTCACTTCGTCGCTTTAAAGACGATGTTGCTGATGTTCGTAACGGCATGGAATGTGGTATCGGCGTTAAGAACTACAATGACGTACGTGTTGGTGACCAAATCGAAGTATTCGAAACAGTTGAAGTACAACGTACTCTATAATTGTTACTAGGGAGTATTGAACGCTCAGGTTAACGCCGGACGTTCTACACACCCTACGCTAAGATTTTAAATGGGGGCTTAGCCCCCATTTGCATATCCATTATTTAGTTAACTTATTATTTAATTTCAATAAGTTATTATTTTAGGACAAGTATAATGAGAGAATTTTCTCGCACTGATCGTGTTGCACAGCAAATCCAAAAAGAGATTGCTGTAATTTTACAACGCGAAATTAAAGATCCACGCTTAGGTATGGTGACAGTGTCAGCGGTAGAAGTATCGCGCGATTTATCTTATGCCAAAATTTTCATTACTGTGTTTAACACACAAGATGAAGACGCAGCAAAGCAAAGCGCAAAAGTACTTAATGAAGCAACGGGCTATATTCGCTCGTTACTTGGTAAGCGTATCCGTGCACGTATAATGCCTGAGTTAAAGTTTGTAGTTGATAACTCATTAATGGAAGGTATGCGTATTTCTAACTTAGTGGATTCTATTATCCGCGAAGATAACGCAAAGCATGTAGATGAAGACGTAGAAAGTGTTGATGCTGCTGATGTTTCAGATAGCGAAGAAGGTACTGATCACGTAGACGATACAGATAGCGAAGAAGGCACTGATACAGATGGCAAAGCGCAGTAAAGGCCGTGCAGTTGACGGTATTTTGTTGTTAAACAAACCTGAAGGCATTTCATCAAATAAAGCATTACAGCAAGCAAAAAGTGTTTATTTTGCGCAAAAAGCTGGACACACAGGTGCTTTAGATCCACTTGCCACAGGTATGCTGCCAATTTGTTTTGGTGAAGCGACTAAGTTTACGCAGTTTTTACTCGATACAGATAAAACCTATATCGTTCGAGCACAACTGGGTGAGCGTACAACAACATCAGATTCTGATGGCGAAATTGTTAGCACTAAAGATGTGAACGTTACGCGTGAACAGCTAACAAAAGAAATAGCTGCTTTTGTTGGTGAGTCTGAACAATATCCGTCAATGTACTCAGCTCTTAAGTACCAAGGTAGACCGTTATATAAGTACGCGCGCGAAGGTATTGAAGTTCCTCGTAAATGCAGAAAAATAAACGTGTTTAGCTTATCGTTTGACGAATTTGATGAACAAAGCAACGTATTACAAATGACGGCCCATGTATCTAAAGGGACCTACATTCGTACAATCGTTGATGATTTAGGCGAAAACCTAGGCTGTGGCGCACACGTTATTATGCTCCACAGAACCGCTGTTGGTCAGTATCCGGCAGATAAAATGGTCTCGCTTGATGAGATTGAAGCGTTGCTTGCTAAAGCGAAAGAAGAAGAGCTTGCGCCTTCAACTTATTTAGACTCGCTATTGCTACCAATTGATACTGCTTTAACTGATTTACCCGTTGTTGAAATTACAAAAGAACAAGGGGGGATTTTTAGTCACGGGCAAGCTGTAGAATTATCAATCGCTTTACCTGATGGTGCAATTAAAGTTGTTGCGGATAATATATTTATTGGTACTGGTGAGCGCAACTCAAACGGTCATTTAAAGGTTAAACGTGGTCTTGCTAGTCAGCAAGACGATTACGTAAAGCCTGAATAAGCAACTAATGTGCCTAACGGTGGCTTATTAGTTGTAGTTGGGGATAATTAGCTTGTAGTTATTCCTACAGTTGGTAGAATACGCCCGCTTAATCGTTTTGGCTGAATTAGTGATCGGCTAAGACACCTTTTAAATTTAATTTTTGGAGTTACTATGTCACTAAGCAATCAAGAAAAAATCGATATCATTGCTAAATTTGCACGTGCAGAAGGCGATACAGGTTCATCAGAAGTACAAGTAGCATTACTTACTTTTGACATCAACAAGCTTCAAGGTCACTTTGCTGATCACAAGCATGACTTCCACTCACGTCGTGGTCTGCTTCGTAAAGTAAGCACTCGCCGTAAACTACTTGATTACCTTAAAGGTAAAGACATCACTAGTTATACTGCGTTAATCAAAGAACTTGGCCTACGTCGCTAAGAACTAGATTATAGAAAAAGGAGCTTTTTAGCTCCTTTTTTTGTGCCTAAAATTTGTGTTTCCAAATTAAGAAAATTCTTAAACCTATTGAATTATAATATAAAACCCCCATTTCATAGACTACCAATAGCTGTTGTATTTACCCGCTAATTAGCCCAGTTTAAATCTAGTAGCGAGTGTGTGTTGACCTTTCGTGATTAATTTTGCAGCTGTATGTTTGGTCTTTAGGCAAGGCAGCGCCTATGTAGTGTGGTTATTCCCCATAAATAGGCGATAACGCAGCATAAATGCCAAACATGCGCTGCCCTGCGGGTTCATCCTAGGGGCGATTAACTCTTTGTTGCTCGATTTTTACTTAGCCCACTAGGTTACAAATCTCGCGCCGTGATTAAATCGACCCTAGATTGAACAAATTTCAATCCACAAAGATCAACACACCCTAGACTCGCATTTTGAAGCAGCTTTGGTATATACTATGCGCGTAGGTAAAAAGGTTTATCTACGCTTATTCACATCATTGCCAATTGTAGTACTTAATTGATTTCCAACTGAATACAATTATGTACTGTAATTGGTACTTTGATGACAACTTATTAGAATACATTTAAGGAATATTTTAAGTGCAAGCAATTATTAAAGAATTCAAACTAGGTCAACATACAGTGACTCTAGAAACTGGTGCAATCGCTCGTCAAGCAGACGGCGCTGTACTTGCAAGCATTGGCGACACTTCAGTTTTAGTAACTGTTGTTGGTAAGCGTGAAGCACAACCTGGCCAAGACTTTTTCCCACTAACAGTTAACTACCAAGAGCGTATGTACGCTGCTGGTCGTATCCCAGGTGGTTTCTTAAAGCGTGAAGGTCGTCCTAACGATGGCGAAACACTTATTGCACGTCTTATTGACCGTCCAATTCGTCCACTTTTCCCAAGCGGTTTTGTAAACGAAGTACAAGTTATTGCTACTGTTGTTTCTGTTAACCCTGAAATCCAACCTGATATGGTTGCGATGATTGGTACTTCAGCAGCACTTGCTATCTCTGGTATCCCGTTCAGTGGTCCAATTGGTGCATCTCGCGTTGGTTACATCAACGGCGAATACGTACTTAACCCTACATTAAAAGAGCTTGAAGAAAGCCAACTTGATTTAGTGGTAGCCGGTACTGATAAAGCGGTACTTATGGTTGAATCAGAAGCTAACGTACTTGCAGAAGAAGTAATGCTTGGCGCTGTTGTATATGGTCATGAGCAATCTCAAGCGATCATCACTGCAATCGAAGAATTTAAAGCAGAAGCAGGCAAGCCTACTTGGGATTGGACTGCACCAGCTAAAAACGTTGCACTAGAAGATAAAGTTGCAGCAATTGCTGCTGATAAAGTAGGCGCAGCTTACTTAATCACTGATAAAGTAGCGCGTAAAGAAGCACTTGGCGTAGCTAAAGATGAAGTTGTTGCAGTGTTAACAGCTGAACTTGCTGAAGGCGAGTCTTTAGATAAGCAAGAAATTGGTAAAATCTTCGGTTCACTTGAGAAGAAAATCGTTCGTGGCCGTATCGCTTCTGGCGAAAAACGTATCGATGGTCGTGAACCAGATATGATTCGTGCACTAGATGTAATGACTGGCGTATTACCGCGTACTCACGGTTCTGCTATCTTTACTCGTGGCGAAACTCAAGCGTTAGTAACAGCTACACTTGGTACAGAACGTGATTCACAGTTAATCGACGATTTAACTGGTACTCATAAAAACCACTTTATGCTTAACTACAACTTCCCTCCATTCTGTGTAGGTGAAACTGGTTTTGTTGGTTCTCCTAAGCGTCGTGAAATCGGCCATGGTAACCTTGCTAAGCGTGGTATTGCTGCTGTAATGCCAACATTGACTGAATTCCCATATTCAATCCGTGTAGTATCTGAAATCACTGAATCAAACGGTTCATCTTCAATGGCTTCTGTATGTGGTACTTCACTTGCACTTATGAATGCCGGTGTACCAATTAAAGCGTCTGTTGCCGGTATTGCGATGGGTCTAGTTAAAGAAGACGATAAATTCGTTGTTCTTTCTGACATCTTAGGTGATGAAGATCACTTAGGTGACATGGACTTTAAAGTTGCTGGTACAGCTGCAGGTATCACTGCACTTCAAATGGATATCAAAATCGAAGGTATCACTCAAGAAATCATGCAAATTGCGCTTAAACAAGCAAAAGCTGCACGTTTACATATCTTAGAAGTGATGGACGAAGCAATTTCTGCTCCTTCTGAAGAGCTATCAATGTTTGCTCCTCGCATATACACAATGAAAATCCCACAGAAGAAAATCGCTGAAGTTATCGGTAAAGGTGGCGCAACTATTCGTCAGCTTACTGAAGAAACTGGTACAACGATTGAAATCGGTGACGACGGTACGATTAAAATTGCCGCTACAGATGGCGAAAGTGCAGCTAATGCAATTAGCCGTATTGAGCAATTAACAGCTGAACTTGAAGTAGGTACTATCTACGAAGGTAAAGTTGTACGTATTGTTGATTTCGGTGCGTTTGTAAACATTCTTCCTGGTAAAGATGGTCTAGTACATATTTCTCAAATTAGTACTGAGCGCGTTAATAACGTGGCTGATCACCTTTCTGAAGGTCAAGAAGTTAAAGTTAAAGTACTAGAAGTAGATCGCCAAGGCCGTGTACGTCTAAGTATTAAAGAAGCAATGGAATCAGCAGCACCTGCAGCTGACGCGCCAACTGACGCGTAATTGTTAACTTATTAATCTAGTTATATTAGCTAGATGATAAAAAAGGGGCTGTTTAGCCCCTTTTTTTATGCTTTAATGAAACCTTATTGGACAAGGTCTGTCTTATATTAATCGCGATATATCTTGGTATTAAGGATTTTAATGATACTCAAACATTTAGCTTTGGCATCTTTTGCTATTTTGTCTTTAAGCGCTTGCCAAACTACAACAGAATCAGAACCAACCCCGATTGTTAATGTGCCATTTACTGCACCTTTAGCCTCTGACTTTAGAAGTGAAATTGCTATTGCACGCTACTCAGAGTTATTGAATAGGGCTGACTTAAGCGAAGAGCAACAAGCTAAGCTTTATTACGACCGTGGTGTACTTTTCGATAGTCTAGGTATGACCACTCTTTCGCGTATTGATTTTAACCGCGCAGTAAAACTTAAGCCTGATTTAGCTGAAGTATATAATTTTTTAGGTATTCAACATACGCTTATGCAGCAGTACGAAAAAGCCTATGAGTTTTTCGATTCAGCTCTAGAACTTGATGAAGAGCATGAATACGCCTATTTAAATCGAGGAATTGCACTGTATTACGGCGATAGAGCTGGCCTTGCTAAAAATGACTTTAACGAGTTTTTAGCCCGTTCTCCTAACGATCCGTACCGTGTTTTATGGGTTTATTTAGCCCAGGCACACGAGGATAAAGTAATCGCACTTGATGCCCTTAAACAAAATGCGACTGCGCTTGATGATTCACAATGGGCGTATCAGTTAATTTCTCTTTATACGGGCGATATGAGTGAACATGCATTTTTATCAGGCATTAGTGATGGTGTTAGAACTGAGCAAGAATATGCGCAACGTTTATGTGAAGCTTATTTTTACTTAGCCAAAATGCATCAAGCAGCGGGTGAGCTGTACTTAGCATCAGACTATTTTAGGCTTGCGCTAGCAACCAATGTACATGAGTTTATTGAGTACAAATATGCGCGTTTAGAACTTGAGTTGATGGAAGGTGTTGACGCAAGTTAAGCGTTTTAAATTAATAGGTGTATTACTATGTTGTTTGTTAATTACAGGCTCGAGTAATCACCTTGGCGCTATTGGCTTTTGGCATGTTTTAAATACAAAAGCCAATGTTCTACAAAGTTATTGGAATTCACCAGCTTATTTTTCTGATCACCTAGAGCAGTTATCAAAGACCTCTTTAGCTATACTTGCTCGCAGTAAAATTTCCTCAGCACAATATATGTATTCTCTTAAGCTTATTAAAAGCAGTCAGAGTGATACTGCAAAACAATTTTGGCTCTCCGCTATAAATGACTTAACAATCCCAGAGCGTAAAATATTAGCAACAAAGTTACTTGAGCAATCACGTTGGAGCGATTTAGAGTTACTCGCTAGTAAAAACAAATTACCAGCAGGGGATGTACTAAATCATCTAAAACTTCAGTTAAAAATACCACAGAGTAAAATATCTACCGCGTTTATCCACGATCTCGGTTTTTCATCTTTAAGAAATATAAGCAAACCTAATAAGCAATGTATGTTTAACGTGCTGACTATGAGCGATCATCGCAGTGGCTTATATAAACTTACAGAGTTTATTAATGCTTATAATAAACAACCAGAGCCCCGTGAAAATATTTTTTGCTTTTCAAAACCCGTTTACGTTGCGGGTATGCTTGAGTGTAAAAGTAGTACTAGTCAAATAGCAAAGTGTGACTGGCAATCATCTAAACTTAATAGCCAGCTTCCTAACAATTTTGATTTTATAGTGATGATGCCTAAAGATGGAACGGCTAATGTCACGAAGGGAACAATGCTAATAAACTCAAAAGCAAAATACAGTATATTTTTGCATGAGCTGATGCATTTTAACGGTTTTGAAGATGAATACGCTTTGCCTAAAACTAAGCAAGCATGGTTGTGTGCAAAAACGGGTTTTGTTGCACCTAATTTATTTATTTCTCATGGTGAGTCGCCGCCAACAGGTTGGCATAAAGCAAAGAGTTGCCAGGTAGGGGGTATTGCTTATAAACCTAGTGAAAATTGGTCTATTATGCAATATCAGCAGTTAGGGCTCTCAGCGCAATATAGACAACTTTGGTTGAAACATTTAGATATGACCAATGGTAACTTTCATCGTCACCCTGGCGCGCTTACATTTGCAAATAAGGCCATATTAAATTAACAATTATCAGTATTAATTAATTGTTTTTTAGGCTTAATAAATTGTTAGTTCTTGTTTAAAAAACACCCATACAGAACCGCTTTTTATAGACAAAATCAGTGTTTTTCAGTATAACTATAGTCATTAATGTCGTTTAAAAACAGGCAGTAAAAGCATCACTTAGTATTAAAAAGAGATGCCCTGATAAACTTATGATAATAAAAGGCCCTACATTATGACTTTGCTCTGGATACCCTTGTTATCCTTAATTGGCAGTGTTATTTCTGCATGCACAGGTAAGTTATCCCGCAATTTAAGCACTAGTTTAACGGCTCTTGCGCCTTTGACGGCTTTGGGGATTACTCTATACCATGCACCTGCCGTTTTAGCGGGCGAAACCATTCGTTATTCTTTAGCTTGGATCCCGTCAATAGGACTCGATTTGTCTCTGCGGTTAGACGGCCTCAGTTTATTGTTTATGTTTATGATTTTAGGCATAGGCTTGCTCGTTATCCTCTACACCCGTTACTACCTAAGCGCTAATGACTCAATGGCTAAGCTATATAGTTACTTAATGCTATTTATGACTGCAATGCTTGGTATTGTTATGTCTAACAACGTCATTCAACTGTGGTTGTTTTGGGAATTAACGAGCATCAGCTCATTTTTATTAATTAGTTTTTGGTGGCATAAATCAGAAGCGCGAAAAGGCGCACGTATGGCGCTTGCTGTAACAGGCGCAGGCGGCTTAGCGTTACTTGCTGGATTGATGCTATTAGGTGATATTGTTGGTAGTTACGACCTAGATGTTATTCTAGCGAGTAAAGCAATAATTCAATCTCATGATTTATACGAAGTAGCATTGGTATTGGTGCTACTGGGTGCGTTTACTAAATCGGCACAATTTCCATTTCACTTTTGGCTTCCTCATGCAATGGCAGCGCCTACGCCAGTAAGCGCGTATTTACATTCTGCGACGATGGTAAAAGCCGGTATATTTTTGTTAGCACGTTTTCATCCTGCTTTGGCAGGCACCGATACTTGGTTCTTGCTCGTTGGGTTAACGGGTTTAGCTACGCTGTTGTTTGGCGCTTATATAGCACTATTCAAACACGACTTAAAAGGCTTGTTAGCCTATTCAACAATAAGCCATTTGGGTTTAATAACGCTATTACTCGGACTTGATACTGAGCTTGCGACTGTTGCTGCTATTTTTCACATAATTAACCATGCAACGTTTAAAGCGTCGTTATTTATGGCCGTTGGTATTATTGATCACGAAACGGGCACGCGCGATATGCGTAAATTAAATGGTATGTGGCGATACTTACCATACACTGCAACGCTTGCGATGGTCGCGGCGGCTGCAATGGCAGGAGTTCCTTTACTAAATGGCTTCTTGTCTAAAGAAATGTTTTTTGCAGAAACGCTACACCAGCAAGTGCTTGGTTCTATGTCGTGGTTAATTCCAGTACTGGCAACTGTTGCAGGTGCATTAGCTGTTGCGTACTCAGCACGCTTTATTCATGACGTGTTTTTTAATGGTGAACCAATTGATTTACCTCGTACGCCGCATGAGCCACCGCGCTATATGCGTGTACCAATAGAAATACTCGTTGTGATTTGTTTGTTAGTGGGTATGTTCCCGCACTTTACAATTGATGGCATTTTATCTGCGGCGTCTTTAGCTGTACTTGGAAAAGAAATGCCAGTGTACGAATTGGCTATCTGGCATGGGTTTAATTTGCCTCTACTAATGAGTGCGATGGCGATTGCTGGCGGCTTATTTATTTATATTAATCGTAAATATCTATTTCAATTTCAAGCATCGTTACCACCTTTAAACGCTAAAAAAACGTTTGAACGTGTGATATTAAGCGTTATTGCTTGGTGTCAGTCAAAGGTAAGCAGTACAGAAAATGGATCACTACAGCGCTACCTTGTAATTATGCTAGCGGTAGTATTGCTGTGTGCGGGTTGGCCATTATTTGAAATGCAACAACTTGCCGGAAGCATGCCACTTACCCCTGTTGATGTGCACAATGCAATTGGTGCAGGCTTATTGATTATTGGTGCTCTTGCCACCGTTATTTGGCATCGCTCTCGAATGGTATCGCTATTAATGCTCTCAATTGTAGGATTAATGGTGTCGGTTGTATTTACACGCTTTTCTGCTCCAGATTTAGCGCTTACGCAGCTAACCGTTGAGGTTGTTACTATTATTTTACTTATGTTGGCATTGTTTTTCTTGCCGCAGCATACGCCAAAAGAATCAAGTTCATTACGCGTACTTCGAGACTTAGCAATAGCCTCTACGTTAGGTGTAGTGATAGCGAGTATTTGTTACGCATTACTTACACGTCCATTAGATTCAATCTCAGACTTCTTTATTGCTAACGCTAAAATAGGTGGCGGTGGTACCAACGTGGTTAACGTTATTTTGGTCGACTTTAGGGGCTTTGATACGCTTGGAGAAATTACCGTATTAGGTATTGCCGCATTAGGTATATTTAAAGTACTTTCTCGAATTCCATTATTTATGCCAGCAAGCGACAGCGAAGGGCGCCCATGGGCTAAAGAACGTCATCCAATATTACTGGCGAGTATTTCACAAAGTTTATTACCGCTTGCGTTATTAGTTTCTGCATATATTTTCTTACGTGGACATAACTTACCTGGTGGTGGCTTTATTGCAGGACTGGTAACGTCAATCGCGTTTATTTTGCAATACATGGCGCATGGTACAGCATGGATAAACGAACGCTTTGATGTTAATTATCGCAAAATTATAGCCTCAGGCATCGGTATTTCTTTGTTTACAGGTGTGGGTAGTTGGTTCTTCGATAAGCCATTTTTAACAACTTGGTTTGACTACTTTGATATTCCGTTTGTCGGTAAAACAGAGCTTGCCAGCGCGATTGCATTTGACCTAGGTGTTTACTTAACTGTTGTAGGCGCTACGTTAATGATTTTAGCAAGCTTAGGTAATATGACAGCAGATACCCAGAAAAAAGAGGTAAATATTTAATGGAATTATTGTACGCATCTTGCGTTGGAGTATTGGTCAGTTGCGGTGTGTTTTTACTGCTGAGAGCTCGTACATTCCCTGTAGTACTTGGGCTTACTATGATTTCATACGCTGTTAATTTATTTTTGTTTTCAGCAGGTCGCCTTACTATTAATAAAGCGGTAGTACTTGGTACTGGCACAGAATACGCCGATCCTCTACCTCAAGCATTAGTACTAACTGCAATAGTGATTGGTTTTGCGATGACCGCATTTGTGGTTATTTTGGCAATACGTGGGCGCGCCGATTTAGGTAGTGACCATGTTGATGGTTATGTGCCTAACACCTCTGCAGATAATAAGGAGCAAAAATGATCCAACATTTAGCTTCGATACCTATTTTATTACCTATGTTGACGGCAGTTATTTTATTGCTGCCGCCATGTGGTAAAAGCGTCAAAATTCGCCGCTTAGTTTCAATTGTAATGGCAATAGCTACTTTTGCCATTAGTGTGCTTTTACTTGTACATATTAATAATACAGGTATTAATGTTTACGCTATTGGTAGTTGGTCTGCACCATTTGGGATAGTCTTAGTCGCTGACATGTTATCTACCTTATTGGTTACGTTAACTTCACTTTTAGGTTTGGGCGCTATTTTATATGGTAGTGCTGGCGATGATGAAAAGGGCAGCTTTTATCATCCACTTGTTCATTTTTTAATATTGGGTGTAAATGGCGCGTTTTTAACTGGCGATTTATTTAACCTATTTGTATTTTTTGAAGTGTTACTGATTGCATCATATGCACTGTTAATGCATGCAGGTGATAAACAAAACACTCGTGCGGCACTGCAATATGTAATATTAAATTTAGTTGGCTCAAGCGTATTTTTAATCGGTTTGGGTATTTTGTACGGTGTACTTGGTACGCTTAATATTGCAGATATGGCGCAAAAAGTATCACAGCTTTCGGGCGATGATGTATACCTAGCAAAAGCAGGTGGTTTATTACTATTAATTGTATTTGCTTTAAAGGCCGCACTATTACCTCTGCATTTATGGCTTCCAAATACGTATTCAAGCGCTAAACCTGTGGTTGCTGCATTGTTTGCGATTATGACTAAAGTAGGCGTTTACGCCATGCTTCGTGTTTACACGGTGATATTTGGCGAACAAGCAGGAGCGCTTGAACATATGGCGCAGCCTTGGCTTTGGGGATTAGCAATTGCCACCATTATAGTGGGTGCCATTGGCGTTATGGCAGCGCAAGACTTACGTAAACTCACCTCTAACTTAGTATTAGTATCGGTAGGTACGTTGGTTGCGCTAATTGCATTGCAAAATGTAAATGCCACTGCTGCACTTTTATATTATTTAGTGCATTCAACACTTGTTAGTGCCGCACTGTTTTTACTAGCAGACTTAGTTTCAATCCAGCGCGGTAAAGTTGGTGATAGGCTAGTAGCGGGTCGCTCTGTTAAACAACCATTTTTATTAGGTGTGTGCTTTATTGTTGCGGCTTTAACTGTAGTTGGTATGCCGCCACTATCAGGCTTTGTAGGTAAAATTTGGATACTTAAAGCCACATTAAATAGTGAGCAAGCTTTACTATTTTGGCCTGTATATTTAGTAACAAGCTTTGCGTTGTTGGTAGCGCTTTCGCGTGCTGGCACGACCTTGTTTTGGGAGCATAAAAGTAAAAATAGCGAAAACGCAGATTGTGCAAATGCACACCCGTTGCAGGTAATTGTAATTATAGGTTTACTTGCGTGTTCGCCATTGCTCGTTATTTTTGGCGGACCAATAAGTGAATACATGCTAGGTGCTGCTACTCAGTTACATGATATAAGCGGCGGTATTAATGCTGTACTTAAAGGAGGCATGTGATGAGATTACAAGCCCGTTTTCGTTGGTTACCAACGCCATTTCGTAGCTTATTTTTGTTTATGGTTTGGCTATTGTTAAATAATAGCGTGTCGGTAGGGCACTTAGTATTAGCGACTATTTTTGCAATACTTATCCCGATATTAAGTTTTTCGCTTCGCGAGCCTCAGCCACTAATTTTAAAGCCGGGCTTGGCTCTTAAGCAGTTGCTTATTGTGCTGTACGATATTGTCGTAGCAAATTTACAAGTGGCTTTACTTATACTTGGGCCATCTAAAAATTTGCGTCCGGCATTTATAAAAGTACCGATAGATTTAACTCATGATATGCCAATTACCATATTGGCCAGTAGTGTATCGCTTACACCCGGTACAGTGAGTGCAGAGGTTTACCCAATTGCTGAATCGTTACCTGAGGGTGAAGAGCCAACACAACGCTACTTATTAATACATGTGCTTGACCTTAAAGATGAAGAAGCACTTATCAAACAAATAAAACAACGCTACGAAGCTCCACTAAAGGAGATATTTCAATGTTAGACACCGTATTACTCATTGTTTTTTCGATGATTGGCTTATCATTGTTGCTTAATTTATGGCGATTGATCATTGGTCCATCAGTGCCTGATCGTGTTTTAGCGCTCGATACAATGTACATTAACGTCATTGCACTGATTATTTTATATAGCATTAGTATGGATACAGGGCTTTATTTTGAAGCTGCACTGCTTATTGCCATGCTAGGTTTCATAAGTACAGTTGCAGTGTGTAAGTATTTACTACGTGGCGATATAATTGAATAAGGTGAAAACATGATCAGCGAATGGGTTGTATCAATATTATTGTTATTTGGTGGTACGTTTATTTTAATTGGCTCAATAGGCTTAGTTAAACTACCTGACTTTTTTATGCGTTTGCATGGGCCAACTAAAGCAACAACGTTGGGCATGGCAAGTATGCTAATTGCAGCTATGGTTTATTTTGCAAATTCAGGGCATGGCCTAAGTGTTAAAGAAATACTCATTACTATATTTTTACTAATTACGGCACCGATTAGTGGTTACATGCTAATAAAGTCAGCTATTCATCATAAGCTAAAAGCCAAAGAAGGCACTAAAGGCCTAGATAATGTAGAAGACGATTAACATAAAAATATATTTATAAAAGGCCGAATAAATTCATTTTACTCGGCCTTTTTAGTGATTGCTTGTACCCTTTACAAGACTAATTAATAATGTAACTATAAAACGATTATTTATATGAAAGGATATTATTATGGGTAAGGTACTACTTTTATCATTACTGATTTTTTCTAGTAGTTTATATGCTGAACAAAATACTAAGCAGCAAAAAATAGATGAACTTATTAGTGTAATGAATTTAGATTCAATGGTTGACTCTATGTACGGCCAGGTTGAAGGTATGATGAAAGGCATGTCAGACCAAATGGGCGTTAAGCCTTCTGAGCAGCCAATTTTTGATAAATACTACGCAGATATGACAGCAGTATTAAAAACGCAAATGAGCTGGGCTAAAATGCAGCCAATGATGGTTAACGTGTACGACAAGCATTTTAATGAACAAGAAATTGCCGATATGTTAGCTTTTTATAAAACAGATACTGGGCAAAAAATACTTGAAAAAATGCCTGTTGTAATGCAAGAGTCTATGCAAATGTCACAAAGCTTAATGAAAGATGCTATGCCTAAAATACAAACTTTAGCGCAGCAACTAAGCGACGAATTAGAGCAAAGCCGTAGCGAATCAAACTAGGGCACGCATGTTTGGTATTTATGCTGCGTTATCGCCTATTTATGGGGAATAACCACACTACATAGGCTCTGCCTTGCCTAAAGACCAAACAGTCTGCTGTAAATTAAACCACCAATGATCAACACGCCCTTAGATTAATACGCGCCTTACTTAGGCGCTTCTCTCCTAAATTACATCCCCTACAGATAATACACGCCCGATATCAGCTTAAGTTAATTATGTTTGTGTCACTATACTAATGAGCAACAATACTTAATCAATTTGAGGGATTAAATTCGGCGTTAACTGCGTTAAACATTTTGATATACGACTGCATGGATGCAGAGGCAATTAGTGATAACAACTAAATAACGAAACCTTTGCCTTGTTATCAACACTATTTTCTTGTCTTAAATAGGTTACTTAATTAAGCGAATTGGTATTATTTTATTAGTTTTAAAATAGTCATTGACCTATGTGTTGCACCTAGGTTTATTATGAAGCTACTGAAACACGACGGAGCTAAATTATGTATGTTAAACAACTCGCCAAGTTAATGGGCGTGACTGCCGATACTGTTCGTCATTACACACGTGTTGGGTTACTTAACCCAATACGCAGTGAAGAAAATGGCTATCAAGAGTATACAAAGCAAGACCAGCAACGTTTAAAGTTTATTATTAGCTCTCGTCAACTTGGTTTTTCACTCAAAGATATTCAACACATTATAGGCGAGTCAGAGCTGGGGAATTGTCCTTGTCCGTTAACGCGTAAACTCATTACTAAACGCCTAGAAGAAACCGAAGCACTATTTCAAGAAACATTAAAATTACGAAACAGAATGCATGCAGCTCTGGCGCAATGGGATACATCAGCCGATGGTGCAAATGCCAGTGACGTGTGTAGTTTAATAGAATCATTTGTTGATCCAATAAACGATTCTGCAAATAAGGAGCAGCGTAATGACGACTAATACAAAAGACACCGCGCAAAACTTTATTATTGAAGGTGCTAATTGCGGCAGTTGTGTGGCTAAAATTGAAAAAGCCCTTAATAGCGTGCAAGGTGCGCAAAATGTAGAAATGAACTTTGCTGAGCGTACAGTACGTGTAGAAGGTAAAGCCTGCGAAAGCACGCTTATTAAAGCAGTCGAAAACATTGGTTATTCAGCTAAGCCAATGAGTAACGAGTCTGATCAAGATGCACTTGATGAAAAAGCAAAGTCGGACGAGGCACATTACAAAAAGCTAATGCGTAATATGATATTAGCGTTAGGGGTCGGTGCACCGTTAATGATATACGGGCTTATTTTTGACATGAGTGTGACCACCGACACACAACGAATAGCATGGTTTTTAGTGGGTATAGTCACGCTTGTGGTTATGGCTATATCAGGTAAACAATTTTACAACGGTGCATGGCAGGCATTTAAAAACCATGCTGCCAATATGGATACATTAATAGCGCTTGGTACAGGTACTGCGTGGTTGTATTCAATGTTTGTGGTAATAGCACCAAACTTATTACCGGAAGTTGCAAGACACGTATATTTTGAAGCATCATCGATGATCATCGGTTTAATTAGTTTAGGGCTCGCTTTTGAAGTAAAAGCACGTGGGCGCACCTCACAAGCAATTAAACGCTTAATTGGCCTGCAACCAAAAACTGCACGCGTGATTCGCGATGGGCAAGAGCAAGACATCGACATTAGTGATGTTGTAAAAAATGATGAAGTACGCGTACGCCCGGGTGAAAAAATCCCTGTGGATGGCGATGTTATTGAAGGCAGCAGTACGGTTGATGAGTCAATGCTTACTGGTGAGCCAATGGCTGTCCGCAAAAAAACGGGCGACAAAGTCGTTGCCGGAAGTATTAATAAAAGTGGCACTTTATTATTTAAAGCCACGCACATTGGTAGCGAAACCACACTGGCTAATATTATCAATATGGTAAAACGTGCACAAAACTCTAAGCCATCAATAGGGCGCTTAGCTGATGTTATATCAGGAATATTTGTACCAACAGTCATGATTATTGCAGTACTTGCGGGTCTTGCATGGTTAAACTTTGGACCTGAGCCATCAATTGCTTATGCCGTTGTTGCAATAACCACTGTACTTATTATTGCGTGTCCTTGTGCGCTAGGACTCGCAACCCCTATGTCGGTTATGGTGGGTATTGGTAAAGCTGCAGAGTCAGGAATATTAATTCGAAATGGTGAGTCGCTGCAAACAACATCTAAAATCACCACCATGATTTTAGATAAAACAGGCACTATTACTCAAGGTACACCGCAAGTTACCGATGTAGTTACGTTTAATAACAGTGATGAAAATACAGTAATGCAACGTGTTGCAAGCCTTGAAAGTAGCTCAGAGCATCCACTGGCAGAAGCAATTACGGCACACGCTAAAAAGCAGGGCTTAGCTTTAAGTAAAGTAGCCGATTTTAACGCAATTACAGGTAAAGGTGTAACTGGCAGTGTTGACGGGCAAACATTGTTGTTTGGTAATAAAGCGCTAATGGATAAATACGATGTAGCCGTTGATGATGCAACCGAGCAAGCTCAAACACTTGCCAGTGATGCTAAAACGCCCATGTATTTTGCAAGTAATAATAAGCTCCAAGCTATTATTGCAGTAGCAGATCCTATTAAAGAGGATTCAGTTGAAGCTATTAAACGCCTGCAAGATAAAGGTATTCACCTAGTTATGCTAACAGGTGACAACAAAGCCACTGCACAAGCCGTTGCTAAGCAAGTTGGTATTGATGACTTTATTGCAGAAGTCATGCCTGATGACAAAGTAAACGAAGTAACAAAGCGCCAAGCAAACGGTGAAATAGTGGGTATGACAGGTGACGGTATTAACGATGCCCCCGCACTTGCGCAAGCCGATGTAGGGTTTGCAATTGGCACAGGTACCGATGTTGCAATAGAAAGTGCAGACATTACCTTAATGCGTGGTTCGTTACATGGCCTTGCTGATGCAATTGCAGTGAGTAGTGCAACTATTTTAAATATTAAACAGAACCTATTTGGTGCCTTTATTTATAACGTGGCGGGTATTCCGATTGCAGCCGGCGTGTTGTATCCATTTTTTGGCATCCTACTTAACCCTGTTGTTGCCGGTGCAGCTATGGCACTTTCATCGCTTACAGTGGTAAGTAACGCTAATCGCTTACGTTTTTTCAAACCAAATAAATCGTAATTTAAGCTAAGGAGTACATTATGTTGATGATTAATATAGGTGGTGCACTGTTAATAGCCGCAATTATTTATTGGTTTTGGCTATACAAGCCAGAGCAAACACAAAGTGATGACAACAAAGTAACGATAGTTGTTGATAACGGTGTTTATAAGCCAGGACACATTAAAGTGGCAGCCAACAAAGAGGTTGTACTTACCTTTGATAGAAAAGATGGCGCGCCGTGCGCCGAAACAGTGGTATTTCCACAGCTTGATATAAGTAAAACGCTGGCAATGGGTGATGGCAATACAGTTAAACTACCTGCGCTTGAAGCCGGTGAGTATGACTTTCATTGCCAAATGCAAATGTACAAAGGCAAGCTAGTTGCGCAGTAGTCTGAACTAAGTAGGTGTTGGGGTCGTATAATTGCCTTATATAAGTTATGAGTAGTTACATTAAATGAATAAATTAAACCCTAAAAAATTATTGAATAGTAAATGGACCGCAACACCTTCTATAAATAAAGAAAAACACTTCATTATTGTTGAGGTGGAATTTGATGAAGATGGCAACGTAATTGAATGTATTACCGAGGCTGTTATGTCAAAAAATCAATATCCAATTAGTTGGCGAGATTTAAAAGATAACCAAAAGTGGCTGCAAGGGTGGAAGTAGTTTAAATCTACATAGTTTACCTCACTCCAATAGCGGCACATTTGCAGATAGCTGGCACACGATGTAGGTTTGCTTAACTCAAGCGAACCTATATTTTACGGCGCATTAAGTTATGAACTCAATGCTATAACTTAGCTCATATATCACATTCTTTCTGAGTAATTCGCCATTTGGCAACAAAACAGTTAATTTCAAAATATCCTTTCAAAATTTTTATAATAAATCTCAAAAATAATGTAACTGACTAATTATAAATGAATTAATTATTTAATAGTCGCGAACAAATCCTATGTTACTTCCATGTTCATATTCAGTTTATTTTGAAGACTAACCCAAACACCCCCCTTATTGGCTTTTTAGCAAAAGTGTGTCTTTTTAACTAAATCTAACTAATTGATTTATATCGGTTTATTGCTTTTAGGTAAATGGCTGTTGCTAAATAGCAACAATAACACCTCCTCAAATTAAGCTTCTCTCGCTTTATATTGTTTAACTCATTGTTTTTAAATAATAAATAAAAAGTGGCACCGAAGTTGTAATACCTAGAGTGTATTAAGCAAAACGTGATGAAAGCCAAAGGCCTTAATTGCAACAACCCAATGAAGGAATACTATTATGAAAACATTTCAATCAACACTAGTACTAATGGCGCTAGCTTCTTCATCAGCGGCTTTTGCAGCAACAGATTTTGATACGCTAGACGTAGATGGTAATGGCGCAATCAGCCAAGCCGAAGCTTCAGTAGATGCTGAGCTTTTAAGCAAATTTGAAGAACTCGATACAAACCAAGATGGTGAGCTATCTGAAGATGAGTTTTCTAAGGCCTAAAATTAAAGCCTTAAGCAGTTAATGCTCTGTAATGTTATCTAAATTCTGAGTTGCCAAAGACAACCTAAGTAGGCAAGGGAGCCTACTAAAAAGAATAACCAGGAAGTGACTAGAGAGCACTATAGAGCAAATTTATTTAGGACACCGCATACTTTTGAAGGATTAAATTATGAAAAAGCTACAATCAACATTTGTACTTATGGCTATTGTTTCTTCGTCAGTAGTATTTGCAAACACAGACTTTGAAACACTCGACGCAGACGACAACGCTTCAATTAGCCAAACTGAAGAATCGGCGCAAGTGATAGAGCAATTTGACGAGCTGAATGTTCAAAGTAGCGATGGTCCGACAGAAAATGATTTTTTTGAATATTAATTTATAAACACTTTACTCCTAAAGGATCTTTGAAAAGGACTTCTTACCTCTAATCAGGTCACCCCTAATCAGGCTCAAAGCCTAAGGAAACGATTATGAAAACATTACACAAAACTTTAGGGCGTATTGATCTTTGTGGATTGAAATTTGTTCAATCTAGGGACGATTAAATCGCGGCGCGAGGTTTGTAACCTAGTGGGCTAAGTAAAAACCGAGCAACAAAGAGTTAATCGTCCCTAGAAAGAACCCAAAGGGCAGCGCATGTTTGGTATTTATGCTGCGTTATCGCCTATTTATGGGGAATAACCACACTACATAGGCTCTGCGTTGCCTAAAAACCAAACATACTGCTGCAAATTCACCCACCAAAGATCAACACGCCCTACCACTTGCAGCCCTTGCTTCTTCTTCAGCGGTAGATTTTGGTTCTTTTGATACTGATGGCGACGGCGTAATTAGCAAATCAGAAGCACAAGTAAACTCGCAACTAGTACAGTTATTTGATCAACTAGATGCAGATGGAAATGGCGAGTTATCTAAAGAAGAGTTTTCAAAGGTTCAATAACAGGCTCTATATTTGAGTTAGTTGTAAAACCTTACCAGTCATACTCACAAAGCAGCTAAGTAATTAATGCTTAGCTGCTTTTTTGTGCATTTAATTTAATATATTACTTTTTAGTCACCAAAATAGTGCAAAACACGAGTTTGAATATCATTAAGTTGCTGATTGTTAGGTTATTTTATTATTGGTTTTAAACTTGCAAATCTATTTATAACTTAGGTTAATGAGTATTTAAAATGGCGCGAATGAGTTATATCAGTAGTGTTGAGCGCTACCATGAATATGAGCATGTGATACACAGTTTACTTGAATCTATTTTGATGAGTATTGAGGATGGGTTAACTAAGGAGCGTGATACCCGCTACCTGATTAAGCAGTACCCATTTTTAGAATTACAATATTGTTTAAATGCAGAAGGTTTGCAGCAGGGTAATAATGTCTGCTTTAAACGGGCATATAGCAAAAAACTAGGTGAAAGTGGTAATCAACAAGATTTAAGCGAGCGCCCCTATTTTTTGAACGCTAAAACAAGTGATAGGGTGTGCTTTACTGATCCCTACATTTCTATAGCGACTAACCATTTATGTATATCGGCGATTAAAGAACTAAAAAAACCAATTAATAATCAACATTACTTGGTCGTTGATGTGAGCTTAACGCAGCTTATTGAGTTTGTAATGGGTGATACTGCGCGCGCTAATATGTCGCCTTACTTTAAAGCGGGTTACGGTATTATTGTTGCGTGCTTATTTTGCTTAGTATTATTTTTACTGAATATCGTTTTTAATGATATATACGCGCTATTAACCCATGTAGATACCTCATCAGACCCACTTGAACCCTTTAGTATCATTATTTACATCACCCTAGCATTAGCAGTATTCGATTTAGGTAAAACAATACTCGAAGAAGAAATCCTTATGCATAAGGATATTTTTAGGCACTCATCTACGCGGCGCACTATTACACGGTTTATATCTACCGTGTTGATTGCTATATCAATTGAGGCGCTGTTAACTATGTTTAAAGCGGCGCTGGGGCAATCGGAATATTTAATGCCTGCAATAGCGATGATGCTTGCAGTAGTGGGGCTTTTAATTGCACTGGCTATCTATGTTTACTTAGGGGCAAAGGCCGAAACGCTATTAATGCGGGCTCGTTTAAAACAAAAATCCTCCAAGTAGGAGGATTTTTATATTACATAACTATTAATAGTTATTTATTGTTTATCTTGCGCGCGTTTGGCTTTAAAGTCAGACTCGCTCGTCCACTTTGGCCAATCGCCATTGTTTGCAAGTTGAGTGGCTATATCAACAATAAGATCTATATCTTGCTTAACGCCACCTAACGACCAATCAGCTGAGTAGTCGTCTGCTTCTTTATGGTACTTATGCGCTATGTATTCAGGGTCGGTATCGCCCAGGCTCATAAATAATAGACTAGGCACACCTTGCTTAGAAAGTGAGAAATGATCAGATCTAAAAAATAAGCCATTTTGCGGGCGAGGATCCATTTTAACAACACGGCCTTGTGATTTTGCAGCCTTTGCTAAATAGTTTTCCATTGTCGATAAATCTTTACCGTATTGTAAAATGTAGTCAGTGCCATCAAGCACGTTCATGCCATCAATATTTAATAGACCGACCATTTTTTTTGTAGGTACAACCGCACCCGATGCAAATTCTTCAGAACCAATTAACCCCGTTTCTTCTGCTGTAAAGTTAGCAAAAATAATTGAGCGTTTAAATGGTTTTTGCTTATTCATTTTGCTCATGATGCGTGCTATTTCAAGCGTGGCTGCAGTGCCTGAAGCGTTATCTACTGCGCCGTTATAAATCTTAGGGCCAGTATCCGTTTGTTTAGTACCAAAGTGGTCCCAGTGAGCGCTAATAACAACGTATTCGTCAGGTGATTCGCTACCTGTAATTTGTGCAACTACGTTATGCGATTTTGCATGAGATACTTCGTTTTTAAAGGCAAGGTTTGCTTTTAAGTTAAGTGGCGTCGCTTTAAAGTCATCATTTAATGCTGCTTGTTTTAAATCTTGATAGTTAAGCTTTGCGGCGTTAAACATTTTCTCAGTCGCATCAAGTGTTAGCCAGCCCATAACCGGTAATTTAGACGCGTTTAAATTGTTATCCGTTAACGTGTATTTAGTGCCGGTGTTTGAACTTTCAACTACGCCCCAAGGGTATGCCGCAGGTGCTGTTTCATGAACAATAAATACAGCCTTTGCACCTTGGCGAGCGGCTTCTTCATATTTATAAGTCCAGCGACCGTAGTAGGTCATTGCATTACCAGTAAAAAGGGCATTGTTTTGAGTAGCAAAGCCTGGATCGTTAACTAGCACAACCACTGTTTTATCTGTTACATCAATATTTTTATAGTCATTCCAGCTATATTCTGGCGCATTAATGCCATAGCCAACAAATACAACGTCAGAGCTTCTTACATCAATTAATGGCTGAAGTTGCTCGGTACGTGCGGTAAAGTCTTTGCCTGATTCAAAGCTCAAATCACCTACCTTTAACTGCATGTCCTGATTAGCTGTCACCATTGCCATTTTTACAGGCTGTAAGTATTTACCTTTATAAGCACCGGTTAAACCCAGCGCTTTATATTGCTCGCTTAAGTAGCCTACTGTTTTTACTTCGCCATGAGTAAGCGGGCCTCGGCCTTGAAAGTCATCAGAGGCTAGCGTTTTAATATGCTGTTTAATATTGCTAAGGCTTACACCGGCTGTATTTTCTAATGGGGTTTGTTGGCTTGCAGGCTCTGAGCAGCCAAAGAGTGCAACTAGCAGGCTTAGGCTAGCGCTTTTTAAAAGAGTAGATGCCATAGTCTTCATATTGTTATTTAATTAGGCTTTCAATATAAAGGAAGCACCGCAGCGATGTCGAATTTTTATAGAGAACTTTTCATTCAATTGCAGATTGATTTTATAATGTGTATAAATAACGAACAACCTAAAGGAGCACATAATGAGCCAATGTAAAAAAAGTGGGTATTTATTTATAGCTAGTGGCATTGCATTTTTTGCTGCTGCAATATTAGCTGAGCAGGAGACATTTTTTGTGCTGTCTGCTTCTTTTATAATATTGGGCACTATAAGTATAAAAAAAGCGGCTTAATAACCGCTTAGTTTTTTTAGCTAAATATAAAGCTTAAATACAATACTTGGCACTAAAAGCAAAAAACCAGCATTAGCTGGTTTTTTAGTATAAGTTGCAGTTAGCTTTATGCGTCTGCAAGCTTTACGCGGATCTTACTTTTATCAACAGTAGATTGGTTAAGTGCTTTAATGGCGCTTTTACTTTCTATGTCGTTTGGCATTTCTAAAAAGGCAAAGCCTTTAGATTGGCCAGTTTCTTTATCAAGTACCAAGTTGCAGGTAGTCACTTTACCGTGCTCTGCAAATAAAGTACGAAGCTCATGCTCAGTGGTAGCACGAGACAAGTTACGAACTAATAGTTTCATAATGAACCTAAATAATTATGTCAGTATTAATTATCTCAAGTAACTCAGCTTTAACCTAATTTTATTTTAAAACATATATAAATAAACGTTCTATAGGAATAATTGTTTGTATCACACTGAAAAAACATAGCTTTTATAATTTTAAATAGATTGCCATCAAATTGGTCATGTTAATTGGTAATTGAGTTGTGGTTATTTGCATAGTTAATTGGTAAGTTTATGTTTTATTAACTTACTATTAACTATAAAACTAACAATGCCTAAATATAATCTTAAACTGCGTAATGTAATTACAACCGCACTTCTATCTTGTTTAGTTGTTGGTTGTGGCAGCTCTGGCTCTGATTCTACGGTGCAAAATAATGAAGCGGTTACTTTACAAACTCCTGCAATAATTGGTGGTAATAGCCGAGGCGAAGTTATTAGTGATAGTAATGATGCAATAACAGGCTCATTAACCATTACTGATCAACAATCCGGTGAGGCTGCTTTTATAGCACAAGAAAATAGCGCTACAAGCTATGGTTTTTTTAGCTTAAATGCTGGTGGAGATTGGTCATACACACTTGATGATTTAAATGCTTCAATAACATCTTTAAGTGAAGATGAAACACTGCAAGACACAATAACTGTAAACTCTTTAGATGATACTAGCGTGCAAGTTGTCATAACAATTGTTGGTGCACCAATAGCTCAAGCTGATGGCTTTGAGAAAATATCACACGTTTTATTGCAATCAGATGGCGTTAATTCGGGGCTTGACGCATACACGCTTATTGAAAATGCCTTCGGCGAAGGGTCAATTGAATCCCCAGATTTATACGCTGGCAATCATGAAAGTGTTGTCCATATTATTGAAGATACCGATACGATAATTGGTAACCATTTTGTCTTTTTAGCTCACCGAGATGATGACCAAGATAAAGACAAAGGCGTAAGTGATAGACAACGTAACGAAATAAAAACCTACGATAAATCACCACAAGAAACACTGGCGTTTGAGGGTGAAACATTTCAATACAGTTGGAAATTTAAAGTAAGCAGCGAGCTTGAGCTTACGAGTAAGTTTAGCCATTTTTTTCAAATGAAAGCCCGAAATGATAGCAACGACAACACCAATGGTAATGACGATCAGCCTATTATCACGCTTTCTGGGGCGCAAAAAAACAGTACAGGTAATCAGCTGCAAGTGCGATATAGTGCAGGCTTTGATGAAAACGGTAACAGCACGGGTCTGGATAGAAACTTAATTGAAACCGACTGGTCAGTTATTACTGATGAATGGGTCGAAGTATTTGTACAAGCTACATTTAGTGAAAATGGCAAGTTTGATATGGCGTTAACGCGCTTAAGCGATAATGCAGAGATATTTAATATAAGCGAGCAAAACATAGATATGTGGCGCGGCTTTAGTGATGATGATTTTGCTCGTCCTAAGTGGGGAATATACCGCTCGATTGTTGAAACCGACAGCCTTCGCGCTGATGAAGAACGAGTTAGATTTGCTGATTTTTCTATTACAAAAGGTAAGTTAGCGCAGTAAGCTATAGCATTAACATGAAAAAGCCGTTAATGATTATGCATCATTAACGGCTTTTTAAATTTTTTGAGAAAAGTGATTATTTCACTTCTTTACCTGCAGCTTGTTGATCAGCATGGTAGCTTGAGCGTACAAACGGGCCTGAAGCCGCGTGAGTAAAGCCAATTTCGTCTGCATACGCTTTTAAGCCATCAAACTCTACTGGTGGCACGTAGCGCTTAACCGGTAAGTGATGCTTAGAAGGTTGTAGGTATTGGCCTACAGTAAGCATATCTACGTTGTGAGCACGTAAATCGCGAAGTACTTCTTCAATTTCGCTAATTTCTTCACCTAAACCAACCATTAGGCCTGATTTAGTTTTTACTTCTGGGTGAGCTTCTTTAAAGCGACGAAGTAATTCTAAAGACCATTTGTAGTCAGCACCAGGACGAGCTAGTTTATATAAACGTGGCGCAGTTTCAAGATTGTGGTTAAACACATCTGGTGGCGTCTCGATTAGTATCTCTAGTGCGCGGTCCATACGGCCACGAAAATCTGGTACTAAAATTTCGATAGTGATTGTTGGATTGTGCTTACGAATTTCGCGAATACAATCAGCAAAGTGTTGTGCACCACCATCACGTAAATCATCACGGTCAACCGAAGTGATTACAACGTAGCTTAGCTTCATATCTTTAATAGTAAGTGCTAGCTTTTCAGGTTCAGTGGCATCAGGTTTTAATGGGCGACCATGGGCAACATCACAAAATGGGCAACGGCGAGTACATATTGCACCTAAAATCATAAAGGTAGCGGTACCGTGGTTAAAACATTCTGATAGGTTAGGGCACGAAGCCTCTTCACATACCGAGTGTAAGCCATGTTTACGTAGCGCTTTTTTAATGCCGTCAATTCGATCTGTTGATTTAGGTAAGCGAATTTTTAACCATTCTGGCTTACGTAACATTTCAGTTTTTTCTGTAGGTAAAACTTTTACTGGGATCAACGCCATTTTTTCTGCGTCGCGTAGTTTTACACCTGGTTCCATTTTGACTGGTTTATTCATTCGTTTTCAAACCCTTCAGTATGCTTAACCTGTGTTGCATTAAGCTTATTGATCATGTGTTTTACCAATCCTTCACCCGCACTTTCTAGGTTTTGAGGACCATCTAATTCTTTAGTTTGCACCATATTCATGCCCGCATAACCACATGGGTTAATGCGTAAAAATGGACTTAGATCCATATTAACATTTAATGCTAAGCCATGAAACGAGCAACCACGACGAACTCTTAACCCGAGAGATGCAATTTTGCTGTCGTTAACGTAAACACCTGGTGCATCAGCTTTAGCATACGCTTCAATACCGTACTCGGCGAGTGATTCAATAATGCACTCTTCAAGCCACGTAACTAGTTCACGTACACCAATTTTTAAACGACGTAGATTAAATAATACATACATCATCTGTTGGCCTGGGCCGTGATAAGTTACTTGTCCGCCACGGTCAACTTTAATCACCTCAATGTCGCCAGGAGCTAGTAAGTGTTCGTCCTTACCAGCCTGACCTTGGGTGAATACACTCTCGTGCTCTACAAGCCAAATTTCATCTGGCGTATTTTCATCACGGGTGTCGGTAAAGTCCTGCATTTTTTGCCAAATTGGCATATAACGCTGACGACCCAGTTGGCGTACGATCAAAGTGTTTTCGTTCACAACAAATCTCAACTATGGCTTAAAGCATGTGGCGTACGTCATCAATATTGCTGATCACGTTGTAAATTTCTTCAATGTGTTTGCCACTAGTAACCGTTGCTACAAGGCTTACTGACTCGTAATTACCTTTGCTGCTTGGTTTTACTTTAGGGGCGTAATCGCCAGGTGCTATTGGTTGTAACTTAGCTAAAATTTGATCAGTTAAGTTTACATTAGCTAAACCCATTATTCTGAATGTAAATGGGCAAGGGTACTCTAGGTACTCATCAAATTTAGTATCTTTAACAGGTTGAACCACGACGGTGACTCCTCATACAAAAGTGTGGACTCTATGCAAGCTCGAAGCTTAATACAGATAGGCAATTAGCAGTCTTGCTTATATGGGGCGCATTCTAACATTTTTCAAGCAAAAAAAAACGCCTCACAGTGGAGACGTTTAAATTAGTTACCCTAGTTAATAGGGGAGCTATAAATTACTGCATGATCTGTAAACGTAAGTAATCATAAATTTTGCTAAAGAAGCTGCCTTCTTCCACTTCTTCAAGTGTTACTAGTGGGTATTGAGCAATATCTTCGCCCTCTAGTTGTAAGAATAACGTACCTACTTTAGTACCTTTAGCAAGTGGTGCTTCAAGCGTGTTATCTAGCTCAAAGTTAGCTTTAAGGTTTTTATGCTGACCACGTGGGATAGTAATTGGTGTATCTTCTAAAATACCTAAAGATACATTTTCTTTGTTACCCATCCAAATACGTTGTTCTGCAAAGCTATCGCCTGCTTTGTACGGAGTAATTGTTTCATAAAAACGAAAACCATAGTTAAGTAGCTTTTTACTTTCTACTTTACGAGCACGTTCGCTGGTAGTACCCATAACAACAGCAATTAAACGCATATCGTTTTTAGTTGCTGAGGTAACTAGGCTGTAGCCTGCTTCTGATGTATGGCCAGTTTTAATACCGTCAACATCTAAGCTTTCGTCCCACAATAATGAGTTACGGTTATATTGCTTAATGCCGTTATAAGTAAATGACTTTTGCTTATAAAGTGCGTATTCGTCTGGCACATCACGAATAAGTGCAGCGCCGAGGGTTGCCATATCGCGCGGAGTTGTGAAGTGCTCGTCAGTATCAAGGCCGTGGCTGTTGATAAAGTGGCTGTTGCTCATACCTAATTTAGCAGCATGTGCATTCATTAAATCAGCAAATGCGCTTTCGCTTCCAGCAATATGCTCAGCCATTGCAACACATGCATCATTACCAGATTGAATAATAATACCGTGGTTAAGCTGATCAACACTAATTTGCTTACCTACTTCAATAAACATTTTAGAAGATTCAGGGAAGTTTTTAGCCCATGCTTTTTCGCTTACCGTTACCATATCGGTATTGGCAATGTTACCGGCTTTAATTTCAGTACCAATTACATAACTGGTCATCATTTTAGTTAAACTTGCTGGTGCTAGCTGTGTGTCAGCTTCACCTTCAGCAATTACTTTACCAGTTGTAAAGTCGACTAAAAAATAACCTTTTGCATTAACTTGAGGTGGTGCCGGAATAATTTGGGCGCTGGCTGAGAATACGGCGGCTGTACAAACGAGGCCGCATACACCTTTGAGGATTTTATGTTTAATAGATTTCATCATACTCATTAATGGTTAAAGTTAAAGATTCGCGTTACGCTATTTTATACCCAAACCAGCCCGAGATGCGAGCATCTTGGGCTGGTTTGGGTATTAGTCTTACTGAGTGTAAAGCAAGAACGCGTTTTGAAATTGATTTTGTTTTAATTTTTTTAATACTTCGTCTGCATGAGGGGTGTCTTTTATTGGCCCTAAATGCAGTCTGTAAATATCGTCTTTTTGAACGATATTTGTTGGTAATTTGTATTGCTCTCGCAATGTACTGGCAAGCGCTTCAATATTGGCAAGTGTACTACCTGCAGCTACTTGAATATAGGTTTGACGCGCAGTTGCGCCGGCAAGGGTAACGGCCTCTAGCTTAACCTTTGCTGTACCATGAGTGTAATAGCCAAGCTTATAAGCGGCAGCATACGAAAGGTCAATCACTCTATCGTCATGAAACGGACCCCGGTCGTTTACGCGCACTATTACCGATTTACCATTTGCTGTATTGGTTACTTTAACAAAGCTAGGTAATGGCAGCGTTTTATGCGCTGCGGTCATGGCAAACATATCGTAGGTTTCACCATTTGAAGTGTGATAACCATGAAATTTTCGACCATACCACGAGGCAATACCTTCCTCAGAATAACCTGTTTCGTCAAGCATAGGGGAATAGCTTTTACCAAGCACTGTGTACGGGCGGCTTGCGCTGGCACTTTTAGTGGTTTCGGTTACTATCGCGTCTTGCATTTCAAGCGTAGTAGGAGCTCTAAGTGGTGCTGCATCGTGGCGCATGCTATAACGGCTACCAGAGCCACTGCTACAAGCACTTAAAAGTAAAATTAATAATGTAGTAAATATAAGCTGATTAGTGTGTCGCATTATTTTAAAAGCATCCTTTTATCTGTCGCAATTGACATAATAATGCCAAATCCTGCCATGAGCGTCACCATTGAGGTGCCACCATAACTTATAAGTGGTAAAGGTACGCCAACAACAGGTAATAAACCCGATACCATGCCTATGTTAACAAATACATATACAAAGAAGGTGAGGGTGAGTGCGCCTGCAAGCAATTTACCAAATGCATCTTGTGCATTAACAGCAATGTATAAACCACGGCCAATAATAAATAAATAAAGGCTAAGTAAAACACATACACCAAATAAACCAAACTCTTCGCTTAAAACCGAAAATATAAAGTCAGTATGGCGCTCGGGTAAAAATTCTAATTGCGATTGCGTGCCAAGCAGCCAGCCTTTACCTTCTATCCCACCTGATCCAATAGCAATTTTAGATTGAATAATATGATAACCCGAACCAAGCGGATCGCTCTCAGGGTCTAAAAAGGTAAGTACACGTTGTTTTTGGTAATCGTGCATACCGTAGTGCCAAAATGGCCATGCGGCAAGCGCTACAATTGAGCTTAAAAAGCCGATTAAACGCCAACTTAAGCCCGACAAAAACAATACAAATATACCTGAACTAGCAATAAGTATGGCGGTACCTAAATCGGGCTGTTCTTTAATTAATAATGTAGGGAGCATTACAATCATAAAACCAATAATTAAGTGCAATGGACGAGGAGGTAGGTGATTACGCCCTATATACCAAGCAACCATCATCGGTACTGCTAATTTCATTAGTTCAGCAGGTTGAAACCGTGTAACGCCTAAATCAAGCCAGCGCTGTGCGCCTTTTGAACTTACACCAAACAAAAGTACACCCACTAGCATTAATAAACCAACACAATAAAGTGGGATTACTAACCGCTTTAATGTGGCAGGCGAAAACTGGGCTAAAACAACCATAGCAACAATCGCACCGCCCATACGGGTCATGTGCCTAATCATCATTGAAGAGTCTTGCCCGCTTGCGCTGTAAACAACCATTATGCTACCAGCCATCATTATGAGTAATGCAATAAGCAGTGGTAGGTCTAGGTGCATACGCATCCAAATAGAGCGCTTATCGTGCAAGTCGGTCATGGTGTATCGTTCCTTGCAAGATTAACTGGATTGGCTGCAAAGTAATAATCCATAAGTTGGCGAGCAATTTGAATACCGCCGTGGTTGTTTTCTAATACAACAGAAACCACAATTTTTGGATCGTTATAAGGTGCAAAACCTACATAAATAGTGTTGTCACGTTGGCGCTCTTTAAGCGATTTAGCATCGTAGCGTTCACCTTGTGCAATACTTACTACTTGCGCGGTACCGGTTTTACCCGCCGAGTCGTAGTTAGTGCCTTTAAATGCTTTGTGCGCTGTGCCAGATATTTTTTGGACCGTGTTATGCATAGCATCTAACGATACCTGCCAATGACGTGGATCTTTTAAAATAACAGGGGGTTTTTCTTCGTTATTTATTTGCGTTACATCGCTATCTTTTTTAACCACTTGCACTAAATGAGGCGGGTGATTAATACCACGATTAACCAATATGTTAGTTGCGTTTGCAATTTGAATTGGTGTAGCAGTCCAATAACCCTGTCCAATACCTACCGAAATAGTATCACCGCGCCACCAAGATTCTTTAAAGCGACCTTCTTTCCATTCTTTTGAAGGTAGAATAGCAGTGGTTTCTTCGTGAATATCAATACCTGATAAATCGCCATAACCAAAACGCGCCATAAAGTCGCTTATTTTAGTTATACCTAATCGATAAGCCGCATCGTAAAAATAAGTATCGCACGACTCTTCAATCGCTTTGTATACATCAACATGACCATGACCCCACCGTTTCCAGTCTCGCCATTTGTGTTCAACGTTTGGAATTTGAAAAAAGCCAGGATCCCATATCGATGTTGATTCATTTACTATGTTTTCTTCAAGGGCTAATACAGCCATTAACGGTTTTACTGTAGAGGCAGGGGCGTAACGACCTTGCGTAGTACGGTTTATTAATGGGCGATCTTGATTAAGCAGTGCTTTATAATTTTTGCTGCTAATACCGTGAACAAATAAGTTTGGGTCGTAACTTGGGTTTGAATAAAGCGCAAGCACGCCACCATCTTTGGCGTCCATAACTACCACAGCGCCACGCATATCTTTAAGCCCATGCTGTGCGATTTGTTGTAAGCCAATGTCTAAGGTCAATACTAAATCGCTACCCGGTTGTGGCTGGGTCATGCTTAGGGTACGAATTACGCGGCCACGGTTATTAACTTCTACTCGTTGTGAGCCCACTTTACCGTGCAATGTTTCTTCATAGTATTTTTCTAATCCGAGTTTACCAATATCATACGTAGCGCGGTAATTGGTTGCTCGGTCTTCTTGTTCTAATTGGTTTAGCTCTTTTCTATTAAGCTTTGCAACATATCCAAGCGCATGCGTTAGCGTATCGCCAAATGGGTAGTAGCGAGCAAGGCGAGCCTCAATACTAAAACCTGGGAATTTATGTTGATTAACCGAAAATTTCGCCACTTCTGTTTCGTCTAAGCGGGCTTTTAATACTTGTGATTTAAAACGGCGGGTGTGTTTTATATCTTTTAAAAAATCTTGTTTATCTTGCTCTGTAATCGCAATTATTTTACTTATTTGATTAAGCGATTCGTCAAGGTCGTCTACTTCTTCGGGGATGACTTCAAGATTGTAAACCGGTTTGTTTTCAGCAAGTAGTACACCGTTACGGTCGTAAATTAAACCACGATTGGGTGCAATAGGAATAACTTTAATGCGGTTGTCGTTAGAGCGAGTTTGGTAATCTTGGTGATCTTCTACCTGAATAGTGTAAAGATTAGAAAGCAATACAGCGACTAATCCTAATACAAAAACAAAACCCACGAATGCTCGCCTAGCAAATAAGTTTGCCTCTGCGGAGTGGTCACGAATAGTGGGTCTATGTTTTAGCATGGCAAGGCGTTACTCGCGATGATAAGGATGATTGTTATTTAAGCTCCAGCCTCGGTAAAGGCTCTCTGCAACAATAATACGCACCAATGGGTGCGGCAATGTTAAATTAGATAACGACCATTTTTGCTCAGAAGCTGCAATGCACTCTGGAGCTAGTCCTTCAGGTCCGCCAATAAGTAAACTTACATCGCGGCCGTCGAGTTGCCATTTTTCCATATTTTTAGCAAGTTGGTGAGTATCCAGCGCTTTCCCTGTTACCTCTAACGTTACAATATGATTGCCTTTTGGAATAGCCGCTAATGTTTTTTCACCTTCAATGTGTAAAATACGCTTTATATCTGCATTTTTACCACGTTTTCCGGCTTGAATTTCAATTAACTCAAGGGCCATATCTTTAGGGAAACGGCGCTGATATTCTGCAAATCCCGTTTCTACCCATGCTGGCATTTTGGTGCCAACAGCAATCATTTGTATTTTCACGTATTACTTCCAAGCATTGTCTAAAATAAGTGAGCGTTTAGCCCCACAGTTTTTCTAGATCGTAATAGATACGTGCTTCGCTTTGCATCACGTGTACAACCACATCACCTAAATCAACCAGTGCCCATTCGCCGTCGCCTTCACCTTCATAACCTAGTGGTTCTGAATCTGCATGACGCGCTTCTTTTGCTAAGTGATCAGCAATTGACTGTACGTGACGTTTAGAAGTACCAGAACAAATTACCATGTAATCTGTGATATCTGATGTCTTAGTTACGTCAATATGAACGATGTCACGCGCTTTCATATCGTCAATTTTATCCATTGCAAAGGCGAGTAGTTGTTTTGAATCCAAGGTTTTGTCTCAATTTAAAAATTTAATGGCGCGCATTTTAACACGCTAGGAGTTTTTAAGCATCAATTTGATAGAGCTGATGCATTTGTATGTAATGACTCACTGCATCGGGCAATAGTTCATTCTTTTTATTACTTTTTTTCAGTTGTTCGCGAATGGTGCTTGAGGCAGCATCGAGCATTTCGCCCGGTAAAAAATAAAGTTTACCGGCAAGTGACTGTTTAAGTGTTGCTGCTTCGTCTACATTTGCGTGCTGCATATAGCTTTTTAGCTCACCATTAACAGTGCAATGTTGAGCAGGGCGCTGGTAGACCACAATATGACAAAGTTGGGTTATTGCTTGCCACTCAAACCATTTATCCAGATTGTTAAAAGAGTCCATACCAATTAAAAATAAAATAGGTGTAGTAGGGTGCTCCTTACGAAGTTCTTGCAAGCTCAGTAACGAGTACGATGGACCTGTTCGGTTAAGTTCTCTTAAATCGAGTTCAAAATGAGGATAAGGTGCAGTAGCTGCGTTTAGCATATTAATTCGGTGCTGCGTACTAATACCCGGCGCAGCTTTATGTGCAGGGAGTGCACACGGCATAAAATAAAGTGTATCTAAATTAAACGCATTAACGCATTGCTGCGCCATATTTATATGACCTAAATGAACTGGGTCAAAGGTACCACCAAAAATTGCGATCATTTAACACCCATTAGCTATTTATTAATTAGCCGTGTGGCACGGCATAGGAATGTTAAGCGGCTGGCAAAATTTAATGCAAATATGTGCAAGCGCTTGGTAAGGTGCTATTAACTTACCTTGCTTGTAACTGGCATCAAACAACGCTACATCACTATTTATTTGTTCTAGTGTGTGCATGTTTAACCGGTTAATAGCATTTTGAACTGGGCCTTGTTGGTTTTTCCAAATAGCCTTTTGTTTAAATAAATTAGCGATAGATTCGCCATTTAGTAAACCAAGTTGCACACTTATTAGTGTATTAAGCTCTTTGGTTATAGCCCACAAAATACTCACCACTTCTGTGTTGTCGCTCGCAAGTTTGTTTAATACTTTTATAGCTTGTTTAGCGTGACCATTTAATAGTGCATCACTTAAATCAAAAATATCAAACTTGGCTTGATTTAAAAGCCCTTGCATTACTAATTGCTGAGTAATTAAAGCATTGCCGTGCAGTAGTGAGAGTTTTTCAAGCTCCTGAAAACACGCTAATAAGTTACCTTCAGTGGCATTAATTAAGCTTACTTTGGCGTCGTTTTGTACATTGAGCGATAAACGTTGGCATTGATCGTCAAGCCATCGTTTTACATGCGTGCCTGTAAGCGGGTAACAAGGAACAAATACGCCTAGTTTATCAAGGGCTTTAAACCATGCACCACGTTGTACTTCTTGGCTGGCTTTAGCGCCTTTAACAATTAAAATAGTATCGGGATTAACCAGCTCAACTACTTTTTTAAAGGTGTTGCTGCCAATAACGCCTGGCTTTTGTTGGTTTAAATCAAGCTCAATAATAGTGCGCGCACTAAACAGCGACATGCTTTGGTATTGAGATATAATTTCTTGCCAATCGAATCCTTGCATTAAAGTAAACTTAATTACCTCATCAAACCCTTGTTGCTTAGCAACGTCACGAATTTGCTGTACGCATTGCGCTTCTTGAAAAGGCTCTTCCCCAAACACTAAATAAAAGGGCTTTAGCCCTTTATTTAGTTCACTCGGTAGTTGATTAGCGTAGCAGCGCATTATAGTTGCGACAGCTCTCTAACAATACGACGACTGGCTTGCTCACGAATTTCGCTAATGAGTAGCTCAAGCTCTTTTGCTTTTGCTAATGCATGATCCGGATCGTCTTGGTAATTACGGTAAAGCTCAAAACGTTTTTCTATCGCTTTTTCGCCTGGTCGTTTAACCACATACGATACGCCATAAGCGAGCTCATATTCAGCAACTTGGCCGTTTTGAAACAGCGAAAGTGTTTGGCGTTCAATGCTTTCTTTGCGTAAATACAATTGGGCTTTATCTTTAGCTGACGATACTAACTCTACGTTACTCGCTTTAAGCTCTTTTTTAAGCTCAGTGAATAAAGTCGACTTTTCGTCATCGCCTACAAGTGTTAGCTGTTTTAAGTTATCAGGCAAGCTAGAGGCTTTTTTTAAATGAAAGCCACAGCTTGATAACAAAAAACAGACTAGCACTAAGGCTAGTCCATTTTTAATGGCGTTAAATGCAGCCATATTAGTTAGCTACCACGTTAAGTAGTTTGCCTGGTACGTAAATAACTTTACGAATAGTTGCGCCATCAGTAAATTTAGTGACGTTAGATTCAGCAAACGCAAGGGCTTCTACTTGCTCTTGAGTTGCACCAGCTGCAACAGTTAACTTAGCGCGAAGCTTACCATTTACTTGCACGATGATTAGTTTTTCATCTTCAACAAGAGCCGACTCGTCAACTTTTGGCCATACTGCATCTAAAATCTCGCCTTCTTTACCAAGCTCTTTCCAAAGCTCATGCGATAAATGCGGAGTAATGGGTGCAAGCATAATAATTAATGCTTCAAGTGCTTCATTAGCAATGGCTACATCTTGTTTGTCGTTTAATGGTGCTTTTAATAACTTATTAGAAAGCTCCATAATAGCTGCAATAGCGGTGTTAAAGGTTTGACGACGTTCAACATCATCAGTCACTTTATCAATTGCTTTGTGTAAGTCACGGCGAAGTACTTTTTGCGGGTTAGTTAGCGCTGATTTATCAAGTGCTTGGTAACCCACTGTTTTAACGTCTACCGCGTATTTCCATACACGTTTTAAGAAACGATGTGCGCCTTCAACGCCCGAGTCTGACCATTCAAGCGTTTGCTCTGGTGGTGCTGTAAACATCATGAATAAACGCACTGTATCTGCACCATACTGGGCAATTACATGTTGTGGGTCTATCCCGTTGTTTTTAGACTTAGACATTTTGCTCATGCCTGATGAGAATACCGGCTCACCATCTTCTTTATGCCATGCTTTAGTAACGCGGCCTTTGTCATCGGTTTCGGTGTTTACATCAGTTGGCGAAATCCAAATATCGCCGCCTTTTTCATCTTTACGATAAAATGTTTCAGCAAGTACCATACCTTGACAAAGTAAGCGGTCAAACGGCTCGTCTGAATTTACTAAACCAAAGTCACGTAATAATTTATGGAAAAAGCGCGAGTACAATAAGTGTAAAATTGCATGCTCAATACCACCAATGTATTGGTTTACTGGTAACCAGTAGTTAGCAGCCGCAGGATCTAGCATGCCTTCGTCGTAGCGTGGGCTACAGTAACGTGCGTAGTACCAAGACGATTCCATAAAAGTGTCAAACGTATCAGTTTCGTGAAACGCAGGTGCGCCATTTACTGTTGTTTTAGCCCACTCTGGGTCTGCTTTAAGCGGTGACGTTACACCGTTCATTACCACATCTTCTGGTAAGCGAACTGGTAGCATATCTTCTGTTGCAGCAAGTTCTTTACCATCTTCATCGCTAAGCATTGGAATTGGCGAACCCCAATAACGCTGACGGCTCACACCCCAGTCACGCAGGCGGAAGTTTACTTTACGCTCACCAACGCCTAGTGCTTCTAATTTGTCGGCAATGGCTTTAAAACCTGCTTCAAAATCAAGACCGTTAAATTCACCCGAATTTACAAGTACGCCTTTATCAGTAAACGCTTCTTCTTTTAGGTTTACTTCAAGGTCTGAACCCTCAGCAGGTGCAATAACTTGTTTTATATCTAGGCCGTACGCCGTTGCAAACTCAAAATCACGTTGGTCGTGTGCAGGTACTGCCATTACAGCGCCTGAGCCATAATGCATTAACACAAAGTTAGCGACCCATATTGGTACTTGCTCGCCCGTTAATGGGTGAGTGGCGTAAAAGCCTGTTGCTATGCCTTTTTTCTCCATTGTTGCCATGTCTGCTTCGGCAACTTTGGTGTTTTTGCATTCTTCAACAAACATTGCAATAGCATCGCTATTTTTAGCGGCTTCTTGTGCAATAGGGTGACCACCGGCAACAGCAACATACGTAACACCCATAAAGGTATCTGGACGTGTTGTGTATACGCTAAATGTTTCGTCGTTATCGGTGCGTTTAAATTCAATATCACACCCTTCAGAGCGGCCAATCCAGTTACGCTGCATTGTTTTAACTTGCTCTGGCCAATCTTCTAACTTGTCTAAATCGTCAAGTAGCTCTTGTGCGTAGTCGGTAATTTTAATAAACCACTGTGGAATTTCTTTTTGCTCAACTACAGCGCCTGAACGCCAACCGCGACCGTCAATAACTTGCTCGTTAGCGAGTACTGTTTGATCCACTGGATCCCAGTTAACTGTAGACATTTTTTTATACACTAGGCCTTTTTCGTAAAGCTTAGTGAAAAACCACTGCTCCCACTTGTAGTACTCTGGATGACACGTCGCAATTTCGCGATCCCAGTCATAACCAAAACCTAATTGCTTAAGTTGGGTACGCATGTAATCAATATTTTCGTAAGTCCACTTAGCGGGTGCTGTTTTGTTTTTAATAGCAGCGTTTTCTGCAGGTAAACCAAACGCATCCCAACCCATAGGTTGCATTACGTTTTTGCCTTGCAGGCGCTGGAAACGAGAAACAACATCACCAATGGTGTAGTTACGTACATGACCCATATGCAGTCGACCACTCGGATAAGGGAACATAGAAAGGCAGTAATACTTTTCTTTGCTCTCATCTTCAGTGACTTTAAATACCTGGTTTTCTTCCCAGTAGCTTTGTACTTTTGACTCTATATCTTGCGGGTTATATTGCTCTTGCATCTATGGTTCCAGACTTCTTGCAAACTAATAAAAAATTGCCGTTAGGATACCCCAAATAAAACACTATTCACAGCGTCAAAAACATGCTTTTATTAAATTGTAACTTTCAGTGCGGGTTAACCTGCTTTTTTATAGTGTGGTTAGCTAAAGACATAAGTTACAGACTGATTTAACAGCAATTTTGAAGGAGTAAAAAATGACTGATTACAAAACATGGCTTAGCAGTTTTACCCATTGGATAAAAGATGTGAAAGAGCATGGTTTAAAAGATGTGGTTTCTGGGTTTGTTGAATCTGAGCAGGCGCTTAAAGATTTAAGTCAAGAAAGATATGAGCTCTATAAAAGCTATTTAAAGAATGATATTGAACATATAGTAGAGAACGAATCACACTATAATTCGCTTGCATGGCAAGAGCTTAAAGAGTCTCTTTGGTTTGAACTTTCGCATATAGAAGATAAAACCCAGCTTGAGTGGCAATCTTTAAGTCAAGATTTTAAGCACAATGGTGTGTATCACGCAGGCGAATGGATAGCCATGGGCACATTAGTATGTAAGAATTGCACCCATAGTTACGATGTTTATCACGCTACACAAATTACACCGTGTATTGAATGTGATGGAATCTATTTTAGTCGTAAGGCACTGCACCCTTAAATATAAGTATTAAGTGGCTGCGGGCCACTTAATACGCCCAAAGGCCAGCGAATATGCTGGTAAAAAAAGAAGTTAGAATGACGAAAAAATTGCTGCCACTATCTGTTTCAAAGCTCGCACCTAGTATATCTACTAATCACGTAAACACGTGCATGAGCAATCCATACCCAGAGCAACTTACGTTTATAGGCCAACAACGCGCCCAAAGTGCTTTAGATTTTTCATTAGGGATGGAACTGCCGGGTTACAACGTTTATGTAATGGGCGAGGCCGCTCACGGGCGTTTTACGCTTGTTAAAGATAAACTTAAGCAACACGCAAAAGACCGCTCAACGCCAAACGAATGGTTATACGTAAATAATTATGATGATCACAGAGAGCCCATTGCATTGTTTATGCAACCAGGGCAAAGCAAGCAACTTAGTGACGACATAGATTCATTTTTAGATGAAGTGCTCGACACTTTTCCTGCTGCATTTGATAACCCAGCGTATCAGCGTAAGAAAAAATCAATCGACCGTGAATTTAACGACGCCTACGACAGTGCTATTACCGCAGTAGAAATTGCAGCATTTGAGCAAAGCGTTGCATTAGTAGAAGAAAAAAATTCAGTCGGGTTTGCACCACTTGTAGATGGTAAACAATTAAGCGACAGCGAATTTGGCGAACTTGAAGAAACGTTACGTGAAGAGTTTTTTGAAAAAATTGAAAAGCTAGAAGATGCATTAATAGAAGCGTTAATAGAGCTGCCACGTTGGAAACGCGAATCAAAAGAAAAACAACGCAACCTTAAAAAGTCGACAGCAGAGCAAGCCACTAAACCACTTTTAAAAGACTTAGAACATAAATACGCAACTCATATTGGCGTACTGCGTTATTTAAAAGATATTCGCGTCGAAATTATAGACGCGGTACTTGAATGGCTAGATGACGAAGATGAAAGTGAAGAAAGCAAAGAAGACTTTGACCGCAAAGGCATGCTTACCGACTTTTTTGCACCTAACATTTTAGTTGAGTTTAAAGAAGACGACGCAGCACCGGTTGTGTACGAGCCTAACCCAACGTTTGGCAATATATTTGGCAAAATTGAGTACTCAACATCGCAAGGCTCTTTAATTACTTGTTATCGCTCAATTCAGGCAGGTGCATTGCACCGTGCTAATGGCGGCTATTTAATTATGGACGCTGAAAAAATCATGGCAAACCCACAAGTGTGGGATGGTTTAAAGCTCGCGTTAAAAACACACCAAATTAAAAACGATTTACCGTACCAAGACAGCACAGTAGGGACGAGCTTTACACTTCGCCCGCAGCTTATACCGCTTGATGTTAAAATTATTTTATTAGGTTCGCGTGAGTTGTACTACACCATAGGTGAATACGACGAAGAATTTGCAGAGCTATTTAGAGTATTAGCCGACTTTGATTACTACTTGCCAAGTAGCGACAAATTGCAATACCAGTTTATTACTAAAGTAACCGAGTATTGTGAGCAAACATTAAAGTGCACTGCAACGCAGGCTGCTATGGTGCGTTTACTTAAATTTAGTTACCGCCAAGCAGAGCATCAAAATAAATTGTCAGCGCGTTTTGCTGATGTACTTGAGCTTATTGCAGAAGCGAGTTACTACGCAAAACAAGATAAATTAACCGTTATTGACGCGCACCATATTGACGAAGCCATTGAAGGTAAGCAATACCGTACCGGCCAAATTAGCGAAAATATGCTCAGTGACATAAAAGAAGGTCACACACTTATTGCAACCGACGGCCAAGCCATTGGTAAAGTAAATGGCTTAACCGTATTACACATTGGCGATACCTCGTTTGGTACACCAGCACGTATTACCGCAACCGTTTATGCCGGCGCCGATGGCGTAATAGATGTAGAGCGCGAAGCCGAACTTGGTAAAGCAATTCACTCAAAAGGCGTTATGCTACTTACCGGCTACCTTGGTAATAAATATGCGCAGCACTTTAGCCTAACGCTTAGCGCTAATATTGCTATTGAGCAAAGCTATGGTTACATAGATGGCGATAGCGCATCTTTAGCAGAGTTGTGTGCGCTTATTTCGTCTATTACAAGCCTACCTATTAGCCAATCTATTGCGCTTACAGGCTCTATTAACCAACACGGCGATGTACAAGCCATTGGTGGCGTAAACGAAAAAATAGAAGGCTTTTTTAAACTATGTAAAATGCGTGGTTTAACAGGTTCGCAAGGCGTTATCATTCCTAAATCTAACCAAGTTAACTTAGTGCTTGATGACGAAATACTTAATGCGGTTGAAGCGGGTAAATTTAATATTTATGCAGTAGAAACCGTAGACCAAGCGCTTAACTTGTTAATGGATATAGAAGCTGGCGATATTATTGATGACCAGTATCCAGAAAACTCAGTAAATGGCATTGCGCTTGCTCGTCTTAAAGAAATTGCCGATATAGTTAATGGCGATGATGACGACGAAAAAGACGAAGAGCCAGATAACGAAAAGTAAAACAACGAAAAAGGTTAATGATGATCAATATAATTTTGGCGGTAGTTATCGCCATTTTTTGTTTTTTAATATTTCAAAATAGTAAAAAAGCAAAACAACAAGCAGGCATAAATGCACAAATAGGGGCAGATTACTTAGCGGCTAACGCAAAAGTAGAGGGCGTGGTCGAAACCGCATCTGGCCTACAGTATAAAGTAATCCATAAAAGCGATAGTGAAAACACACCAACCCCAAAAAGTATGGTTAACGTGCATTACCACGGCACACTAATCGACGGCACTGTGTTTGACAGCTCAGTAGAGCGTAAAACACCGATTAGCTTTGGTTTGCACCAAGTTATTAAAGGCTGGACTGAAGGCTTACAACTGATGAGCCCAGGCGACAAATACACGTTATACGTACCGCATCAATTAGCGTACGGCGAAAAACGGGTAGGGAGTATTCCTCCTGCCTCAGTACTTATTTTTGAAGTAGAGTTACTGGTAATTGAGTCGTAATTTAATTCAAAGTAATTAATTGCTAAAGCCCTACTTTAATAAAGTGGGGCTTTTTGCTTTTAGCTAACAATAAAATTTACTCAAGGATTTTAATACGAGGTCGATACCTATAATAGTTACAGAGCTATTTTAGGGATAAAATAATGAAGATTTCACCGACTCCCATTCCATACCAAGTAAACAGCTCTAATACTCAACCTTTAGCGCAATCAGATAAACTACCTGTTGAAAAAGCGAGTGAAGAAAAGAGCGGGGAAGAGAATGAGGAAGAGCCAAAATATGTGTTATCTAAGTTTCTAGATACTAAAGCGCAAGAATACAGTGAAGATAACGCTACGTTTAGCAATCAATATAAAAACCTCGAAAAAGTATACAAGCACTTCACTGGGCGAGTTATTGCGCTGCAAGAACAAATTAACAAACTTAAACAAAGCCCAGCACAGCGAAGTTTAACCATCGATAGCAGCGCCAATGAGATAAATAAAAGTGATGCCAATTTAACTTTAGATGCAGAGCACCTAGGCTCTAAAAAATATAAAAATACGCAACAACAAGAGCAAATAGACATGCTAGAGCTGCAACTTGGAGAGTTGAAATCAGAGCAAGCGGCAGTAAAGCAACAAATGGTTGAGTTGGTTATTAGTGAAATGAAGAGACGGGGCGACGACTATACTATTTAGCGCCACCAACATGTTGGTGGGCTAGCTTTTAAACTCAATTTTACTCACTTCAAGTTTAAACTTACCTTCTTGCTTGCCTGCAATCATAAAGCCTAGTTGTTTAATATCATCAAAATCAATAGTTGGTTGTTGCTCAAGCATGCGACCGCGATACGTTAAAGTAAAATCACTTGGAGCAAAGTTTATATCTACCCATTCATTTTTTACTGTTTTAAATGAATGAGTGTACGCTGCGCCATCAAGAGAATTAGTTGTTCTG
Source organism: Pseudoalteromonas sp. SWYJ118 (assembly GCF_015864505.1). Lineage (NCBI taxonomy): Bacteria > Pseudomonadati > Pseudomonadota > Gammaproteobacteria > Alteromonadales > Pseudoalteromonadaceae > Pseudoalteromonas > Pseudoalteromonas sp. SWYJ118. The sequence continues at coordinate 69,032 of NZ_JADYXC010000013.1, read as the reverse complement.
AGCCTGAGCTGATAAGTTTGCCCGTCACCCTTAACACGCAGCGCTATAGCTTTAATATTTTGGCTTTGTGTATTTAGCTCTGTACGTATTGATGCAAAACCGCCGTTATTATCAAGCGAAACATTGCCTTCAAATATTAAACTTTTAGCAGTTTGGTTTACTTGGCTATTTGATACCCCACCCATTACTGAGTCGTTAACAACGTACCAGCGCTGGTTTGCATTAGCTTGTGCACTTACAACTAATAAATTAAATACAAAAAGTGATGATAGTTGTTTGGTGGTCATGGCTTACTCCTAAGTACTTTAAGTTTATCAATACGGATAAACATATTATTTGTTCACTTATTTAAAGCTAATTATTTTTACGGCTCCATTTTTTCATGATTTTTTCAAACATAATTTCTTTATCAGTTTTATCCTCAGGGCAGGGTTTACCGCTACCTTGAGGCATGCCATTACTACCAAATACGGTTGAAGTATCAATTAAATAGCATTTACCGTTAAATTTTTCTAATCGTCGTGTGCCTATTGTATTTTGGCTAATAACTTCCGATTTTTGTGATTTAACCGATGATTTAACCGATGATTTAACCGGTGATTTAATTGTGGGCGTGGCAGCTATTGCATCATCAGTACTATCTGAGTTGTCAGCTTCGCCAAAGGTGACCATTTTTTTACGTGTTAAGTTATTTATAGGCGCGCCATAAATAGGCGCATACGGGTTAAGTTTTTTAAACGTCTGCGTGTTTGTATCAATAGTTTGGGGAGTGGGTTGAGGTTTATTTGTAATAGTAGATTCTGCTACCTCAACTGGTTTTTCGTCACGTTGTTTGGGTGCTTTAATAGTCTGTGTTTGAGTTGTAGATACTTTATTAATGCTTACAGGTTCTGAAGCTAGTTCAGGTGCTTTTTTTACCTCTAACTTTGTAGGCTCAACGATCGGTGCGTTAGTGGTGGTGTTAACGGTGCTTAACTTAGGCAGTGTTGACAAGTTAACCATTACATAAGCGTTTATTACGATATCTTTTTTTGTTTGAGGCTCTTCAACCTTTATTTTTTGCGAAAGTAATAAGTACAGCAATACAGCATGTATACATAACGATATAGCCCACGGCCATGCATTCCCTTTATTCACACTTATTCCTCAACGTAATAGCTATGTTATGAGTTAATAAAATGCATTTAGTTCACATATAGTTAGGGGTTGTTATCAGTTTATTTACTTTACCTTGAGCAAAAAATAAAAAACGCGTAAGTTAACCGGGTTACCTATTTTAATAACAAGAATATAAATGAAAGCCAAAGAGATAGAACAATTAGAATTATCAAATTCTGAAACCCGAGAAGTTATTACACCCTACGCTTTTAAAATTGACAGTGCTTTACTAGGCTTGCCTTTGGCTACACCAAGTAGGCGTGCATTAGCGATAATAATTGATGTTGCACTTATATTTTTAGCCGCCAAACTCAGCGCGGCTTTAATAGCATTTGTCGCTGCAATGGCTTTTTATAAAGGTACGGCGCAACAGTACTTACCTAAAATGTCGTCGTTTTGGCGAAGAACCCTAAAAATTTTTGCAGCAAGTTTTTTATTTGTAAGCGCACTTACTGTGCTTTCAATTGGCATAGATTACCTAGAAGGCGATAACGCTGATCAAGCTTTAGCTGTTCAGGGCGTAAAAATACAAGATGAAATACAGCTTACCGCCACAGAAAAACAACGCGTAAATACTTATTTAGCGCAAACAGCCGATGACAGCTGTGAGCAACCTTGCCAACAAAGCGCGCTTGATAATTTAATAGGGCAAGTTCCCAAATTAGCAGAAATGGACGACCTACAAAGCCCACAACTTGCTACCGTACTTTTACAACTATTAGTACTCAGTGAAAATAACGAAATAAAGCCTGCACAGTTAATAGAAGAAAAACCTGCACAAACAAGCACAAATAGTATTTTGCAGTGGAGCAAAGGCATTATTCAAGACTTGGGCTTAGGTTTTGGCTGGGCTGCAGTTTACTTTACGTTGTTCTCGTTACTTTGGCGCGGCCAAACACCGGGTAAAAAGGTATGTAATATTCGTGTGGTTGCCTTAAGCGGTGAGCCATTAGGATTATTAGATTGTTTTGGTCGCTACGGCGGCTACGGCGCAGGCTTTGCAACGGGCTTATTAGGGTTTTTACAGATATATTGGGACCCAAACAGACAAGCTATTCAAGATAAAATATCAGCGACAGTGGTTATTAAAGGTAACTTGAATCATATAGAGTATTTATGAGTAATTTAGAATTATACTTTTTGTCAGTAGAGCCGTATTTTTTTTACGGCAAATAATTGCGTATGTTATAGTTCACTTAGGCAAGTAGATGGGATGTTCAATATGCTCGTAAAACTAACAGTAAAAAACTTTCGAAATTTTAAAGAACAATTTGAGATAGATCTTAGAAGTAATCGCTCTTACGAGTTTAATAATCATGCTATTAAAAATGATATCGTAGAGCATGGGGTCATATACGGTGTTAATGGCGGAGGTAAGTCAAATTTAGGTCTTGCTCTGCTCGATATTACTAATCATTTAACTGACAATAGCCCCAGTAGTGGGTTGAAGCTGAATTACCTAAATGCGAGCTCAAAAGAGGAACTTGCAGAGTTTACTTATGAGTTTGAAATAGAGAATAAACAGGTTATATATCAGTATGGGAAAGAAAAGTGTGACCTCACTATTTTTGAAAAACTAATCATCGACGGTAATGAAGTTGTATCATTTGATCGAAGAAGTTCGCCATTTGCAGACTTTCACCTTATTGGCTCTGAAACTTTAAAAAATGACTTTACGGGTAAAAACATTTCACCTGTAAAATTCCTAAAATCAAATGCTCTTCTAGCTTCAAATTCAATTAACTTAATATTTGAAAAATTCATTACGTTTGTTGATGGCATGGTTTTCTTTAGAACGCTTACTAAATCACAAGAGTTTTATGGGCAACCTGTGACTCCTCAACGTGTATCACAAGCAATAATAGAGCTAGGTAAGCTTAATGATTTTGAGCGTTTCCTAAATAAATCAGGTGTAGAATGTAAACTAAAAAAATCAGGCTCTAAAGGTGAAGAAATAATTGAGTTTGACTTTGGTAATCGAAGTATTGAATTTTCTCAAGCAGCTTCAACAGGCACAATATCATTAGGTAATTTTTATTATTGGTTTCTTAAATTAACATCGGGAGACATTTCTTTTGCTTACATAGATGAGTTTGATGCTTACTATCATTTCGCTCTGTCACGACAAGTTGTCGAGCTTATTTCTAGCACTTCGTGCCAAACTATCATAACAACGCATAATAGTACTTTAATGTCTAATAGCATTTTACGCCCCGATTGCTACTTTGTTTTGGAGGATAATAGTTTGAAGCCACTATATAAACTAACGGATAGAGAAATTAGAAAAGCTCATAACTTAGAGAAAATGTACCGTTCGGGAGCTTTTGATGAGTAGTTATGTACTCTTTATTTTTGAAGGAAAAGTAACAGAGCAAAATATTGCTAATAATCTTTGTAAATATATTTTAAATGAAGATGATAAAGTCATTCTTCGTGCATCCTACGGATTTAATTTATACCAATTACATAAAGAAATATCTAAAGATGAATATTTCGATACTTATGGAATTATTGTCGAACAGTTAAAAGTTAGAGAGAACTTAAGGCCTGAGGAAATTAAAGTATTAGACATAGATGATCCAAGTAAAATAAGTGATATTTACTTATTTTTCGACTATGACTGTCATTGTAGTAATGCTGATGATGTAAAATTAGCACAGATGCTTGAAACATTTAATGACCCGCAAGACTTTGGATTATTATGTGTGAGTTACCCAATGGTTGAAGCTATAAGACATCAAAAAAATACAGATTATCAAGAGGAACTATATCCAAGGAGTCAACTAAACAGCTATAAAAACTGGGTTAAAAAAGAACGTGAATTAGATAAAAAATATCATAATTGGGGTCTATATGACTCTCAAATATGGGTTGAAATTATAAAGCAGCATTTGGCTCGTGCAAACTTTTTAGTAAATGACACATTGACGTTACCTGAGTCTGTTTTAAAGCAAGATTTGATTTTTTCCAAACAACAAGATAAGCATTTTGAGCAGAATAATGTCGCAGTAATATCCTCTTTCCCATTGATGCTACATGATTATTATGGGAAAAGTTTGATGGGACATTTTGATTAAATCATTATAAAAAAGAAGCTTTTTTATAATGATTTGTCTTTTACTTTAAACCTAGCCCCAAACCCAACAACACCCAGCAACAACACAAATCCCCATACAAACACATTGCCGTATTGGCTGTACACGCTGTCGCCTTTTATAAGCTTAATGTTGGCTTTTAATGTAGTAGCTTCAAACTGAGGCATGGTTTGTTGTGTGTGGCTTATAGGGTCGTATACGGCGCTTACACCATTGTTAGTAACACGCACTAGAGGGCGTTGTAGTTCGAGCGCGCGCATACGGGCTATTTGCATATGTTGCAAAGGCCCAATGGAGTCGCCAAACCAGGCATCGTTACTTACAGTAAAGAGTAGGTCGGAGTCGCTTTTGTAATTACCGCGTACTAAGTCGGCAAAAACAATTTCGTAGCAAATAGCGGGTAGTAGGTTAAAGCCATTGGCGCGTAAGTTGTTTTGCACTTTGTCGCCACGCGTAAACGACGACATAGGTAAATCGAATAACGGGGCAATAGGGCGCAGTAAATCTTGAAACGGTACAAATTCGCCAATGGGTAATAGCTGGTGTTTTTGATAGCGGTTTTTATCTAGGTAATGGTAATGCCCGTGCTCGTCGTCGCGTTCTTTATTACCGACCACAATAAGTGTATTGAATATGTTTTTAGTATCGCGTTGGTAGTCAACAATACCGGTTACAAGGGCGGTTTTATTAAATGACGCTGCACTGTCTAAGTTAGCTAGGTACGAGTCGGCAAGCATTTCTATTTCAGGCACTGCGGCTTCGGGCCAAACTATTAAGTCGGCATCCCAATGTGGGCGTGTCATGTCTTGATATTTACTCATGGTGGTCCAAAACTCACTTGGCTCAAAACGCAGGTGTTGTTGTATGTTCCCTTGAACGAGTAATACCGACATGTTTTTATCTGTGTAATTAATACTGCCTGTGGTATTTGCGCCTGTAAAAATAAGCGCAACAGCAGTGGCCGTAACAACAGGGGTTTTAAAATCTTTTTGGGTTAAGCGATAAAGTGCAAAACCAATTGCTATACACACGAGGGTTAAGCCAAACTCGCCAATATAAGGGGCAAGCAGTCTTAGTGGGCCGTCGGTTTGTGTGTAGCCAAAACTTAGCCACGGAAAACCTGTAAGTACTGTTCCGCGTAAATATTCACTAATTGCAAAGCAAGCAATGAGTAATGCACCAAAGCTTTTAGGGCCAGTGGCAAAGCGTGTGGTTGCCCAAAAGGCAAGTGCGGGAAATAACGCTAAGTAGGCGCACAAAAAAGCCATTAATGAGAGTGACGCTATAAGCGGCATTCCGCCAAAGGTGGCAATAGAAACATGGACCCAGCTTATACCTGCACCAAACCAACCTAGACCAAATATAAAGCCATATTTAGCAGCGGTTTTTGCGTGTGCTTTACCGGTATTATTAGGGTTAATGCAAAAAATTATGGCACCAAGGCTAATAAATACAATGGGCCAAATTTCAAAGGGGGCATAGCCAAAAGTTAAAACAAGGCCCGCAACCAGTGCGAGCCATGCTTTTTTATCTTTTGCTAATAGGGTAAGTCTAGTTAGCAGTTTCTTCACTGTCGTTATCATCATCCTTAGGAACGGTGACTTGCAGTTGCAAAATACGACGATTGTCGGCGTTGGTTACTTTAAATTGGTAACCTTCTATGTCAATCGTTTCACCACGGCTTGGCATGTGGCCAAATGCGTGCAGTACAGTTCCACCAATAGTATCGGCTTCGTCTGTGCTGTAACCTGTTTTAAAATGCTCGTTAAAGTCATCTACAGGTGTGAGTGCTTGCACTACGTGAACATGTTTAGCAAGTCGACGAATATCTTGATGTTCTTCTTCTTCGTCGTGCTCATCTTCGATTTCGCCAACAATTATTTCAAGAATATCTTCAATCGTTACTAAGCCCGATACGCCGCCGTATTCGTCAATAACAACAGCCATATGGTAGCGTTGCTGACGAAATTCGTTTAGCAGTGTATCAACACGTTTGCTTTCAGGTACTACCATTGCTGGGCGTAAATAATCGCGTATTGATGGTAAGTGCTCGTCTTTATTTAAGATCAGTGGCAATAAATCTTTAGCGAGCAAAAAACCTTCTACATGATCTTTATCTTCAATCACCACCGGAAAGCGTGAGTGAGTTGAGTCAACCATCATTGGAATTAGCTCTTCAAGCGGCTTGTCGATCTCAAGAGTGATCATTTGTGAGCGCGGAACCATTATGTCTCGCACTTTAAGCTCAGACACGCCAAGCACACCTTCTATCATCTCTTTTGTTTCTGGATCGATTACGTCTCGTTCTTGCGCATCGGCAATAACTTCGACCAGCTCTTCTCTATTCTGGGGTTCCCCTTGCAACATTTGAGCTATTCTGCCCAACCACGTTTTGCCAGAAGAACCCTGGCTAGATTGCGAGTTACCGTCGCTCATTGCGTCTAATTGCTCCGTTAATTTAAATATCGTCCCGGTATGGGTCTGCTATGTTCAGCTCTGCAAGTAATTGCTTTTCTATGCTTTCCATCTCTAAAGCATCGTCACTCTTTATATGGTCAAATCCAAGCAAATGCAAGCATCCGTGAATAACCATGTGGGCAAAGTGGTCATGAAATGACTTCTCTTGCTCAATTGCTTCAGCTAATACAATGGCTGGGCAAATAATTAAATCACCAACCAAGGGAATATCTATTCCTGGTGGTGCTTCAAATTCGAACGACAGTACGTTGGTTGGTTTATTTTTACCGCGATAGTCGTTGTTAAGTTGTTGCGATTGCGCTTCGTCGCAAATAACAATACTGAGCTCTGACTCATCACGGTATTGGCTAAGGGCTTTGTCGGCCCACAGTGCAAATTGCTCTTCGCTTGGGAGGTTGTCAAACTCACAGGCTATTTGTAAATCAAGTTCGGTTGTCAAAGTATTACTCTTTAGTAGTAGGCTGTTGAAGAGCGGCAAGTGCGTCTTTTGCATTTTGCTTTTCTATGCGCTTTAGTCGCTCGCTTTCGTCGTTACGCTCGTAGGCTTCAACAATGCGTGCTACAACAGGGTGGCGTACTACGTCTTGGGCTTTAAAGTAGTTAAAGCTAATTTCGTTTACGCCATCAAGTACTTCCATTGCATGGCGAAGGCCTGAGCGTGTACCACGTGGTAAATCAACCTGTGTAATATCGCCTGTAATAACCGCTTTTGAGTTAAACCCTATGCGGGTTAAAAACATTTTCATTTGCTCGGCGGTGGTATTTTGGCTTTCATCTAAAATAATAAAGGCATCGTTTAAAGTACGTCCGCGCATGTAAGCCAGCGGGGCGACTTCAATGATGTTTTTTTCGATGAGCTTTTCTACTTTTTCAAAACCTAGCATTTCAAAAAGCGCGTCGTAAAGAGGGCGCAGGTATGGGTCTATTTTTTGACTTAAATCGCCAGGTAAAAAGCCAAGCTTTTCGCCCGCTTCTACAGCAGGACGCGTTAATAATATACGGCGTATTTCTTGGCGCTCAAGGGCGTCAACGGCGGCAGCAACAGCAAGGTAGGTTTTACCAGTACCAGCAGGGCCAATACCAAAGGTAATGTCGTGGTGTAAAATATTAGCCACATAAACACCTTGGTTATCGTTACGTGGTTTAATTACACCACGGCGTGTTTTAATCACCATATCTTTGCCGTAAGCACTGCTTGATGCGTCTTGCTCTAGGGCTTTTGATTCGGTAATAGCTAAATGAACGGCTTCGGGTTCTATTTCGCCTAAAACACCACGAACTGGTTGAGTATCAACATAAAGGTTTTTTAAGATTTCTACAGCGCCGGCGCAGTTGTGTAATTTACCGGTTACTTTAAAAAAGTTGTCACGGTGAATTATTTCAACAGCCAGATGGCGTTCAATTTGTTTGATGTTTTCGTCAAACGGGCCACATAAAGAAGAAAGGCGTTTGTTATCGGCAGGTTCTAAATAAATCTCTAATGTTTTTAACTGATTACTCAAAATTGCTTCCTATAGTACTGCGCCAGCGTTAACTGGCGCTAATAGTGTGACTAAGGAACGAAAGTAGCTACGCCAATTTCGTTAACAGTGTCTGGTTTTGGCTCTGCAGCTGCAGCTTTAGTTAAAATAGCTGAAGGCGCGATTTCACGTCGTAAGTTCATTTCTGATTCTGTACGAATTAAGTCACCACGTAAAGAATTAGGTAGTGCTTCGGTAATACGTACGTCAACAAACTGTCCGATCACTGTGTGTGGGCCAACAAAATTTACTACACGGTTATTTTCGGTACGGCCACGTAATTCCATTGGGTTCTTTTTAGAAGGACCTTCAACAAGTATACGTTGCTCTGTATCGAACATTTGGCGGCTAATTTGCTGCGCCATTTGTGTAATACGATTTTGTAGTAAGTATAAGCGTTCTTTTTTCTCTTGCTCTGTTACGTCATCTGGCAAATCTGCCGCTGGCGTACCTGGGCGTGCACTGTAAATAAAGCTAAAGCTCATATCAAAACCAATGTCGCTAATAAGCTTCATGGTTGCTTCAAAGTCTTCTTGGCTTTCGCCTGGGAAACCAATAATGAAATCTGACGACATGCTTAAGTTAGGACGAATTTTACGTAACTTACGAATTGTCGATTTGTATTCAATTGCCGTATGGCCACGTTTCATTAGGTTTAATATACGGTCTGAACCACTTTGTACTGGTAGATGTAAGTGATCTACAAGCTCTGGTACATCGGCGTAAACGTCGATGATATCAGGCGTAAATTCTACCGGGTGCGATGTGGTGTAACGAATACGGTCAATACCATCAATAGCTGCAATAAGACGAATTAAATCTGAGAAGTAACAAATTTCGCCATCGTGCGTGTCGCCGCGGTATGCGTTTACGTTTTGGCCAAGTAGGTTTACTTCACGTACGTTTTGCTCTGCAAGTTGTGCAATTTCAAGTAGTACGTCATCTACTGGGCGGCTAACTTCTTCGCCGCGAGTATACGGTACAACACAAAAAGTACAGTACTTAGAACAGCCTTCCATAATTGATACAAATGCAGATGGCCCATCTGCTTTTGGCTCTGGCAGGCGGTCAAACTTTTCAATCTCTGGGAATGAAATATCAACAACCGATGAGCCTTTGTTGCCTTGCACTTGTTTAATCATTTCTGGTAAACGGTGCAATGTTTGCGGGCCAAAAATAACATCTACAAATGGTGCACGTTGGCGAATAGAGTCACCTTCTTGTGAGGCAACACAACCACCTACACCAATTATTAAGTCTGGCTTGTCGTCTTTTAACAACTTCCAACGACCTAACTGGTGAAATACTTTTTCTTGTGCTTTTTCACGAATTGAACAGGTGTTAAGTAAGATTACGTCGGCATCTGTTGCATCATCAGTTAGCTGGTAGCCATTGGTGGCATCTAAAAGTTCAGCCATTTTCTGAGAGTCGTATTCGTTCATCTGACAACCCCAGGTTTTAATATGCAGCTTTTTGCTCATTGAAATATTGCCTCGTGTTCAATTCGATAGTGGCACAAAAATGTGCTAGAAACAGGATTAAGGAGCAAGCATGCTCACTTAAAGGAGGCGTATTTTAGCTGGATACCCGCCCAGATCCAAGTATAGTTTTCATGTTTGTGATCTCAAATCAATACAGGACGAGTTTAATGTGCTGTTAGGGATATCCTCTGGTATAAAACAAATTAATTTTGATACAATCAAAACAGACTCAAGTAATAATAAAATGATGAAAAACATGACCAAAAATAATGTGATAGTGGTTGGCGGGGGCATGGTTGGCGCAGCTATGGCGATAAAGCTGGCTCAGCAAGGCTTTGGCGTGCGCATAATTGAAAAACACCTAATAGACCCATCGCACATTCTTAGTAGCGATAAGGTGGATATTAGAGTGTCTGCCATTAATCGTTTTTCAGAAAATTTACTTGATGAATTAGGGGCAATGCCTCTTTTAAGGCAAAACCGCATAGCACCTTATCAACAATTAGAGGCTTTTGAGCGCGGTGGTGACAATTTATTATTTGATTGCGCCGACATAAACACGACACATTTAGGCCACTTGATTGAAAATAGTTTAATTCAAGCAAGTTTGTGGCAGCAATTTGGGCATTATAAGATTGAGGTTATTGAGCAGTCATTGCCGGTAACTAAAATAGAGCAAACGGATGATTTAATTACGCTTGTGTATGGTGATCAAACCTATACGGCTGATTTAGTAATTGCCGCCGATGGTGGGCAATCGCAGCTGCGTGCTAAAGCTAATATTGGTATTACGGGTTGGCAGTACCAACAGCATTGCATGGGGGTATTAATTAAACTCGATGCACCGCAACAAATTAAAACATGGCAACAGTTTACACCAAGTGGGCCGTTAGCATTTTTACCAATGCAGGCACCGTACGCTAATTTAATTTGGTACGACGATGCAAATACATTGCAAGCATTTAAAGGGCTAAGCCCAACTCAGTTAAAAACGCACATTCTGAATAAATTCCCAGAACTTGCTGGAGACTTTGAAGTACAAACCCATGCAGTATTTCCGCTTACTCGCCAGCATGCTAATAATTATTCGCAAGGGCGCTTGGTTTTAGTGGGCGACGCTGCACATACAATTAATCCCCTTGCAGGGCAGGGCGTTAATTTAGGTTTTCAGGACGTAGTGGCACTTGCTGAGGTTTTAAACGAAGCAGGAGATATAGGTTGCCCACTAAAACTTAAAGAATACGAGCGAGCTCGCCGCAGGGCTAATTTATTAATGATGAGCATGATGGACGCGTGTTACTTTGGGTTTTCTAATCAAATTACGCCACTTAAATGGGCACGCAGCCAGTTTTTAAAAATGGCTAATAATACGGGGCCAATAAAAAACTGGGTTTTAAAATACGCAATTAGTGGTGATTTAGGCTAAATTTAAAGTAGATATTAGAAAGGCTCATTTATGAGCCTTTTTTTATGTCTGTTTTTAAGTCAGCAAATAGTGACTCGGCTATATTGAACACGGTTTTAATTTAACTGGTGTTACATCACTAAATCGCAATTTAATAACTTTAAAGAGCCTGTGTGTGGATAATTTTTTTACAGTAATAATTATTTTAGGTGCGCTACTGCTTGTTGCTAGCTTAAAAACAACCGTTAAAGTTTGCAAAAAAACATCGCAAAGAGCATGGAGTGTACTGCTATGCGCTATTATTTTTTTTATTATAGGGTATTGGTGGATACTCTATTATTTTTCAAACCACGACATTGCACCCGTCGTTATGAATATGGTGGCTATGTTGTTACTTGGCGGTGGTGGGTTTGTTTTTTTAGTTATTAAACTGAGCTTAAAAAGTATTGTTAAAATAGAGCAAGCAACGCAGTATCAAAAATATCAAACTGAGCACGATAACTTAACAACTCTACCTAACCGCGATAAATTTTTTAAATCTTTAAGTAAACAAGTTGAATATCCTTCCCCATTTTCACTATTTTATATCGACTTAAATAACTTTAAACAAATTAATGATGCGTTTGGGCATCAGTGTGGTGACCAACTCTTGGCTGCATTTGCCAATAAACTAAATAAAGAATTATGCGGCATTGCTAAGTTATATCGAATAGGTGGCGATGAGTTTGCTTTTTTATTGCATACCGATACAGATGAAAGCATGAATTATTGTGTAAACATTATAAACTCAGCCGTCAAAAGTCCGTTTTGTACGAATGAGCAAATGGTTAAAATACAATTAAGTATAGGCGTAAGCCGTTTTCCTGATGATAGCCGATTGCCCGATCAGCTATTAAAAAAAGCTGACTTGGCACTGCATGAAGCTAAAAAAACATTTCAACCTTTGGTAAATTACTCATCTGCAATAGGTAAACGAGCTGAGGACTTTTTTGATTTATCAGCCAAAATTAAAGTGGCATTACATAAAGATGAGTTTGAGCTTTATTTACAACCCATAATGGACTCTAAAGATCTGCAATTACATGGCCTAGAAGCGCTTATCCGATGGCCGCAAGATGATGGTAGCTTTATTAGTCCAGAAAAGTTTATAACCGTAGCTGAGCGTACAGGGCTTATTTTTCCTTTATCGAAATGGGTTGTACAAGAAGCCGTTAATCATATTAGAAAGCTCAAGCTATTTGGTTTCACCGGTACTATACATGTCAATTTATCAACGAAAGATATTGAAAGCAGCGAGTTTTACGATTTTATAATTAGTTTACTCGCAACCGACCCTACATTAAGCGACTCGTTAATTTTTGAAATTACAGAAGGTGCAATGATGACAAATATACCGGCTGCTAGAAAAATGATGCAACAGTTGAGTATGCGCGGGTTTAAATTTAGTGTTGATGACTTTGGCACTGGCTTTTCGTCACTGTCATTATTAAGAGAGCTGCCAATCAATCAAATAAAAATTGATCAGTCGTTTGTCAAAGATATGCTTACTAACTCGCCTGATTACGCCATTGTAGAATCTACATTGTTTTTAGCGAGTCGATTAAATTGCGATGTAGTTGCTGAAGGAATAGAAACTAAAGAGGTAGAACAGGCGTTGTTGAGTCTTAACTGTGATTATTTACAAGGGTATTTATATAGCAAACCAATAGATATAGATGAATTTATAAATGTTTATTTAAGTGCAGAAAAAGTAAGTNATGAATTTATAAATGTTTATTTAAGTGCAGAAAAAGTAAGTTGAATTTAATGAGTATTGAGAAGTTTTAGACAGGGGAGTCAAATTGGCTGGGATACCAGGATTTGAACCTGGGAATGCCAGGATCAAAACCTGGTGCCTTACCGCTTGGCGATATCCCAACTATAAATTTGAATTAGTTTTAGTTCTTAATAAGAACATGGTGCGGAAGGAGAGACTTGAACTCTCACAACCTAAGTTACTGGAACCTAAATCCAGCGCGTCTACCAATTCCGCCACTCCCGCATTACTAAGTTGCTAATTTAAACTCTAAGCTAGAGCAATTCTTTTATCCAACTTTCCTTGGTAGAAGAAGTTGGCTGGGATACCAGGATTTGAACCTGGGAATGCCAGGATCAAAACCTGGTGCCTTACCGCTTGGCGATATCCCAACAAAGAATTCTTTATAATTTTAGTTCTTATAAGAACATGGTGCGGAAAGAGAGACTTGAACTCTCACAACCGAAGTTACTGGAACCTAAATCCAGCGCGTCTACCAATTCCGCCACTCCCGCATCAACAATTTGCCAATTTAAACTCTAAGCTAGAGCAATTCTTTTATCCAACTTTCCTTGGTAGAAGAAGTTGGCTGGGATACCAGGATTTGAACCTGGGAATGCCAGGATCAAAACCTGGTGCCTTACCGCTTGGCGATATCCCAACAAAGAATTAATGATAATTTTATTTCTTATCAAGAAATGGTGCGGAAAGAGAGACTTGAACTCTCACAACCGAAGTTACTGGAACCTAAATCCAGCGCGTCTACCAATTCCGCCACTCCCGCATCGTTTGTACAATAAAGTACAGGTAGTTATTTTAAACTCTTCATTGAGCTGCAATTTAACTCTTGCAGAGCCATTTCTAAAAGAAGAAATGGTGGCTAAGACGGGATTTGAACCTGTGACCCCATCATTATGAGTGATGTGCTCTAACCAGCTGAGCTACTTAGCCATTGTTGGCTGGGATACCAGGATTTGAACCTGGGAATGCCAGGATCAAAACCTGGTGCCTTACCGCTTGGCGATATCCCAACAATAACAATTGATACTTTTAATTCTTATCAAGAATTATGGTGCGGAAGGAGAGACTTGAACTCTCACATCCTAAGATACTGGAACCTAAATCCAGCGCGTCTACCAATTCCGCCACTCCCGCATCGTTTGTACAATAAAGTACAGGTAGTTATTTTAAACTCTTCATTGAGCAACAAAAAAATAATGGTGGCTAAGACGGGATTTGAACCTGTGACCCCATCATTATGAGTGATGTGCTCTAACCAGCTGAGCTACTTAGCCATCTTTTTTTGTTAGCACTTCATCGCTGAGTGCGGGGCGTATTATGCTGATATGACCCAAATTCGTCAACACCTTTTTTGCAAAAAAACACTTAACTGTGTTTGTTTGCAGGAAAATTAAGCTAACAGGCTAAAATTTAATAAAAATGCTGTTTTTTTAGCTGCCTTTAAGGCGCGGAATCTTAATTAACCCTGTACTTCTTTAATTAAGCGATATTACAAAGATAGACTAGTTGAGGCTAATTATTATTTTTATAATGCTTAAATACAAAAAAGGCTCGTAAAAACGAGCCTTTAAAAATTATTACCAAGTGAAATTGGTTTAATTTGTACTTATACGTTGAACAAGAAGTTCATTACATCGCCATCTTTAACAATGTACTCTTTACCTTCTTGACGCATCTTACCTGCTTCTTTTGCGCCACTCTCACCTTTAAAGGCAACAAAGTCGTCAAAAGCAATAGTTTGCGCACGGATAAAGCCACGCTCGAAGTCGGTATGGATTTTACCCGCTGCTTGTGGTGCTGTTGCACCTACAGGGATTGTCCATGCGCGTACTTCTTTTACGCCAGCTGTGAAATAAGTTTGTAATTGTAGTAATTCATAACCACCACGAATAACAAGGTTAAGACCTGGCTCTTCTAGACCAAGATCAGCCATAAACTCTAGCTTGTCTTCGTCATCTAGTTCTGAAAGCTCAGACTCGATAGCGGCACATACAGGAACAACAATCGCATCTTCAGCTGCGGCAATAGCGCGTACGCGGTCAAGGTATGGGTTATTTTCAAAACCATCTTCAGCAACGTTTGCAATATACATTGTTGGTTTAATCGTTAAGAAGTTAATAGAGCTGATTGCTGCTTTTTCTTCTTTAGTTAGTGCTAGACCACGTAAAGTTAAGCCTTCGTCAAGATGCACTTTTACTTTTTCAAGTACAGCATTTTGCTCTTTAGCGTCTTTATCGCCACCTTTTGCTTTTTTTGAATTACGGAAAAGGGCTTTTTCAGCGCTATCCATATCAGCAAGTACTAACTCAGTGTTGATTACGTCAATATCGTCAGCAGGGTCAATAGTGCCTGCTACGTGGATGATGTTTTCATCTTCAAAACAGCGAACTACGTGGCCAATTGCATCGGTTTCACGAATGTTAGCTAAAAACTGGTTACCAAGGCCTTCACCTTTAGATGCGCCTTTTACTAAGCCAGCAATGTCTACAAATTCCATACTGGTGGTAAGAACTCGTTGAGGATTAACTATTTTAGCAAGTTCGTCTAGACGAGGATCTGGCACAGGTACCACACCTGTATTAGGCTCAATGGTACAAAAAGGAAAGTTAGCGGCTTCAATACCCGCTTTAGTTAGTGCATTGAAAAGCGTTGATTTACCAACGTTAGGCAAGCCAACGATGCCACATTTAAAACCCATAGTAAGATACCTTGTTTAGAATTCGTTTAAACGGTGTACTTGGACCCAAGTTACTAGGGTTTAAACGAATGTAGTCTGTTTTGTGCTTTTAACACACCATCTTTTGCAAGTATTTCCATGCAACGAACTGCTTCATCAACAGCAGCATCCATTTTTTCTTGGTCTGCTTTGACCGCTTTTCCAAGCACCCAACCAGTAACCATTTCACGATGCCCCGGATGACCTACACCAATGCGCAAGCGCATAAAGTCTTTTTGATTTGCCATTTTTGCAATAATGTCTTTTAAACCATTATGACCGCCATGCCCGCCGCCTTTTTTTAACTTGGCAACGCCTGGGTCTAAATCCAATTCGTCATGGGCAACTAAAATGTCCTCGACAGGGATTTTGAAAAAATTAGCTAAACTACCGACCGCTTTACCACTTAAATTCATGTAAGTAGTGGGGATCAATAATTTGAATTCTTGGCCTTGAATGATCACTTTGCCTGTAAGGCCGTGATATTTAGGATCGTATTTTAGGGTGCAGTTGTAGCGTGCAGCGATTTGCTCGATGAACCAAGCACCTGCATTGTGGCGTGTGTTTGCGTATTCGGGGCCTGGATTAGCCAGGCCCACAAGCATTTGAATAGAATTCAAGGTTGCGAGACCTTAAAAATTATTCTGCTGCTGCAGCGTCGTCTTCAACTGGAGCTGCTTTGTTTGCTTTGATAGTCAGGATAGACTGATCATGGCCTTCGCCTTTACCTAAATCTACAGAGCTAACGCCTTTAGGGAAAGTAAGGTCAGAAATATGAACAGAATCGCCAACAACAAACTTAGAAACATCTACTTCAATGAATTCTGGAAGTGCTTTTGGAAGACACGTAATTTCAACTTCAGTTAACTGGTGAACAACAGTTGCGCCAGCTTTAGTTACAATATCTTCACCGATGAAGTGAAGAGGAACTTTAGTTTGAAATTTATGAGTAGCATCTACACGTTGGAAATCAAGGTGAGTAAGCTTAGGCTTGAATGGGTGACGTTGGATATCTTTTAAGATTACTTCAACAGCTTCGCCATCTACGTTAAGCGTAAGGATATGCGTGTAAAAACCTTCGTCTTCTTGTGCTTTGATCATATCTTTATGAGCAAAAGTAAGAGATAAAGCTTCTTTGTCAGCTCCGTAAAGGATTGCAGGAACTTTGTCTTCGCGACGTAGGCGGCGGCTCGCACCAGTACCAGTTTCTACGCGAAGTTCAGCGTTATATGTATAAGTTTTGTTAGACATGATGTCTCCAGTTATTAAAATGTGTAGGGCCTTTGCGACCAAGGTCCCTAGCCAAAAGGCGCGCTATCATACCACCACGCCCAGACAAAATAAACATCGCTTACAAAAAAAGCGCCAAAAGGCGCTTTTATACTCAGGAATGTTTAATTTTAGTGTTCAAACATCGCTGAGATAGATTCTTCGTTACTAATACGACGAATAGTCTCTGCTAACATGTCAGCAAGCGTAAGTACCTTAATTTTATCAAGGGCTTTAAGCTCGTCAGATAGCGGAATTGAGTCAGTTACAATTACTTCGTCAATCATCGAGTCACGTAAGTTTTCTGCTGCTTTACCTGAAAGAATAGGGTGCGTTGCGTATGCAAATACGCGTTTAGCGCCATGTTCTTTAAGTGCTTCTGCGGCTTTACATAACGTACCACCGGTATCAATCATATCATCTACGATAATACAATCACGACCTTCAACGTCACCAATAATGTGCATTACTTGAGAAACGTTTGCTTGAGGGCGGCGTTTGTCAATGATTGCTAAATCGGTATCGTTTAGTAGTTTTGCAATTGCACGTGCGCGTACAACACCACCAATATCTGGAGATACAACAACGACGTCTTCAAAGTCGCGTTCTTTCATATCTTCAAGTAATACAGGGCTGCCAAATACGTTGTCTACTGGTACATCAAAGAAGCCTTGGATTTGTTCAGCGTGTAAATCAACCGTAAGAACACGGTCAACACCAACGCTTGATAAGAAATCGGCAACGACTTTAGCGGTAATTGGAACACGGGCAGAACGTACACGACGGTCTTGGCGCGCATAACCAAAATAAGGAATGACGGCAGTAATACGACCTGCAGATGCACGACGTAGAGCATCAACCATAACGATAAGTTCCATTAGGTTATCGTTTGTAGGGGCACAGGTTGATTGCAAGATAAAAACGTCCGAGCCACGAACATTTTCATTTATTTGAACACTGATCTCACCGTCGCTAAAACGGCCAACAACAGCATCGCCTAATTCAATATATAAACGTTTTGCAACTTTTTGAGCTAACTCAGGTGTTGCGTTACCAGCGAAGAGCTTCATGTCAGGCACGGTAGGGTTCCTCAGGCACTGAATATTTGGACTAACGGGCAATGATAAATACCACTGCGAGTTAACTTATGATTACTTGTACGTTACTTCATTGATCGAATATGGCGGTTAACTCCGTATGAGCAGGTGAGACATTTGCGCTTGAAGCCACAAAACCCTGCCAAGTATGGGGGAGATTTTCAAGTACATCTTGTGCTTGAACTTGACTAGCAAATTCGACAAAACAACATGAACCTGTTCCGGTCATCTTCGACGGTGCGTATTTTAGCAACCACTGGAGGGTTTTTTCAACCTCGGGGCAAAGCTTTTTAACTAAAGGCTCACAATCATTGGTTAAAGTATGGTGTTTCCAATCGCCTATTATTTTTGGTGTGTCGCGTTTTAAATCTGGATGTGTAAATATTTTTGCAGTACTTACATGTTGGTTTGGGTGTACAACGCAGTACCATTTTTGTTCAAGTTTTACCTGGTGTAATTTCTCACCAATACCATGCGCTATGGCGCTTTGCCCTTGTATGAACACCGGAACATCAGCCCCTAATTTAAGTCCTAATTGGGCTAGAGTTTCTAAATTTAGTTCTAATTTCCATAATTTATTTAGCGCTAATAAAGTACTTGCGGCGTCGGATGAACCACCTCCAACACCTCCGCCCATGGGTAAGCGTTTAATTAAATTTATTTTTACACCTAAAGAGGTTTTACAGTGTGTTTGTAATAATAAAGCCGCTTTATAGATGAGATTATCATTTAGGGGTATGTCTTTAGTATCACCACCGACAGAAATACCACCGTCTGTTGTTAGCTCAAAATGCAACTCATCACCAAAATTTAAAAAAGTAAATAAGGTTTCTAGTTCATGATAGCCATCTTCTCGGCGAGCATTAATATGTAAAAATAAATTGAGTTTTGCCGGGGCAATAAGTGAAAAAGAGGTTTTGTTATTCATACTTATTTAAACTGCCAATCGTAGAGTTGAATTTTTATTTTTATTTGTTGATGCTTTAACGTCAGTTTAGTTGGTAACCAGTAACCTGCGTTTTGTACGTAAGTGCCGTAATCTATTTGCCATTTCTTGCCTGTATTATCAAACCATAATACTTGCTTTGCACGGCCTAGTTCATCAACGACTAAACTTTGATCGTCAATGGTGCCCTTAAGCCAGTTATCGGCGTTATCAACAGGGAGTGTAAAACCCGTTAAACGCTTTAAAAGCTCTGCAGCATTAGTATCAAAGTACTCATCGCCGTCAAACTCTAATTCAGCACCATTTGCTGTTTGTTTAAGCGACAAAATACGAGTACCAATAAAAGTAGTCAGTATTAAATTATTGGAATTTGTTGTTTGCTGCCAATTTAAGTTTGCAGATTGACGCTCTTCTGGGCTTATAAACGCGAGTTTCCCCTCGACCTGCCAAGTTTTTTGAGCAGCTAAACGTGGTTTCCAATCATCATAAAGTGTTGTTTTTGTATCAATTTGATGGGCACAGCCACCTAATAATAAAAAAAACATGAATAAAATCAAATATTGTCGAATCAAATGTTGTTCCTTACTTTCCATATTCCGCTGATTTTTGGTAAAATTACCGCCTTTGAAGTAGGGCTCAGCAATATTTGGCAAATATGACCATAATAGCACTAGGTATAAATCACAAAACCGCATCCGTAGAATTACGTGAAAAAGTGGCTTTTTCGCCTGAGCAAATTTCAGAGGCGTTGCAACAATTAAGTGGCCATGCCGACTTTAATGAAGCGGTTATTGTGTCTACCTGTAATCGAACCGAGATCTATTGTAGCCTCGCTCAGCAAAATTCCCAAACACTGTTAACTTGGCTTGCCAGTTTCCATGGTTTGGATGAACATGAACTGAGCAGCAATATATACTGCCATGAAGGTAATGACGCCATTAACCACTTAATGCGCGTAGCGTGTGGGTTGGATTCTCTTGTGTTAGGCGAGCCGCAAATTTTAGGGCAAATAAAGCAATCGTTTTTTAGTGCTAAAACCCACGATGCAATAGGGGTTACTTTTGATAGGTTGTTTCAAAAAACCTTTTCGGTAGCGAAGCAAGTTCGCACTGAAACAAATATAGGCGCAAGTGCCGTGTCGGTTGCATTTGCGGCTGTTAATTTAGCAAAACATATTTATGGCAAGCTTGATCAAACCAATGTGTTATTGATTGGTGCTGGTGAAACCATTGAACTGGTTGCTAAACATTTATATCAAAATGAGCCTAAAAAAATAACGGTCGCGAATAGAACAATTGAACGTGCTCGCAGTCTTGCTGATGAAGTGTCTGCAGATGTTATCGCACTTGCACAGTTACCAGAACGTTTACATGAAGCCGATATAGTCATTAGTTCTACCGCCAGTACTTTACCTATTATTGGTAAAGGGGTGGTTGAGCAAGCGCTTAAGCAGCGCCGTCACAAGCCTATGCTATTTATAGATATTGCGGTTCCGCGCGACATAGAAAGCCAAGTAGGTGAGCTAGATGCTGCCTATTTATATTCCGTTGATGACTTACAAACCATTGTAAGCGAGAATATGGCAGCGCGTGAGCAAGCTGCACAGCAAGCGCAAATAATTATTACTGAACGCACCAAAGAATTTGCAATGTGGATGCGCTCACTCGATTCGGTAGATTTAATCCGCCATTATCGAAATGATGTACAAACAATTAAGTCAGAACTTGTAGAGCGTGCTGTTAGTCAGCTAAATACAGGTAAAGATGCAGAAAAAATTATATTAGAGCTCGCCAATAAATTAACCAATCGCTTAATGCACGCGCCTACCCGTGCAATACAAGACGCAGCGAAAAAAGGTGAAGTGGCGCAGCTAAACCAGTTGAAAAAAATGTTAGGTATTGATCAGGAATAACCGTTAAATGAAAGAGTCTGTTTATAATAAATTAGAAACCTTAGTAGAGCGTTACGAAGAAGTACAAGCGCTACTAAGCGACCCGTCGGTCATTAGTGATCAAAATCGTTTTCGTGGGCTTTCAAAAGAATACTCTGAGCTTGAAGAGATTGTAAAAACGTTTTTAACTTACAAAGAAACGCAAGATGATTTAGCCAGTGCAGAAGAAATGCTTAAAGATTCTGACCCTGAAATGCGTGAAATGGCGCAAGAAGAATATAAAGAAGCTAAAGCACAAATTTTGGCAATTGAAGATCAAATTCAAGTATTAATGTTGCCAAAAGATCCGCGAGATAATAACAACGTGTTTGTTGAAGTACGCGCTGGAACAGGCGGTGATGAAGCGGCTATTTTTGCTGGCGACTTATTCCGTATGTACAGCCGCTATGCAGAAACTAAAAAATGGAAAGTAGAAGTTGTGAGCACCAATGAAGGTGAGCACGGTGGTTACAAAGAAGTTATTGCAAATATTAGTGGCGAAGGCGTTTACGGTCAATTAAAGTTTGAATCAGGTGTACACCGCGTACAACGTGTGCCAGAAACTGAGTCACAAGGGCGAGTTCATACCTCTGCGTGTACTGTTGCGGTAATGGCGGAAGTACCAGAGGCAGAAGCGATACAAATTAATACCGCAGATTTAAAAGTTGATACATTTCGTGCATCAGGCGCAGGTGGTCAGCACGTTAATAAAACAGATTCTGCTATTCGACTTACACATATACCTACCGGTGTTGTGGTTGAGTGTCAGGATCAACGTTCACAGCATAAAAACCGTGCTAAAGCGATGTCAGTACTTGCAGCACGTTTACAACAGGCTGAAGATGAAAAGCGCCATGCGGCAGAAGCATCTGAACGTCGTGACTTAGTAGGTAGTGGCGATCGTTCTGAACGTATCCGTACTTATAACTACCCACAAGGTCGTATTACCGATCACCGTATTAACTTAACACTTTATCGTTTGAATGAAGTGGTAGCGGGTGATTTAAGCTGCGTTATTGACCCATTAATGCAAGAACATCAAGCTGACTTATTAGCGGCTATGGGCGACGAGTAATCGTGAGCCACACTCTTGAACAAGCTATTGCTGCAGGCGCTAATTTATTAGCACCTAGCAGCGAAAGTGCTAAATTAGACGCACAAGTTTTACTTCTACATATTCTTCAAAAACCTCACAGTTACCTTTTTACTTGGCCAGAGCATGCGCTTAATGCCGAACAACAACAGCAATTTAATACATTTTGCCAAAGACGTTTAAACGGTGAACCTGTTGCACATATTACGGGGCAACGTGAATTTTGGAGCTTATCGCTTGAAGTTAACGCAACAACTTTAATACCTCGACCAGATACTGAAACGTTAGTAGAACAAGCACTTGAAGTGGCTGTACCTGCTACAGCTAAAGTGCTTGATTTAGGCACGGGTACTGGTGCAATCGCACTGGCCCTTGGTAGTGAAATGCCTAATTGGCAAATTATTGCAGTAGATAGAGTAAGCGATGCAGTTGCACTGGCTACACGTAACCAGCAGCGATTGGCTATTAATAACGTTCACGTTAAGCAAAGCAACTGGTTTAGCGAGTTACATGGTGAGAAATTCAACCTAATTGTTACCAACCCGCCTTATATTGAAAGCAGTGATATACATTTAAATCAGGGCGATGTGCGCTTTGAGCCTTTGTCGGCATTAGTGGCTGATGATTGTGGAATGTCTGATATTAAACAAATAATTACACAATCACGTGACTATTTGTTATCTAGTGGCTATCTTTTAATAGAACACGGTTTTGAGCAAGGTGAAGCTGTTCGTCATTTCTTCAAAAAAATGGCATTTGTGGATATTAAAACAGTGAAAGACTTTGGTGATAATGACCGTGTAACGTTTGCACAGTGGCCCTAAAGAATAATAATTGCCTGCTAGTGCGTTAAATAATGCCATGAAGGAATTTCGACTATGATGGGTGATTTTTTATTTTCAGATGAGCCAGAAGAAGCAATCAATGAGATTGAACTCGGTACCTGGAAAGTATTAATCGTTGATGATGAACCTGAAGTTCATGCTGTTACAAAACTAGCGTTGAGTGATTTTGAGTTTCAAAATAAACGCTTAGAATTTATTAGTGCGTACTCAGGTGCTGAAGCAAAAGAGCTTGTGAAAGAGCATCCAGATGCAGCCATTGTACTACTTGATGTAGTAATGGAGACCGATGATGCCGGTTTGCAAGTTGCTAAGTTTATTCGTGAAGAAGCTAAAAATAATCATATTCGAATTATTTTAAGAACGGGTCAACCTGGTCAAGCACCTGAACGACAAGTAATTATTAATTATGATATTAACGATTACAAATCTAAAACAGAGCTAACGGCTCAAAAGTTATTTACTGTTATTATGTCGAGCCTGCGTTCGTATCGGGATATTATTTCGATTGAGCAGTCACGCGAAGGGCTTGAGAAAATAATTATAGCGTCCCGTGATATTTTTTCTGCGCATTCAATAGAGCACTTTATTGAAGGCGTTATGCAGCAGTTAACTTCTTTACTCGGTATTGCTGATCAAGCTATGTATGCAACTACTTTAGTTGCGCAAAATCCTGAAGCACAAAATAATAAAAAATTAATTGTTTGCTCGGGTACCGGTGACTTTGAAAAAAGTGAAGGTAAAGAGCTCGATGAGGTATTACAAGCTGAACAGTTAAGTGCATGTCATCAGGCGCTTAATGAAAAAAGCATTATTTATAAAGATAACTACTTATTTGCGTATTGTAGCAGTGAGTACAATCATAATTCGATGCTATTTATATCAGGTATTCCAAAGGATTTAACGGATACTCAGCGCCATTTAATTAAGATTTTTTCTCAAAATGTGCAACTTGCGTTTGAAAATGTACAACTTCAGTCTGAAATAGAAGCAACGCAACAAGAGCTTGTTTACAGGTTAAGTGAAGCGGTAGAGCAACGCTCAACAGAAACGGGTAATCATGTTAAGCGTGTAGCACATATTTGTCATATATTGGCACAAGGGTATGGCTTATCTAAGCATGATGCTGATTTAGTAAGGTTGGCGTCGCCTCTTCATGATGTAGGCAAAGTGGGCATTCCTGATGCGGTATTAAATAAACCAGCAAAGTTAGATGCCCAAGAATGGGAAGTGATGAAAACCCATACTGATAAAGGCTATACTATTTTAAAAGACTCGCCGCATGAGATTGTTAGTGCAGGCGCAATTATTGCAAAAGAGCATCATGAAAAATGGGATGGCTCTGGTTACCCACAAGGTTTAAGCGGAAACGCAATTAATGTATTTGGTCGTATAGTTGCACTTGCTGATGTATACGATGCACTTCGCCATAAACGATGCTATAAAGAACCTTGGACACTGCAAAACGTAGTTGATGAAATTAACGCTCAAAAAGGCACACACTTTGAACCGAAATTGGTTGAAGTATTTAACGAGAAGCTTGATGAGTTAGAAGCGGTTCTTAACCGTTTTCCTGATTAAATTTTTATAAAACAGAAGTACAGGGGCATATGGATTATTTAGCAGTAAAGCATTCACACATGGCAATTGCGATGTTGAGTGTGATTTTATTTTATGTTCGCGCATTTTCGCGAATGGGCAGTGGTAAATTAGCAAAAAATAAAGCGGTAATGATTGGTAGTCATAGTATAGATACTTTGTTATTAGTGTCTGCACTTACGCTTATATTTATGGCTAAAATTAACCCGTTTGAACAATATTGGCTATTAGAAAAAATAGTTTTAGTGGTTATATATATTGGTATTGGGGCTAAAAGCGCCAGACAAACTAAAATGACGGCTAAAGTTGCTTACGTTTTAGTTAACACTGCTGTTATTTTAGCGATAGGTTATTTAGCGACGTCTAAATCAGCTTTTTTGCTTTAATTTGCTTTAAGTAATACCTGACTATTTGAGCTTTATAGTTGTTTTATAAAGCTCAAATACGACTCTCTCTCAGAAAATATTCAAAAACATCTCTATATTGGTATATAGCTTTAAAGTTAGGTAAACTAGGCCTTCGTTTTCTAAAATGTTGCAGTATTAATGACTACCCTCGGGTTTGACGAACACGATGAATCTTATCTTGATGATGCTTACGATGAATTTACACCTCCAGCGATTTACCGCTGTATTAAAGCAGAGTCAAAATGGGACCCTCAGATAGATTTAACACCATGTTATGAAACTTTAACTGACTTTGAACAGCAAATTTCAGCGCTGTGTTTAAAAGTGAGTGATGAGCACGATCGCTTCGAAAAATTATTAGATATGTTTTACAGCGATTGGCTATTTAGTGCCTCAGGCTTAAAAGTGCCAGAATACAAATTAAATACATTAAGCTATACGCTTTCTATGCGTAGTGGCTCACCAACAACGCTTGCAATTATACTTTGTCACTTTTTACAACAAGCTAACTTTGATGCAAATCTTAGTCTTACGCTGGGTGATGTTGGTGTTCATGTGGCGATAAGTGATGAAGAGGGCTACATAATTGAGCCAAGCAGCGGGCAACAAAGCTGGTATATCATCCCTGAAAACGCAGATGAAGATGATGGGCAAGAACAAGAGCCTTTAGAGTTAATTTTTGATGACGAAGTATATAAGCTATTTTTAGCTCAGCAAAAATGGTCTTTCATTAGCGAAAACAAATTTGGTCATGCTTTGACCTGTGTAGAGATGCTAATGGAGCTAATAGGCGACGACCCGTATGAGAGACGCGACAGAGGTTACTTATTAAATCAGCTCGGTTGCCCTAAAATGGCACGTGATGATTTACAGTTTTTTGTCGATGAGTGTCCGGACGATCCTGCAATAGAGATTATTCAACACCAAATAGAAGAACTAGAAGATAATAATAAAACGCACCATTAAGAATAGGAATAATTATGGTTGAAACTCAAAGCGCATTAATTACAAATGATGCCGTTGTGCTTGGTTTGCTTGCTATTATTTTGGGGTTTATTTTTAAAACCTCAAACAGTGAGCGTCCAGCTTTAAAACGATTTTATAAATACGTACCTGCTTTACTACTGTGTTACTTTTTACCTTCGTTATTAAATACCTTTGGTATTGTAGATGGT
Organism: Pseudoalteromonas sp. SWYJ118; assembly: GCF_015864505.1. NCBI lineage: Bacteria > Pseudomonadati > Pseudomonadota > Gammaproteobacteria > Alteromonadales > Pseudoalteromonadaceae > Pseudoalteromonas > Pseudoalteromonas sp. SWYJ118. The sequence goes on along the minus strand of NZ_JADYXC010000013.1, from coordinate 43,005 downwards.
AATAAATCCAATGTTTATTATGTGGCTTCGCGCTACTTACTGCCTGCTTGTTTAATACTGCTTACCATTAGTATTGATTTAAAAGCTATTATTAACTTAGGCCCTAAAGCGCTCATTATGTTTTTAGTGGGTACATTGGGCATTGTTATTGGTGGGCCATTAGCTATTTTAGTCGTGAGTGCATTTGATCCAAGTATTGTTGGTGGTCATGGGCCCGATGCAGTATGGCGCGGTATGACAACCGTTGCGGGTAGCTGGATTGGCGGTGGTGCTAACCAAGCATCAATGAAAGAGATGTTTGAAGTTGGTGGTGATATATTTTCTGTAATGATTACAGTAGATGTAATAGTCGCGAATATTTGGATGGCTGTTTTATTGTTAATGGCAGCAAACCATAAAAAGATTGATGCAGCTACGGGTGCTGATACAAGCGCAATTGAAGATTTAAAAAAACGTGTTGAAGCCTATCATGCTGAACACGCACGTATTCCTACTCTTAACGATTACATGACGCTGCTTGCAATTGCATTTGGTATAACCGGTTTAGCGCATTTTTGTGCTGACTTTTTAGGTCCGTACTTTGGCACGACTTATGAGTGGGCAAAAGAATACAGCTTAAACAGTAAATTCTTTTGGCTAATTGTTATATCAACAACGATTGGCATAGGCTTATCGTTTACTAAAGTTAGACAAATAGAAGCGTTTGGCGCTTCAAAAGTAGCCTCTAGCTTTTTGTATATTTTAGTTGCATCGATTGGTTTGCATATGAATGTAACCGCTATTTTTAATAACCCAGGGTTATTTTTAGTTGGTGCCATTTGGATGTTAGTGCATGCAAGCATAATGTTAGTAGTAGCTAAACTAATTAAAGCACCGTTATTTTATATGGCAGTGGGCTCGCAGGCTAATGTGGGCGGTGCAGCGTCTGCACCTGTTGTAGCATCAGCATTTCACCCTTCGCTTGCGCCTGTTGGTGTCCTGTTAGCTGTACTGGGCTATGGTGTGGGTACTTATATGGCTTATATTTGTGGATTAATGATGCAAGCAGTTGCACCGTAAGGAATTTAAATGAAAGACCAAATTATTAAAATTAATGAAATTGAACTAGCAAACAACAAACCGTTTGTATTGTTTGGTGGTATTAACGTATTAGAATCTCGCGATTTAGCTATGCGTGTTGCAGAGCATTACGTAGAAGTTACGACGAAACTCAATATTCCTTATGTATTTAAAGCGTCATTTGATAAGGCTAACCGTTCTTCAATCAATTCGTACCGTGGTCCTGGTATGGAAGAAGGTTTAAAAATATTTGAAGAGATTAAAAAGACTTTCAACATACCGCTTATTACTGATGTACATGAACCGCATCAAGCAGCACCTGTTGCTGAAGTTGTTGATGTAATTCAGTTACCAGCCTTTTTAGCACGTCAAACAGATTTAGTTGTGGCGATGGCTAAAACAGGTGCAATTATTAACGTGAAAAAACCACAGTTTTTAGCGCCACATGAAATGCGCCACATCATTACTAAATTTAATGAAGCGGGTAATAATAACATCGCACTTTGTGAGCGTGGTTCTAGCTTTGGTTACAACAACCTAGTGGTTGATATGCTGGGTATGGATGACATGAAAGCAATGGCGCCTGTTATTTTTGATGCAACACATGCACTTCAGCGCCCTGGTGGCCGAGCTGATTCTGCTGATGGTCGTCGTGCACAAGCAGCAGAGCTTGCACGCAGCGGTATGGCGCTAGGTATTGCAGGTTTATTTATTGAGGCGCATCCAAACCCTAATGAAGCTAAATGCGATGGCCCATGTGCGCTAGCGCTTAGTAAGTTAGAAGGATACTTAACGCAAATGAAAGCGGTTGATGATTTAATTAAAAGCTTTGCCCCACTTGATACAAGTGCAAGCGATTTATAATTAAGCATGATGTTTATTAAAAAGCGACTCAGGTCGCTTTTTTTATGCCTTTAATATACACAAACTTATATGATGTATATAATCTCACGCATAAGAAAAACTAATTCTAAGCTTGGTTATTATGTCAAGACGGGTACCTCCATTAAACGCATTAAAAGCCTTTGAAGCGGCTGCGCGTCATTTAAGTTTTACTAAGGCTGCAGAAGAGCTCTATGTAACGCAGGCGGCAGTAAGTCATCAAATAAAAACACTTGAAGAGCATTTAGGTTTAAAGTTGTTTTTACGTAAAAACCGCTCATTATTATTAACTGAAGAAGGCCAAGGCTATTTTTTAGATATAAAAGAGATTTTTACTCAGCTTATTGATGCAACTGAAAAGCTATTAGCCCGTGGTGCTAAGGGCTCATTAACAGTTAGTCTAACACCAAGTTTTGCTATTCAGTGGTTAGTGCCTCGTTTGAGTTTGTTTAATGAGTTACACCCAGAGATAGACGTGCGAATAAAAGCACAAGATCAAGATGAAAACTCACTGACTGATGACGTAGATATTGCTATTTACTATGGAAGAGGTCATTGGAATGGCGTACAAGCGTACAAACTTCATACCGAATATTTAGTACCACTTTGTAGTCCTATGTTATTAAGCGGATTAAAGCCGCTTGATCAACCTAGTGATTTAGCGCATCACACCTTATTGCATGACACCACACGTAAAAACTGGAAAACGTGGATGAAAACTGCAGGCGTGCGTAACATTCAGGTAAATCAAGGACCTATATTTAGTCACTCATCAATGGTGTTACAAGCTGCAGTACATGGGCAAGGTGTGGCAATTGGTAATAGTGTATTAGCTAAACCCGACATAGATGCAGGGCGTTTGGTTATTCCGTTTAATCACAGTCTAGAAAGTAAAAATGCATATTACTTAGTGCTTCGCGAATCGCAAACCGAGCTTGGTAAAATAGTTTCGTTTAAAGAGTGGATGCTGAGCTTAGTAGAGCATGAGCAAGAACATGAGTATTAATAATGATTGAATGGTTTAAAAGCACCGCACAACCTGCAATTGCACAGTTTATATTTGCGCATGGTGCAGGTGCCGGTAGCGATTCTGACTTTATGCAACATATGGCAAAATTAATAAGCGAGCAAGGTGTTGATGTTGGTTTATTTGATTTTGAATATATGCAAATTGCTAAACAAACTAATAAACGTAGGCCTCCTGAGCGAGCGCCAAAGCTACTTACTTATTATGAGCAAGTGCTTGGTCAGGCGCAGCCAGATTTACCGTTATTTATAGGCGGTAAATCGATGGGCGGACGCATGGCATCAATGCTTGCGTGCAGCACAGAGCAAAGACTTTCGGGTGTTATTGCATTTGGTTATCCATTTCATCCGCCGGGTAAGCCAGAAAAGTTACGCACCGATCATTTTGCTGATATTGTTTGCCCTTTTTTAGTATTACAGGGCGAGCGAGATACATTTGGTACACGTGAAGAACTGCTTACTATGGAAATGCCAAAACAGCCTTTACTCACATGGCTGACTGATGGCGATCATTCATTAAAACCACGTAAAAAAAGTGGCGTAACTGAACTGCAAAATAGAGAAACAGCAGCGTTAAGTGCCGTTGAATTTATTAAGCAACAAGTAGAGATGTGTTAAGACTCGATTAGGGGATTAGATGATTAAATTATTTTTAATGGCCGGCAGTATTTTTTGTATGCTCTCGGTTATGTTAGGTGCATTTGCTGCCCATGGTTTAAAAAGCCGTTTATCGGAGTATTCATTAGGGGTTTTTAAAACAGCTGCTGAGTATCAAATGGTGCATGGCCTTGCACTTATTGCGGTGGCTATTTTAATTAAATGGGGCATAAATCTGAGTTGGGCTGGTGGCTTTTTTATAACGGGCACACTACTTTTTAGTGGCAGTTTATATTTACTCGCTCTAACAGATATGAAGTGGCTAGGGCCGATAACACCGCTTGGTGGATTGTGCTTTATTATTGGTTGGATTGTTATTTTAGTGCAAGTCGCACGATTTAAGTTTTAAAGAGTTTAAGGGTTAATATGTCTAGTGTTGTGATTTATTGTCGTAGTGGTTTTGAAAGCGATGCCGCTGCTGAAATAACGTTTCATGCTGCAGAGCAGGGTTTTGCAGGGTATGTAAAAGCAAAGCCAAATACAGGTTATGTTGTTTACGAATGTTTTGAAGCGCATCACAGCGACGAAATAATCAAAAAAGTCGATTTTAAAAATATGGTGTTCGCACGCCAATGGTTTGCCGGTACATTACTTGAAAACATGCCAGTAGAGGACCGTGTAAGTGCAGTAGTTGAAGCTGCTAAAGATTTTACATTGTGCTCAGAGCTGCGCGTAGAAACGCCAGATACAAATGAAGGCAAAGAGCTTTTAACGTTCTGTAAAAAAATATCAACGCCGCTTAAAAAAGCCCTCGAAAAACAAAATACAGTACTGCGTGAGCCAAAAGCAAACCGCCCAGTAATGCATGTCATGTTTTTAACAAACAATACGGCTTATGTTGGTTACTCGTATAGCTTTAATAATTCTCCATTTTTCATGGGTATTTTACGCCTTCGTATGCCAAGCGATGCACCGAGTCGTTCAACGTTAAAACTCGACGAAGCGTTTAATGTATTTATTCCTGAGCAACAACGTGAATCACGCGTGGCAGCAGGTATGCGCAGTGTTGATTTAGGTGCATGCCCGGGTGGTTGGACTTATCAGCTTGTACGCCGTGGTATGTTTGTAAGTGCGATTGATAACGGCCCAATGAATGACGATTTAATGCAAACGGGGCAAGTTAAACATTTTAGAGCAGATGGTTTTAAATATCGCCCAGAAAAAAGAAATATTACTTGGTTAGTGTGCGATATGGTGGAAAAACCAACCAAAGTGACTACGCTAATGATTGACTGGGCAGTAAATGCATACGCAAAAGAGTTTATATTTAACTTAAAACTACCTATGAAAAAACGCTTTGATAGTGTTTATGAATGTCTTTCAATGATAAGAAAAGAGCTTGAGAAACATAGTATTAATTACGAGTTACAAGCTAAACATCTCTATCATGATCGTGAGGAAATAACCGTTCATTTAAACGTTACTAAGGTGCCACAAAATTTGTATAGTTAATATGTAGAGGCTAAAAGTGGTAAAAAACAATATTAATAAATGGTTAAGTTTACTTTTTTTATCACTTTTAATCACAGGTTGTGGCGGCGGCGGAGAAGGTAGTGATTCAACTACGCCCTCTGGTAACGCTGCGCCCAGTGTTACGCTCTCTGTTAGTAGTAACGTTATTGTCTCTAACCAATCGTTTACTATTACTGCGCTTGCAAGTGATAGTGACGGGCAAATAGCCAATTATCAATGGCAACAACTTAGTGGTCCTGAATTTACATTTATTGTTAATGGCAATACGCTTACAGCCACTGCACCGAGTGTAACCACTGATACGACCTTTAGCTTTTCAGTTACTGTTACTGATAATTCAGGTGCTACTGCACAACAAGTATTTTCAGGCACTATCACTTCTCAAAATAATGCACCTACAGTTAATATTACAGGCCCAAGTAGTGCACTTGCTAACACACAAGTAAGCTTAGTTGCTAACGCTCAAGATACAGATGGAACCATAAGCACTATTAGTTGGATTCAGTCTGCGGGAGATAATGTTGATTTTAGCCAGTCAGATGGTGTACTTAGTTTTACTGCCCCCAATGTATCTGAAAATACAACGCTAGGCTTTAGCGTAACCGTAACAGATAATGCCGGTAAAAGCGCTCAAGCGAGTAAAACGGTTTTAATTAATCAAGTAAATAGCGCGCCAACAGTCATTGTTACAGGCCCAGAAGAAGCTGAAAAAGATGACAGTGTAACCCTAGTTGCAGATGCACAAGACAGCGATGGTAGTATTAATAACATAACCTGGCAGCAAACAAGTGGCCCTGTAGTTGAATTTACCCAAACAGAAACAAGTATTAGCTTTAATGCGCCCACTGTTGCGCAAAATACCAATGTAACGTTTGTAGTAACTGTTACCGATGACGATAACGCTACAAATAGCGCCCAGAAAATAGTTGTAATATTAGCCCCAAATAATCCACCGGCTGCCGATGATGTAAATATAAATGTGCAATATAACCAAGCCACAGAATTTAGCTTAGTGGTTAGCGACGCTGATAACGATAGCGTACAGATTGACTTTGGTGATGATTTAAATGGAGCGAAAATCAGTGTTATTGATGGCCAAGCCTTACGTTTTAGTTACACACCTCCTGCAAACAGTATCACTCCACAAAGCTATACGTTAACGGCGACTGATACAAAAGACACAACCGAATTTGTACTGAGTGTTACCGTTGTTGATTCAACGCCCGCTACAATTAGTAATGTAACGCCCCAAAATAGTAATGACCCAGTCTTTGTAGATAGCCCTGTTAGCATTACATTTTCAGATATTATGCTCGTGAGTACTTTAGCCGTTAACTCTAGCAGTGGTACTTGTACTGGAAGCGTACAAGTGTCAGCAGATAATTTTACTACTTGCTTGGCCTTAACTATTGAAAGTTTGTCGGGTACTACCAGCGACACAAGTACTTATTTTCATACTGTAAATTTAAGCGCAAGCTTTGATGAAGACACTCAATATATTGTTCGTGTTACAGCTGATTTAGCTAATTTTGATAGCACAACTATTTTGGCGCAAACTGCCACCTCGTTTACAACTTCTAGCCAAGATATAAAAATAACAGAGCTTTCATCTGTGCAATTTAGTAATGACTTACCTTGGATTGAACTTTATAACGGCACCGGTGCGACAGTAAATTTACAAGACTACTCTCTTAAAGCTCGCAGTATTAATATGTCTGATAGTACGTTGAGTGATGAGCAAATATTTACGCTGCCTAATAAAGAGCTTTTAAATGGCGCCTATATTATTTTACAAAGCCGCTTTGGCGATGATTTTTTAGCAAGTGCGTCATTAAATAACACTAAGCTTGTGCTTGTTGGTAGCGCGAATGATCAAATTAGGCCTTATTGGTACATAAATGGTTTTGCAGAATTACTTAATAGTGCGGGTACACAAACTATCGACTTTGTTAAGTTTGGAAATTCAACCCAAGAGCCTGAAACAGCCTCGCAGTGGCAAGGCGAAAATGCTGCACAAATACTGCCAGAGCAGGGCGCCAGCTTAAAGCGTACGCTCGGCGCAACCGATACCAACCAAAATACAGACTGGAACTACTCAGTATTCAATACTCCGGCAGGGCCTAACGATATAACTTGCTCAATAGATGATGATGAAGACGGTATTCCAGATTGCGCAGAGGTAGAGGGAGCAACATTTGGTGGGCTGCCTTTATATGAATGGGGAGCGCGTACTTCACAAAAAGATATATTTATTGAAATAGATTATATGGATAGTAGTGATGTTGGAATAACCCCTCATCGAACTGCACTTGAAAAAATTGTTAGTGTATTTGCAAGTAAAGGCTATACCGTTCATTTTGATGTAGGTGACTTATTTGATCAAAATAGCGATATTGCGCCGCAAAACTTTGATTTAGGTGGCGGAAATGTTGTCCCTTTTAATAGTTATACTCCGTTTGAGTACGATTTAAGTAGCCCTAATTTGTTTGCTTATAAAATGGAATATACCGATATAACCCGCAGACCCATTTTTCATTACTTATTAATGGCAAGTAGTGGAAATGAAGATGGCAGTATTAGTGGGTCGGGTATTGCTGAGATCAGCGGTAATGATTTAATGGTAACTATGGGCGGCTGGGGCTTAACGCTCGATACGCAAATATCAACCAATGTAACTTATAATTATCAAGCATCAACTATCTTTCATGAGCTAGGCCATAACTTAGGCTTATACCATGGTGGCGATGAAGAGGTTAACTTTAAGCCTAATCATTTAAGCTCTATGAATTATTTATATCAATTAGCGGGTTTATCAACAATAGGTAATAACGAAGGCGATCGTTATTATGAGCGTTTTTATCCAGGCAATGCTAGCTGCGATATTACACCAAATACTAATAGTCATTTAGGCTCTACAGATGATTTTATTATTGATTATTCAAGTGGTAGTTCAGCAGATTTAAATGAGAGCACAATACTTGAAGCACAGGGGTTAAATCGAAATGGCTCACTACCTGTTGATTTTAACTGTAATGCAATTAACACCGAAAGCTTAACCAGCTTTGATACTAACCAAGATAATACAATATCAATACTTAGTGATGTAGATGAGTGGAGCATGCTTAATTTGCAGTTTTATATGCAAAGTGCAGGTAATCGATTTGGCGTGCCAAATACTAATAATAGTAAGGTGTATAATTTACAAAGCTCACCTACTAATATTGAAACGCTGCCCAGTTATATAAAAGAAGCGCAGCCAAGTAGTGCAATTATTGCTGAGTTAAAAGCAATTAAAGAGCATTAATATGAAACTAGGGTTAAGTATTAAGTTTATTGTTGGTAGTAGTTTTTTAAGCTTACTAATAGCGTGTAGCGATACTAACAATGCACGTGAATGGTTACTAAAAAATGACAATTTATATTACAAAAATACAGCTATTGAATGGCGAGTTGAATCAGTAAAGGGCTGTAAGACATGCGTTATAAACCAAGATGTTGTTTATCAGCCTGAAGGCATTAGTAGTTATAATACGTTAATGCAGAGTCAAAATTGGGTGGCGGTACATGAGTTAAGTAAAATCAATGTTATCCGTTTAAAGATGCCAGACCAAACACCTTACTTATTCGTAGAGCGTATAAAAGGGCGAACACTAAAGCTGTTTGATCAGCAGCAAAACTACAGTATAAAAATTGGTGAAGTTACAGCCGTTAATTTTAACAATCAGCGCTTTAGTATTTTGATTAAAAAATTTGAAGAAGTAGATAAACAAAGCGTCGCATTACCAAGGCGTGCATCGCTTGAGTTTATTGTTTTAAAAATAGATTAAAAAAGCACCTTAGGTGCTTTTTTATCTCGGGTGCGGTGTCCTTTGAATATTGAAAAGTCAGCAACCTCTTAATTAACTACGGTATTTTGGTCGATAATTATCGACCCACAAACGTGTTGCACCACACACAGCTACAGGCATAACTATTAAGTTTACAAAGGGTATAGCCGTTAATAACATAACAGCAAAACCAAACCCGTATGATAAACCTTGCTTAGATTTTAAATCGTCTTTCATCTGCTTAAAGCCAATTTTATGGTTATCAAACGCATAGTCTTCATACTGCACCGCGTACATCCAACAGGTAAACAAAACCCATAGTATTTGGCCAATGACAGGTAAAACCCAAAGTAGTATGAAAAAACCAATAGCGCGAGGAAGGTAATAACATAATTTTTTCCACTCACGGCCAAGCATTCTAGGCACATCTTTTAATAAATCGGCAAAGCCGTCATCATTAATTTTTTGACCCGTTAAATAAAGCTCAACTTTTTCGCTTAATAAAGCATTAAAGGGGGCTGCAATAAAATTAGTGATGACTGTAAAGAGCATACTATAGCTAAATAGCACGACTAATACTGCAATTGGCCACATTAGCCATTCAAGCCAGCTTAACCATTCTGGTAGCATGTTGTTAATGTAGCTAAAGCTATCACTTAACCATCCAAACAAGAAAAACAACGAACTACCAAACAGCAAAATATTAATTAAAAGCGGGATAAGTACAAAACGCTTTAACCCCTTTTGGCTAATTAATTTAAATCCTGAAAAAAAATATTCCATACCTTGTGTGATCTGCACTGTAACCTCAAAAAATATTCACCATTATTGACAGTATAAATAGCTTAATAATTTTAAACAGTATTTTTAGGTAACAAAGTGTTTAAGTTAAGTAATAACAACGGCCAGTTTACTATTTTTTTCTCCCAGCTTAATAAGCGACAATTAGTTTACAAGCTTTATACATTGGCTCTATGGCGTAACCAGGCGCTAACTTACCTTGATTTTTTGGTAGTGCAAAGCGTACTATAGCTGATCTAGCCACTCTAGGCTTAGGCATCGTTTTGATGCATTGTGGAGAAATTAGTAAAGTTGCTGCGTCAGTGCGTTGCAAAAATAAAGGGTATAAATAGTGATGTACAAAAATCAGGAAGTAATTTTACGATTGCGCGCTAATATTCCAGCGTTTGAATGCGTAAAAGGATGCCACGACTGCTGCGGGCCAGTAACAACGTCTTCAGAGGAAATGTCGCGCTTACCGGTAAAAACAGATGCGGAGCATGAAGCGGCGTTAAACGAGTTCAATTGTGTGCATCTTGGCCCCAATGGCTGCACTGTATATGATGAGCGCCCATTAATTTGTCGCTTATTTGGTACTACGCCAAGAATGCCTTGCCCGAATGATCGTCGACCAGATGAGCCTGTTGACCCTAAAATTGAGCGCGAAGTACATCACTTTATAGCAAACACGCGTCAAGTATTAGTGTAAGTATCGTATTTATTAAAGTAATAGGCGCTTATTAAGCGCTTTTTTATGTGTGTTATACGCGTTGCTAATAATTTAAAAACTATCAATAAATTTACCCAAAATATTATCTTAGTTATTTTTACAAAAATACTATCAATACATATTAAATATATTGCGAGATTAATTATGCATTTGACTATTAATATACTTAGCCTTATGTATCTTGTTCTATCGCTGTATTTTCCATCTCTTTATTTATATTGCTATTTCTGTTTTCCTAACCCCTTCAAAATTGTTGTTTTATATTTGTTTATTATTAAAAATAGCTGTAAGCAAGGCTTTACTATTGTGTAAATTCACTATTAATAATTAGAGTACCGTTGGATTAGGTGGCTGAAAAGGGTAAAATATTTACAAGTTGGCAGTTAAGATATTTGTTATGGCATTTTCTAAACTCGGAATAAAGTAAGATCGAAAGATAATTTAACCTTTTGATTCGCGTCGCTTCATTTCGTATTTAGGGTGGGTGTTGTGGTATGTCGCTATGTCGGTAACTAAAAATCCATCAAGAGACGATAAATGAGCACTACTGGAGTAACAAAACAACATGAGGATGAGCATTCATCTACAATAAAGTATTTGGTAGGGGTAGATATACCGGTATTTTTAATCAGTGGTGGCATTCTTGTGCTATTTGCTGTGCTAGCACTTTATGATATTGATTTGATGTCGGGCTGGATCAATACCGCCTTTGCTTTTTCTACTAAGACGTTTGGTGCCTTTTGGCAAATATTATTGCTTTCGACCTTTATAATTGGTTTTTTTTTAGCCTTTGGACGTACCGGAAAAGTGGTATTAGGTGGTTTAAAAAAACCAGAGATTAACACCTTTAAGTGGATCAGCATTATTATGTGTACACTCCTTGCTGGTGGTGGGGTGTTTTGGGCTGCTGCTGAGCCCATGGCGCATTTTATTTCGCCGCCGCCAATTTTTGGTGGTGAATCAGGCACTAAAGAGACTGCATTTAATGCTTTAGCGCAAAGCTTTATGCATTGGGGATTTTTAGCCTGGGCTATTTTAGGTAGTCTGACTGGCATAGTTTATATGCATTTACATTACGAAAAAGGTTTACCGCTTAAGCCACGTACTTTGTTGTATCCGGTATTTGGTGAGCGCGTAATGAAAGGTGCATTTGGGGCTATTGTCGATTCGTGTTGTGTTATAGCTGTAGTAGCAGGCACGGTAGGCCCTATTGGTTTTTTAGGGTTGCAAGTAAGTTTTGGTTTAGAAAAGCTATTTGGTATTCCAGATACTTACACCACTCAAGTGGCTATTTTATTTGGTTTAATTGCAATTTATACTCTATCTGCTGTAAGTGGCGTCACTAAAGGAATTCAATTACTCAGTCGCTTTAATGTAATTTTAGCCGTAGCGTTAATGCTGTTTATTTTGCTGATGGGGCCTACAGCTTTTATTTTTGATAGCTATATACATTCGTTTGGGCTTTATATTAATAACTTTATTCCTATGGCCACTTTTCGTGCCGATACCGCCTGGTTAGACTGGTGGACGGTATTCTTTTGGGGCTGGTTTTTAGGGTATGGACCTTTAATGGCTATGTTTGTTGCACGAATTTCACGCGGCCGTACTATTCGCGAAATGATCACGCTTATCTCAATAATTGCTCCTGTTATTACTTGTTTTTGGTTTACGATAGTGGGTGGTTCAGGTATATTTTTTGAGTTAGCAAACCCGGGTGTTATTTCAGAACCCTTTGCGGGCTTAAATTTACCCGCTGCACTGTTGGCTATTACTGAGCAGCTGCCTATGGGCTTTGTTATATCGGTGTTGTTTTTAATTTTAACCACAATATTTGTAGCAACCACGGGTGACTCCATGACCTACTCGGTATCTATGGTAATGACGGGTAACGATCATCCGCAAACACCCGTTAGAGTGTTTTGGGGTATTATGATGGGGGTGATGGCAGCAATATTAATTTCGATAGGTTCAGGTGGTATTTCTGCACTGCAGTCGTTTATTGTAGTAACCGCCGTACCTGTATCATTTGTGTTGTTACCATCACTTTGGACTGCCCCACAAATTGCGAAAAAAATGGCTACTGAGCAAGGTTTATAAACAATAGGTATTAAAGCTAAATAAAGGATTGATTGCCCAACGTGAGGTAATCAATCTTATTTATAGGTTAGCGCCCCCTGCATCGAGTCTAGAGTGGTCGGGGTTTTCTACCAAGACCCCCACACCGAGATAATTTATTTTTAGCCAAATATCTTCGTCAATTCCGATCCCATGATTAACTGAGTGATTTTTGTTTTTTCAATTTTTTCAGCGCTAATCATATAACTGTTATCACTTTTAAGTGAGGTAGTTATACCAACCTGCATAAATATTTGATCATTTTAACGAATTAAATTGCACTATAACGTTGTTAAAAATTTTTTATTTAGAATAACTAGATACAAAAATTTTTGCCTAGTTCTAGTGTAATTTTCTTAACGTTAAATAGACCCCGTATATAAGCAGATTGGTATTAAATCGACCCTTGAACTACAAATAATGGTTAACGCTTGCTTGTCATCAGAGGTTATTAAGTTGGTTACACCGCTACTATAGCTAGGGTAACGTCTACCTAAAACGCCCGCATAAAGTAATGCTAATACGACTAATCTGTATGTTCTTTTTATTATTTAGTGTACTTAATAGCGATAAGCCTAGCCCTAGAAGCAAAATAGGGGCGGGTATAAAAGCAGGATTAATCAATACTAAAATTGGCGTAGCAATAACCCCTAAGCCAAAACCAAGTAAACTTTGCAGTGCAGCAGCACCAGCAATAAGGGTTAAAGCAAGGATTAAAATTAAAGGGTCGGTGAGCATAATCACACAGCAAAGAGGCATAACGATTAAGTTTATAAATGGTATAGCGGTTAATAACATAACAGCAAAACCAAATCCGTACGATAAACCTTGCTTAGCTTTTAAATCGTCTTTCATCTGCTCAAAGTCAATTTTATGGTTATCAAACGCATAGTCTTCGTATTGCACCGCACACATCCAACACGTAAATAAACCCCATAATACTTGACCAATGACCGGTAAAACCCAAAGTAATATAAAAAAGCCAATAGTGCATAGAGGGTAGTAGCACAGCTTTGCCCACTCACGGGCAAGCATTCCAGGTACATCTTTAACTAATTCAGAAAAGCCATCATCGCTAATTTTTTGGCCCGTTAAATAAAGCTCAACTTTTTCGCTTAATAAAGCATTGAATGGGGCTGTAATACCAACCTGCATAAATCTTTGATCAATTTAACGAATCAAATTGCACTACAACGTCGTTAAAAATTTTTTATTTAGAACAACTAGATACAAAAATTTTTGCCTAGTTCTAGCGTAATTTTCTTAACGTTAAATAGACCCCATATATAAGCAGATTGGTATAATAAAATTAGTGATTATAGTAAATAGCATGCTGTAGCCAAATAATACGACCAAAACTGCGATTGGCCACATTAACCACTCAAGCCAGCTTAACCACTCGGGTAGTATATTATTTATGCATCTAAAACAGTCGCTTAACCAGAAAAATAAAAAACAACGAGCTACCAAATACTAAAACATTAACTAAAAGCGGGATGAGTACAAAACGCTTTAACCCTTTTTGGCTAATTAATTTAAATCCCGAAAAAATATTCCATACCTTGTATGATCTGCACAGCTACCTCAAAAAATATTTTCCATTTGCACTTGTATAAATAGCTGAGTAATTTTAAACAGTATTTTTAGGTAACAAAGTGTTAGCTTTAATGTTGCTATTTTGGTTATATGGTAACTACAGATGTTTAGTAATATGCAATTATGATTGATCAAAATAGGCCAGATTAGTTTTTTATTAGTAAAATAATAACCTACTAATCATGACTATACTGAACTTTACTACATAGTAAAAAAGCATCTGCTTGAGGCTTTTGTTGTATCAATATGTATAAATAATGCGAGCAAGTGAAAATGGGTACGGACAGGTTAAAAAAGTTATTATCTCACCAGCAAGGCATTTTATCTAAAATTGCATTAGGGGCACCTTTAAATGAGGTGCTTACTGAAATTTGTTTATCGATAGAAAAAATTATGGATGATGAATCTGCTAGGTGTTCCATTTTATCAGCTAAAGGCGAGCAGCTTTTTCATTGTGCAGCCCCTAATATTCATCCAGAGTACTGTGGTTTGCTTAATGGAGTTTACATAGGGCCAAAAGTGGGTTCATGTGGTACTGCTGCATTTTCGAAATCGCGCATAATTGTAGAAAATATTGAAACTTCACCACTGTGGGTGGATTTTAAAGACTTAGCGTTAAAGTTTGATCTTAAGTCATGTTGGTCAACGCCTATTATGTCAACTCAAGCTGATTTGTTAGGCACCTTTGCTATCTATCACAGCAGCCCTAAAGCCCCATCAGAGCAAGAGTTAGAATTAATAGATTTTTTTGTACACTTTTCAAGTATTGCTCTTGAGAAAAGTAACGAATTTGAGAAGGCAAAACAGCTTGTCGCTAATTTACAGCACAGTAATGAAAAATTTAAAGCCTTTACCAAAGTAATGCCCGATCTCATCCTCATTTTAAGTGAAGACGGCATATATACCGATGTTTATGGTACTTCTAATGAGTTACTGCTTGATTCGACCATGGATATTATTGGTCAAAATGTTAAAGACTTACTTCCTCAAAAAGATGCGCAAATGATAATGGCAGTCATTGCAAAAACGTTGTCGACTAACGATATGCAAATATTTGAATATGAATTAAATGTCCCGAAGGGGAGTATAGTTTTTGAAGGACGAGCCGCTGCTTTAGATCATTACCATCCTGAGAACCCGACAAAACGGCATATTGTATGGATGGCCAGGGATATTTCAATAAGGAAAAAAGCAGAGCAAGAAGTTCATAAGCTTGCATTTTATGACCCACTCACCAATTTGCCAAATAGAAGAATGCTTAGCGATAGGTTAAATACGTGCGTAGAGAGCATCAAAAGTATAAAAAATATTGGAGCTTTATTATTTTTAGACCTAGATAACTTTAAGCGTATTAATGATTCGTTGGGGCACAGTGCTGGAGACGAAGTGCTTGTAGAGCTATCAAAAAGATTAAACGCCATAATCAAAAGCTCAGACACGTTAGCTAGAGCCGGTGGCGATGAGTTTATTATTTTACTTGAAGACATAGGTGAAAATACAAAGCAGGCAATTTATGAATGCGAATCCGTGGCAAAAAAAATCCAGAGCGTGTTTCATGATAATTTTGAAGTCGGCGAACTTGCCTTTCAAGTAAGTTGCAGCATAGGTATTTGCCTAATTGACAGCGTAAACGCACAAACTGACAATATATTAAAGTTTGCCGACACTGCTATGTATCGCTCTAAAAAGAAAGGCGGAAACAGCAGTAGCTTTTACGATCCAGCGTCGCAAACACTGCTTGAAAAGCAAACCGAGCTTGAAACCGACATTGTTAGAGCTATTGCTTCTGATGAGTTTTGTGCTTATTTTCAGCCACAAGTTAATACTTGCGGAGATATTATTGGAGCTGAAGCGCTAATTAGATGGAACCATCCGCAAAGAGGCCTTATAGCGCCAAATGAATTTATACCTATAGCTGAGCAGTACGGACTTATACAAAAACTACAAAATGTAGTATTACGCGATATATGTATTTTAATTAATGAACTTAAAGAAGCCAGCGCTATTGACGATTCGTTCTGTGTTTCAATTAATATTAGCCAAAGTCAGTTTAATTCATCAAATTTAAAAAAGGAGCTGTTTAGTACTATAAGCGAGTTTGATATTCGAGCTTCACAAATTAAGTTAGAAATAACCGAGTCAATGCTCTCAAGTGATGTAGAGTATACAATTAAACAAATGAAAGAGCTTATTGCTGCGGGTTTTATATTTTCTATTGATGATTTTGGAACTGGGTATTCTTGCTTAGCTTACTTAAGTGCGTTTCCCGTTAAAGAATTAAAAATAGATAAAAGTTTTATAGATAAAATTTTAGACAATGATATTGGTTTTAATATCGCGCAAACAATTATTAGCTTAGGGAAAAGCTTAAATTTGGCCGTTGTTGCAGAAGGTGTAGAAACCGCTGAGCAATATGATTTACTTAAAAAAATGAACATTGATTCGATGCAAGGTTATTTAATCGCAAAACCAATGGATAAGGAGCGCTATTTAAAATGGCATAACGCTAAAAATAAGCCTCACGATCTCATTACTTAAAGCTCAACGCAATTTAATAGCAATAATCTAACTACTCATTTTGGTACTGGATTATTTATTGCTCTTAGTGATGAAATTTCACAATGCGGGCTCCCCTAAAGATTTTTTTGTTAAACAGTGCTAAGCTACGTCCGCTTAAATATATTATTTAAAGCTTAATAAACTTATAACAATGAATGGAAGCTTTATGCAGTTAGTTGATTTGAATCCAAGTGATCCCGATGTAGTTAACGTATTTGACGATATAGACCGACTTATAAATTCGTTGTACCCTGTTGCAACAGCTCAGTCTCTTGAGTTAGACGAATTAACCTCACCTAATGTATATGCTATTGGTTTAAAAACCGAAGAGGGAATTATTGCCTGCGGTGCGATTGTCGAGAAATTTGATACTCAACCTTATGGCGAAATAAGACGTTTATACGTTAAACCAAGCCATCGTGGTAAAGGGCTATCGAGACGTATTATGCAAATTTTATTGCATCAAGCTGGTGAAAAGCAAATCCCGTTAATACGTTTAGAGACAGGCCCAAAGCAAATAAAATCGATCAGTTTATATGAAAATTTAGGCTTTAAACGTTGTGGCAGCTTTGGCTCATATGTCGATAATCCACAAAGTGTATTTATGGAGTTAGGGCTTAGCCAATAAGTTAACTAGCTCTGCGGCATGTTAAAGTTTAATATGTCGTAAATATCCTTCCCTACAATCACCCATTATTACCTTGCAATAAACGCTATTCTTAAAACTAATCACTATGAAAACTCCTTTTATAGATAAGCAAAAAATACTTCACTGTTTTTAACACCTGTCTTCGTATAAAATCTGTCTCGATAATTAGTAATTAACTTACAAAGCGAGAATTTTTATCTTTTCTAATAGTAGCGATAAACCAATGAGCGAAATAACAGTAGTAACCCACAATGGTAATTTTCATGCAGACGACGTTTTTAGTATTGCGGTACTTAAACATATTTTGCCAGCGTTTAAGCTTGTTCGTACTCGCGATAAAGCGCTTATAGAAAGTGCTGATATTGTTGTTGATGTAGGCGGCGAATATAACCCAGATACAGGTCGATTTGATCATCATCAACGCGGTGGTGCGGGTGAGCGTGAAAATGGCACTCCTTATTCATCATTTGGTTTAATTTGGAAAAAGTACGGTTTAACGCTTTGTAATGATAATCAAGCAGTAGCAGATAGAGTTGACTCTGGCCTGGTATCGACTATTGATGCCATTGACTGCGGTTACGTAAAAGGTGTGGTTGAGGGCATAACGCTGAGTCAAACAATTTCAATGTTTAACCCTACATGGGAAGAAGAAAGTAACTTTGATGCCTGTTTTGATGAAGCCGTTGAATTTGCAGCGCGTATGCTAACGCGTTTTATCGCTTCAGCTCACGGTAGTGTAAATGCAAAAGCGATTGTTGCTAAAGCAATTGAAAATGCAGAAGATGCCCGAGTAATTGTGCTTGAAAAATACACACCGTGGAAAAAAACAGTGCATATTTTATCAAGTGACGCACTATACATGGTTTACCCATCGCATTCTGGGCAATGGATATTACAAACAGTACCCGTTGAGCCTGGCTCGTTTGAAGATAGAAAATCGTTGCCTAAAGCGTGGTCTGGTTTATCTGATCAAGCGTTTGTAGATGAAACAGGTATTGCCGATGCCGTGTTCTGTCACAACGGTTTATTTATAGCGGGTACCAAGTCGTTTGAAAGCACAATGAAACTTGCCACCATGGCGCTTAGCGAATAACAACGCAGATTCATAACGAATACTAAGCATAACAATTTATATAGATTGTTATGCTTGTTATCTTAGCGTGGAGCATTATGTTTGAACTAAAAACAATCGCACTTTTTACTATTACAGCCTTAGCAGAAATAGTGGGTTGTTATTTGCCTTACCTTTGGCTTAAGCAAGATAAAAGTATTTTACTTTTAATTCCAGCGGCTTTAAGTTTGGCACTATTTGCATGGTTGCTATCTTTACATCCTACTGCAGCAGGGCGCGTGTATGCAGCTTATGGCGGCGTATATATTTGTGTTGCGCTATTATGGTTATGGGTTGTTGATGGCGTAAAGCTTACTATGTGGGATATTATCGGTGGTTTAGTAGCACTGCTAGGTATGGCGATAATTATGTTCGCCCCAAAGTCTATTTGATTCAAAGACATGCCAAAGCTTACTCATAATGAAATCACGCATGAGCTTCCTGAAAGCCGATTTTTTGAAGATATGTTTGGGGTAGACTACCCAGGCTATCTCCCATATTGGCTTGCCTATATGAACCCAAAAGAGAGGCAAGCGTACCTCTTAGCTAACAAAGTCAGAGTATATGGATATAGTTGATGAGATGTATAACGAAAGCTTTAATTGGCAAGAATGGTTACCTTACCCTTATTAAAACGTCACAAAATCCCGCACGCTAATTATCTATTTACTGTAATAAGATGCTCTAAAGTTTTAATTTGAATACCTAACTAGCGCTTTTTTCAAATAAGGAAAAAGATGAACATTTCATGTCTTGTGATTATTTTTGCATGTATAGCAGCTAGCTATCTTTTTTTTGCGTTTTTTATTTATAGGCTACCAAAACCCCAGCAGCAAAAATGTATTGAAGGTGAAATTGTATTTATTTTTATTGATATGAATACTCACTATAAGTATTGATGAACGGTTATGTTTTTTTAGATTGACGTTGAACGTTTTAGGGGGACAAATTTACCCATATATTAAAAAAAATATATATGTATTACTTAACCACAATAAACTGGCTGAACAGCCAGAAATATCGGGCGAAGAGGTTGCACGTCCTTAATTTACTCGGGCAGCTCATTTTTGCTAATAAAATTTATAATAAGTGATTTTAAAATTGTCACTTTTACAACTTTCCTTATCTTTAATAGTCATCAACGCCATATTTTATATACGCTAGAGAGCAATACGTGATTGGTCGTTTTATCAATATTAAAAATCACTCGTTACGAGTAAAAATACTTGTTGGACTTGAATGTCTATTTTTCTTTTAATGCGCGGCACTAGCCGAGTCGGCATTAATTAAATAAAAGAGAAAGATAAATGAAAGAAACAACATCACTAGAACAAGCTCGTACGAGCTACAATGTTCGTCATTGGAGCCAAGGTTTTTTTGGTATTAATGATCAAGGTGATGTGTATGTTGCACCCAAGGCTCATGCACCAGAGCAAACCATTGCATTAACAGATATCGCAAAGCAACTACAAGAGAAAGGTTTAAGCTTACCTGCTTTAGTTCGTTTTCCGCAAATTTTACACCATCGTGTACACAGCTTATGCGGCGCATTTAATACTGCGATTGAAAACTATGGTTACCCTAAAGACTACCTATTAGTTTACCCAATAAAAGTAAACCAACAACGTGAAGTGGTTGAAGAAATAGTAGCAAGCCAAGCACAAGTAGAAAAAAAGCAACTTGGTTTAGAAGCAGGCAGCAAGCCTGAACTACTTACGGTACTAGCACTGGCTGAAAAAACCAGCGCGGTTATTGTATGTAACGGCTACAAAGATAAAGAATACGTACGTTTAGCACTTATTGGCGAAAAGCTAGGTCATAAAGTGTATATCGTACTTGAAAAGCTTTCTGAGCTAGACATGGTACTTAGCCAAGCAAAAGAGCTTAACGTAAAACCACGCATTGGTATTCGTGTACGTTTAGCATCGCAAGGTAAAGGTAAATGGCAAGCGAGTGGCGGCGAAAAATCAAAATTTGGTCTATCTGCATCGCAAGTTTTGCATGTAGTTAATCGTTTAAAAGACGCAAACCAGCTTGATTTACTTCAGCTAGTACATTTTCACTTAGGGTCACAAATGGCGAACATTCGTGACGTACGTTTAGGTGTAAGCGAAGCGGCGCGTTTTTACTGTGAGCTACGTAAGTTAGGCGCAGAAATTGATTGCCTTGATGTAGGTGGTGGATTAGCTGTTGATTACGACGGCACACGTAGCCAATCGCATAACTCTATGAATTACAGCTTAGCTGAATATGCAAATAACATTGTGTACACCATTGGTGATACATGTAAGCAATATGAGCAACCAATGCCGACTATTATTTCTGAGTCGGGTCGTGCGCTTACAGCGCATCATGCTGTGCTTATTTCTAATGTTATTGGTACTGAAAGTTACACGCCAGAAGAGTTAGTAGCGCCAGCGGCAGATGCACCACTTTTATTAAAAAACATGTGGGCATCGTTTGTGCAATTAACTGATTTAACGGATGACCGTGCATTAATTGAAATTTATCACGACAGCCAAGGTGATTTAGCTGAAGCGCATAACCAATTTGCACTCGGTTTATTAGACTTAGCGCAGCGTGCGTGGGCTGAACAAATTAATATTCGTATTTGTTATGAACTTAACAAGCACATGGATAACAAAAACCGTTTTCATCGTCCTATTATTGACGAGTTAAACGTACGTTTAGCCGATAAGTTTTTTGTAAACTTTTCGTTATTTCAATCGCTTCCAGATGCATGGGGCATTGATCAAGTGTTTCCGGTATTGCCATTAAGTGGCTTAACTGAAGCACCAAAAAAACGTGCTGTATTACTTGATATAACCTGTGATTCAGACGGTGCACTTGAGCATTACGTAGATGGACAAGGCATTGAAAGCACACTACCTGTACCAGAGTTTAGCGCTGATAAACCTTATTTAATGGGCTTTTTCTTGGTGGGTGCTTATCAAGAAATTCTAGGTGACATGCATAACTTGTTTGGCGATACGCACAGCGCAATTGTTAATATGGATGAGCAAGGCGTTGCAAGTATTACCGAGATAAACCAAGGCGACACTGTTGCCGATATGATGCGCTATGTACATTTAGATGTTGAAAGTTTTCAGCAATCATACGAGCAGTTAGTAAGCACTAAAATTGAAAAACACGAACAGCAAAGCGTTTTAGACGAGTTGCAAAGCGGCCTTGATGGCTACACTTATTTAGAAGAGTTATAAGTAATGTCGACTTTGTTTGGTCACGCAGATCACTCATTGTACTCAAATGGGATGACGTTTTTGCGTCGTCCTATGGTGCAAAATATTAATGCAATTGATGCAGACGTAGTCGTTTTAGGCTTACCGTTTGATTTAGCGACATCGGGTCGCCCTGGTGCACGTTTAGGTCCGGATGCGATTCGTCGTGCGTCGGTTCATTTAGCATGGGAAGACACTAAGTACCCGTGGACGTTCCCGTTATTTGAGCGTTTAAAAGTGGCAGACGCAGGGGACTTTACTTACCCTGTTGGCGATCCTGAGTATTTTACTGCGCAACTAGAAATGGCTGCTGAGCAAATACTTCGCCAAGGTAAAACGCTATTAGGTTTAGGGGGCGATCACTTTGTGACGCTTCCGCTATTACGCGCTCATGCAAAAATACATGGCAAAATGGCGTTAGTGCACTTTGATGCGCACACCGATACCTATAGCAATGGCTCGCGTTTTGATCACGGCACTATGTTTTATCATGCACCAATGGAAGGGCTGATTGATGTTGAGCACAGTATACAAATAGGTATTCGTACCGACTTTGATCAAAGTAAACATGAGTTTGCTGTGATTGATGCAATGCAAGCCAACGATTTACATGCAAATGATATTGCAGCGCAAATACTTGAACGAGTAGGTGACCTACCTGTTTACTTAACGTTTGATATAGATTGTTTAGACCCTGCGTTTGCGCCTGGTACAGGCACTCCTGTGTGCGGTGGTTTAACGTCAGATAAAGTACTTAAAGTACTGCGTGCGCTAAAAGGCATAAACATGGTAGGTATGGATGTGGTAGAAGTATCACCTTCGTACGACCAAAGTGAGCTTACCGCAATTGCCGCAGCAACCATTGCGAGCGAATTACTGCATTTGTGGACGCATAAAAATAAGTACTAATTTTACAAATTAAATACTACAAAAAAGGGTATGCGCTTGCATACCCTTTTTTTACTTAGAGGTATCGATTATTCAGCAGCTTAATTTCCTTTAACCAAATAACGCTTAGCCCAATAAGAGGCAGGTTAGTAGTTACAGGGTTAAATGCTTCAATAAGCAATTGTTGCTGCACTGCAACTACAGCGAGTAGAAGGCCAATTAATGCTAAAATATTTAAAATTACTAAGTGTTTATTTTTATAAAACACAAATAAACACAATCCAAATATAATTTCGCCAAAACCCGCCGAACGTGTAATTAAGTCAGACACTTCTGCTGAAAAACCAGCACTGCCAGTCATTAATTTTTCAAGTGGTGCAATATGATAAAGCTTTGGAAAAAAGCCATGATATATCCAACTTAAACTCACTATGTAACGAGCAAGTTGAATATAACCGCGATTATTTCCTAGCATTATTAATACGCTCTTGTGCACTTGGGTGGCTAGATAAATACTCTAAAAAGTCATTTACTTTTTCGAGGTGCTCGTTTTCGCTGGTATGGCTTTCTTGCAGCGCTTCTATTGCATCAGCAAAATCATTACTCGAATACCCAAGCGACTCTAATTGAATGAGTGCAAAGGTATCTGCCTCGCGTTCCATATCTCGTGAAAACCCTTGCTGAGCAAACGATGCACCCGTACCTAATGCAACCTCTGCAACCCCTTCTAAATCACCAAATACAACCGCTAGCACAATCGTACTTGCGGCAGATTGTGCTGTAATACGTACGCTATGCTGGTGGACTACATGGCCCATCTCGTGTAGCAATACCGCTTTTAGTGCATTGGGTTTATCGGCAAGTAAATTTGCTAAATCATCTGTGACCACGATACGACCATGGGGTAGTGCAAACGCGTTAGCACCAAAGCTGTCTGATTTATAAAACGATAATCTATAAACCGATTGATCAAGCGATAACGCATTAAGCATACTTGTAAAATGCGCTTGTACTTTAGCTTGTTGCTCTGCGGGCAGCTCGCTTGGGTCAAGCGCAATCTTTTTAATTAGTGTAAAGCTTTGCTCCCCCATTTGTTCCACAACATTTCGTGGCAAGGTATCAACACTGTAAACAGCAATGGCCGGTACCGCTTTATAAAGTACTAACCACATAAAAAGCGGTGTAAATATGACTGCAGCTAAAATTGCCCATTTACTTTTTTCAAGGCGCTCCATTATGTGATGGTTATTTTCTTTAAATGGCCATCTGTAACTTACATCTTGAGGAATAAAACGACTGCCATCTTCAAAGTTTAGTTCGTCGGCAAGTCCTGCCATCCCCGAACTTAATTTTAGACTTGAGATTGCGTGGCGAGCTATAACGTGTTCATCGTTGATAACTTCAATGTGTGTGTCGCTAATAGTTGCAACACACACTTGATAGTTACTCGATGCGATGGGGAAAAAATGTCCCTTTACATGCATAGTGAGCTCTTAAGTTAGAGAAAGGTCAATATCAAATACGTTTGCAGCTTCCTCAGCAAATGATGATTGCTGTTCTTGCGCGGTATCAATTAGGTTTAATGCACCAGGATAAATAGTGACGTTAGTTACATCAGCGAGCATTTTTGATGTACGTACTTTTGTCCATGGGTATGCAAGGCCTAAAGAAAATACAATAGCCAACATATTAGTTAATAGTAAAACAGCGAAAGGAATTGGTTTTAGCTCTGATTTAAATGTAGCAACGCCTTCAAAATAGCTGTTATCAAAAATGTGATTTCTAATAGCGGCGTGCCATACAGCAGAAACAATGGCAATCATTAGCACATAGGCAATCATCATAAAGATAGGAAGCATAACCATAGCTGCAGAGTTTTCTAAATTTTGTTGATTTTCAATATCTACTAAGTTGAGGCCAAATAATCCTAAAATCCCCATAAATACCACCATGGTGATAGAGCTCACTACAAAGCAAATAAGCGCTGTTAAGTAATAGGTTTCGCCTTTTAGATTTACAGTAAGCGGTTTGTCGCCATAACTAATATTGCTATGGATATAGCTATCAATACGTTTTATAACGTAAGGCATTAATAAATAAAGCGTAAATATGCTGGCAATAGGTAAAAGTATAAAGTTAACAAAGGCTTCGCCATAGCTGCCTTTAAAAGCAAAGCGAACATTACGATGGCGGGTCATACGCAGATTAAAACGTAAACCTTGGTTAATAATCCATGGCATTAAAAAGATAAAACCAAGAGCAATAAACAGGCCTAAAATAGGCATAAAGCTAATAGAAAATGTATAAATAAAAAATACAATAACCGCTAAAATCCGACCTTTTAAAATTTGTATTGGCGTTGCTAGGTAGTCAAAGCTATGACCATCTATGCGGGTGTGGCCGTAAAAATAGCGATGCGTACGTACTTTAGCCCACGCTGAGTATATGCCAAGCGTAATAACGCTAAGTAATATATTTACAATCCAAATTCCAAAAAACTCACCGCCTTTACCACTAAACTGCACTTTTCCGCTAAAAATTGGTTCAGCAGGCTCATTTATTGGTGGGGTTGTTTCAGATGGGGTAGGGTGTATTGATTCCATTAAAATTATATCCATGTTGTTTTTTTGTTAATTTACCCATTTTTAGTGCAAAATTCAATGTTTATAATTATCTCACCCTTCTGTAAACAGCCATAAATAGGCGTTTTAAGTATTGAGTTAAATACTCTAATACTTTTTTATAAATAAACCTCGCTGGTTTTATTTATTTGGCTGGTAACTGGGATCTTTAGCTTTTTAATATGCGATTTAGCTACTATACATAGTTAATGCTGCTTAAATGTAATGGCATTAATTATGTATTAAGCACACCTACGTACAATTAAGCTAATTGATTTATATGCCAAAATAATAGATTGTAAGAGTAGTGAGGATGTAAATTTATTTAGGTTTTACAGCTTTTATCACCGCTTTAAATAACATTAGGATATTTATTATGTTTCAAGCAGTCGTGTTAGGGGGATTAGAGTTTAGCCCGCTGATTGTTTACTTCCCAATTGCGTTTATTTTAACAGCGCTGACTCGTTTTGCTTTGCATCGACTAGATTGGCATGACCGTATTTGGAAAGTGGCTTGGTTTGAAGTGTCACTATTTGTTTGTTACTTGGCACTGGCCGTCTATTTACTAAGTGGAAGATAAATTGAATGATTAAATATCTGCGTATTACTTTTACTATCTTGGTTGTTATAGCTGCGGTTTTTGCTGGGCGTTGGGTATGGACTGACTACATGCATACTCCTTGGACGCGCGACGGTCGCATTCGAGCAGACATAGTTACAGTTGCTCCAGACGTGTCGGGTTGGGTGACTGCTTTAAACATTAAAGATGGTCAAAACGTACAAAAAGGCGAAGTACTTTTTAATGTTGATCAAAAGCGTTACCAAGCAGCGCTTGATAAAAGTAAAGCCAATACAGAAAATACGCTATATACATGGGAGCTTGCTAAACATAAATACGAAAGACGTGTTGAGCTAAACACTCAACAGGCAATAAGTGAAGAAACGCTAGAATCAACACGTATCAATACTAAAATTGCTGAGGCAAATTATAACCTAGCTAAAACAGAGCAAACAATTGCGCAATTAAATGTTGATAGAACTAAAATTGTTGCGCCTGCATCGGGGCAAATAATTAATCTGAATTTACGCCAAGGTAACTATGTAGCTCAAGGCACACCTGTGTTTGCTATCGTGCAGTCAGATTCATTTTACGTAACGGGTTACTTTGAAGAGAGTAAAATACCGCTTATTTATCCTGATCAAAAAGCTAAAATAGCGCTTCTAAGCGGTGGTAAGCAATTAACGGGGCATGTAGTGAGTGTAGGTAAAGCAATTGCAAATACGAATACACAAAGTAACGGGCAGCTTTTACCACAAGTACAACAAACATTTAATTGGGTACGTTTATCGCAACGTATTCCTGTTGATATTAAGTTAGATTCATTGCCCGAAGATACACAGTTAAGCGCAGGAATGACCGCCACAATACATCTCGCTACACGTTAAGGGGAAGACAGTGGGCGTTGTATTACAAAATTTGTTTTTTCCTAAAAAACAGGCAATTATTTTTGCGACTAAGGGCGTTATAGCCATGGTAATGGCGCTTACTATTGCTATGTGGCTTAATCTTGAAAGACCTTATTGGGCGTTAGTCTCGGCTATATTTTTGCAATTACGCCCGCAAAGCGGATTGGTTATTGAAAAAGCAATTTGCCAAATAATAGGCACCATAGTGGGTGGTTTATTTGGCATATTGCTTTTAACTCAGTTAATTCTCTACCCTTATTTAGCGCTCGGTGCATTGGCATTATGGTTGGGGGTAAACTCTGCGTTATCGGCAATGGTACGCCAAGCAAACTTTGTTTATGCGTTTGCTATGGCAGGTGTAACAGCCGCTATTATTGTACTTTTAGTCATGGTTACTCCGGCAATGGTGAGCAGCCAAAGCATATTTGATATTGCACAAGCGCGCGTGAGTGAAATAGTAATAGGCTCAATATGTGCAGGCCTTGTGAGCCATTTGTTTTGGCCTGTAAAAGTTAAACACTTACTGCAAGTACAAGCGCGGTCGGTTATAAACCAAACGTTAGATTATTTAGTAACTGAGCTTGATTCTAAAGGCTCGCACGAAAATCGCCATCAGCAAATAGATGGCATTATGGCAACATTAGGATCAATAAACGAAGACTCCAGCGCAGTAAGGTACGAAGGGCCAAAAGGTCCAGGGCGCTCACGTGCTGCAAATCAATTGTCGCAAAAAGTACTTTCTTTACTGGCTTCAATTCAAATAATTGGTCGCCTGCAACGAAACCACGCAGACCTTATTACTCCCACATTAGACAAATTAATAAGTAAACTTAAACACGTATTCGCGCAAATTAAAGAATCTGACGATTTTGATTACTGCGCCGAACAAGTTAAAACGCTGCGTAAAGAGCTAACCGACTATAGAGCAAATACGGTGTGTGATTCGCCATTTGAATCTCACATGCTCAATGTGAGCTTAGAAGTGGCAGCGGACTTAACAATTTTACTACGGGCATACAGAGCTTTAGAACAACGCGATAAAACATTATTAAATGCACCCAGTATGCTTACATATCGCGACCCATTAGCTGGCATTATTGTTGGATTTAGAACTGCTTTGGTGTTTTCTATCGGCGCATTTATTTGGATTAATACAGGTTCTTCAGCTGCATTATTAATTATGATATTACCGGTCATATTTTCGATAATGCTGTCGAGAATACCCTTGGCTATTTTACAGGTTGTAATTAAACGTTTATTGGCAGGTATAATTGTTGCTACTTTTGTAACTATTTTTTATGCGTTAAATTTACTGTCGCAAAGTGGTGGGCAATTAGAAATATTGTTGCTTGTATTAGCGGGTCCGTATTTTTTGGGTTTGCTGTTACTCGCTGATCAACAAACGCTGCCATACGGCTTAGGGTTTTGTATTCCATTTACTATTTTGGTTAGACCCAGCACGGATATGAGCCTAGCTTTTTCAATTGATTATACACTCAGCTCTGCAATCGCGATTTTTGCTGGCGTGAGTATTTTATTTTGGATTTTTCAGTTATTTACAGGACCAAGTGTTCAGTTACTTGTTCATCGTGTTTTTAAGGCTACCTATAAAGATTTACTCGAAATAAATACCCATCAAACTCCGAGTATTTGGTACAATCGCCGCATGGCAGATAGGTTAATACGCTTAACTAATTACGATCAGGGCTCACGCTCAAGAGCTATTACTGACCTTGCATTAACAGCTTTAAACTTAGGGCACGCGTCGGTACGATTAAAAGCAATTTGCGAAAATCTTGCTGGTGACACAAAGCTAAAATATTTAAATGAGTGGCAACGCACGTTGGCTGATGCATTTATGCTGGCTACCAAAGGTAAGTTTGATGAAAACTTTAAGCAAGCGTCTGATAATCTTTATAACGAATTAGCCGCATCTGTTGGTGATTCAAACCAATTAGAGGCAATAAAAGGGATGTTTATTCGCATTAATCTGACCTTTGAAAGAAGTGCGAGTAAGATAAATTAGCCCTATTCGCTGCTTTTCGAGTTCAGATGTTATAACGAAATCTGTTATACTTGCTGGATAATTTTATGGGGCTGTTATGATTTCAAAAAACCAACTCAAACTTATTCGCCAACTTGGCCAAAAAAAGTACCGAAAGCAATATAATCAATACCTTGTACAGGGTGAAAAAAACGTACTTGAGTTATTAAACAGCCCATTAAATGCGGTTAATATTTTTGCTACAAACGAATTTATAAATGCGTACCAAGGTGAGTATCAGCACGCTAATTTTATTGAAGCGGATGAAGAGACCCTCACTAAAGCGAGCACGCTAGTTAGCAATAATGCAGCCATTGCTATTGTTGATATGCCAAAGGCAGCTTTACCACAAGCAAATGGCTTAATACTCGCGCTTGATGGCGTATCAGACCCTGGTAACTTAGGCACAATAATTAGAGTAGCTGATTGGTACGGTATTAAACATATAGTAACTAGCACCGACAGCGCAGACGCTTACAACCCTAAAACAATTAGCGCCACAATGGGCTCATTTGTAAGGGTATCGGTAAGCCAAGTAGATTTACCTGATTACTTACAGTCTTTAAATTTACCTGTTTACGGTGCTTTTTTAGATGGACAAAGTGTACATAAAACCCAATTTACGGGCTCAGGCGTTTTGCTAATGGGCAGTGAGTCGCATGGTATACGCGAGACATGTGCAAAGTTAGTGACCAATAAAATCACCATTCCCGCTTTTGGTGGAGCAGAGTCACTTAATGTTGCAATGGCGACCGGTATTATTTTAGATAACTTTAAACGACAAGCTTAATCTATTAGTAAATTATGGGTTAAATTGTTTATGACAAATAACAATAATAAATTGGTAATAACAATAAGATGCGCTTAAGCACTATTAAATTAGCGGGCTTTAAATCGTTTGTAGAGCCCACTAAAATTCCATTTCCTGATCAAATGACGTGTGTTGTAGGCCCTAATGGCTGTGGCAAATCTAACGTTATTGATGCAGTACGATGGGTGCTAGGTGAAAGCTCTGCTAAAAACCTGCGTGGCGATGCCATGACCGACGTTATTTTTAATGGCTCAACTAATCGTAAAGCCATATCACAAGCTTCTGTAGAGCTTGTTTTTGATAACGATAAAGGTAGTCCTTCTAATACATTTGCCGACAGAAACCAAATTGCAATTAAACGCTTAGTAACGCGCGACGGGCTATCGCTGTACTTTTTAAATGGCAGTAAATGCCGTAAGCGTGATATTACCGATATATTTTTAGGTACAGGTCTTGGTCCGCGTAGTTACGCGATTATTGAGCAAGGGATGATCTCGCGCTTAATAGAAAGTAAACCACAAGAATTACGTGTATTTTTAGAAGAAGCCGCTGGTGTTTCTAAATACAAAGAGCGCCGCCGCGAAACACAAACACGTATTAAAAGCACCCGCGAAAACCTTGAACGTTTACTCGATGTGCGTAAAGAGCTGCAAAGCCAGTTAGATAAATTGGCTGTGCAGTCGGTTGATGCAAAAAAATACCGAGAGTTAAAAGCGCAAGAGCGAACGCTAAAAGGGCAAATTGCGGTTTTAAAATGGCAAAAGTTACATCAACAACAACTTGAAAAAAGTACTCTAATTAAAAAACTGAACGATCAAATTTCTTTTTTTAAAACTGCTAACTCAGGGCATGACGATGTACTTGCAAGCTTAGAAGGGCAAGTACAAGCCAAGCAAGATAAACTAAGCGATGCACAGCATCAGCAACATGTAATACACACCGAGCTTACCCGCGCTGAGCAACAGCAAATAAATGTAAAGCAACAAACTCAAACGCTTAAACAAAATTTAATTAAATTACAGCAACGCCAAACCCATAGCACTGAGGTTAAAACGCAGCAGCAAATTGTGTGCGAGCAACTAAATGAAGCCCTGCAAGAGGCAAGTGAAAACGCGTTAATGTGCGAAGAGCAAGTTAGGAAGTTAACGCATGAGCTTGAGGAATTATTAGCACTGAAGCAGCGCCACAATACACACTGGCAAACTTTGTGTGAGCAACAGCAACAACTTAATAATAGTGCGCAACTGCATAGCAGTCACATTAAACAAACTCAGCAGCAAATAAGCCACGTTAACGAGCAAATTGATCAGTTAAATACGCAGCTTACTGACTTACAAAGTAGCGATGTAGAACAACAATTAACGCAGCAAACACAGCAAACACAAACATTAACCCAAGAACTTGCTGCTAAACAAACAGCGCACACACAGTGCAGTGCTAAGCTTGAAGTGCAAAATGAGCGTGTTAATAACTCACAAAAGCAATATTCGACGCTTACTCAAACAATAAATGAGTTAAAAGCCAGTATAACGGGGCTTAAAAGTACATTAGGGCTTGATGAAAAAAGTGAAAGTACTAATGGTTTGTTTAATCAGCTAAGTGTTAAAGAAGGCTTTGAGCCCTTAATAGAGCAAGCACTTAAATCGCTAGAGCACTTAAATGTAAGTGAGCAGCAAGCTGATAATAGTGTGTGGCCAATTAGTGGTAAGCACATTGCTGAAAATAGCTTAGCGGCATTCATAGCAAGTGGCGTGTACCCAGATCATTTAACGCGTATTGCTTATAGTGAGAGCGGTGATCTAACGCTCTTAAACGATGCCTATTATACAGCCGTTATGGATAAAAACGGCGCTTTATATGGTCGTAACTGGCATGTAAGTGCCGATCGAAATGCCGAAAACTCATTACTTTTAAAACATAAGCAATTACAGGATAAAACTCAGCAGTTAACTAGTGCCGAGTATGAGCTAAAACAAATAACATCGACTCGTGATGAACATATAGCCAAGCAAGTAAAGTTAACTAACGAGCAGAGCGAGCTTAAAGAAGCGATACATGAGCTTGCGCAAAATATAGCGGTAGGGAGTACGCGAAGCGATATGCTCAAACAGCAAGTAGCGCACTTTAAGCTGCAGCTTGAAAAACGACAGCAACAAAAACAGCAATTAACCACTGCGCTTTTGCAATTAAATAACGTGCTTGATGAGCAAACAGAGCAATTGGAAGTGTTAAATGAGCAGCAACTTAACTTAGCGGATGAGGTAGACGCTGCAAATAGCCTGCGCTCACAAAGTGATAAAAGTTATAGCGAAGTATTAAGCATGCTTGAGCAATATAAAACACAAGCACATAAGGCAACGCTCTCAGAGCAAAAGGCACGCAGTGAATGGCAGTTAAGCCAAACCAAATTGAGCCATGCGGAGCAAGAGCACGTTAGTGCATCTGAAGGTGCGCAAGAACTACTTAGTGAAATAGAAGAGCTGCTGATACCAGAGCAAGAACTTGGCGATAAAATTACGCAGCTCTTAGCACAGCATCAAAAAGGTGAGCAGGCATTAGTATTGCTACAAAAAGAATTAGCTCAGGCCAAAGAGAGCTTAAACACTAAGCAAATAAGCCTTAAAAATTCACAAGGTGAGCTGGTGGGCTTGCAAGAGCAGCACCAAAAGCTAACAATTGAAGAGCAAAGCTTAGTAATAAAAGCGCAAGTTGCGCTTGAGCCATTAGAAGAGTTGAAACAAAGCTTAAAAGCAATACTTGATGAATTACCTGATTCATTAAACTTAAGTGCAGCGCAAAATCAGTTAGCCGGATTTACTAATCAGGTAGAAAAATTAGGTGCAGTAAACTTAGCGGCAATAGAAGAGTTTGATTTAGCTAAAGCTCGTAGTGATTATCTTGATAATCAATTAGATGATTTAACAAAAGCGTTAAGTACCCTTGAAGGTGCAATTCGTAAAATTGATAGTGAGACCAAAACACGCTTTAAAGCGACGTTCGATCAAGTTAACGAAGACTTTGCAGAGCTATTTCCTAAAGTTTTTGGTGGTGGTAGTGCGTATTTAGAATTAACCAGTGACGATTTACTCGAAAGTGGTGTTAGTATAATGGCACGACCACCGGGTAAGAAAAATTCAACAATTCATTTGTTAAGTGGTGGAGAAAAAGCGCTGACCGCATTATCATTAGTGTTTTCTATATTCAGGCTCAATCCAGCTCCTTTCTGTATGCTGGACGAAGTAGATGCACCATTAGATGATGCCAACGTTGTGCGTTTTTGCCGTTTGGTTGAAGAAATGTCACAATCAGTGCAGTTTATTTATATTAGTCATAATAAAATTGCGATGGAAATGGCTGGTAGATTAACAGGTGTTACTATGGCAGAACCTGGCGTATCGCGTATGGTTGCTGTAGATATAGAGCAGGCTGTGCAACTTGCACATGCATAAATTTTTATAACAAGTGTATTATTTTTTAATTAATATACAGGTTTTAGGCATATCAAATAATAAAAGGTGAGGGGATGGCCGAACAATTAAGATGGGTTTTAATCATTATCAGTGTAGTTGTCATTGGTGGTTTATTAATACATGGATTGTGGTCTGTGAGAAAAAAAGACCGCCCAGAAGTATCTGATAACGAGCGGGTTGAACCATTACAAGAAAGCGCATCAGCTTCATCTAAACCGTTTCGAACTGAGGCTGAACCAAAAGAGCTAATGCAAAACGAACGTGATGAGCCACAGTTTGGTGAGCTTAACTTTGATGAAAATGAGCCGCAAATAGATACAAGCGTTCCAGAAGTGCCGATTGAAGATGACCTAGAAATAGTTGATGACCTAGAAGCAAAAGAGCAAAGCGCTGAAGAAGCACCTGCCCAAATGTCTGACTTTGTTATTGTACATATTCAAATGCCGGAAGAGCTTAGTATGCAGGGCAGTAAATTATTGCCGGCAGTTAACACTTTAGGTTTTAAATATTCTGAGGAAGGCTTTTTTAATCGCCACTTAGATCCGGCTGGTCAAGGCCCTGTTTTATTTAGATTAGTAAATATGTACAACCCAGGTACGTTTGATATTGATAATATGGAACAGTTTAGTACCGCTGGGGTAAGCTTATTTATGACGTTACCGTGCGACGGCGATGGTCTAGCTGCATTTAATATGTTGCACAGCGCAGCTAAAAAGTTAGCGGATGAATTTGGTGCACAAATTTTAGATGCTGAGCGAAATGAAATGACAGTAGATCGCGTAAGACAATATGTTGAGCAGGTTCGTTCTTTTTCAGCGTAAATAACGCATACATTATATTTTTATAAGCCACTGGACGGTGAATCGTCAAAGTGGCTTTTTTTATGTTTATTGAGGTTTAAATGTCTAGCAGCATTAGTGAGCAAGTTAATCATCTTCGTACTACATTAGAGCAACACAACTATAATTATTATGTGCTCGACACCCCCAGTATTCCTGATTCTGAATACGATAGGTTATTACGCGAACTAAGCGCACTTGAAACCGAGCATCCTGAATTTTTAACCGCCGACTCACCTACACAAAAAGTAGGCGGTGCAGCACTTAGTAAATTTGAACAAGTAGCGCACCAAGTACCCATGCTCTCACTTGATAACGCCTTTAGTGAAGAAGAATTCACTGCGTTTAATCGCCGTATAAAAGAGCGTTTAATGAGTACTGATGAGCTTACTTTTTGTTGTGAGCCAAAACTTGATGGTTTAGCTGTATCAATTATTTATCGCGATGGTGTGCTTGTACAAGCGGCTACTCGAGGTGATGGTTTTACTGGTGAAAACATTACTCAAAATGTTAAAACCATTCGTAATGTACCGCTCAAGCTCCGTGGTGATTACCCAAAAGAGCTTGAAGTTCGCGGCGAAGTATTTATGGACAGCGCTGGCTTTGATAAATTGAATACTGAAGCGCAAAAACGCGGTGAAAAAGTATTTGTTAACCCGCGTAATGCAGCCGCGGGGAGTTTGCGTCAACTCGACTCTAAAATTACCGCTAAACGCCCACTCATGTTTTATGCTTACAGCACCGGGCTTGTTGCTGATGGCAGCATTCCTGAGGATCACTATCAGCAATTAGAAAAGCTGACTGATTGGGGACTACCTTTGTGCCCAGAAACAAAATTAGTTGAAGGTCCAAAAGCCGCGCTCGATTACTACAGCGATATTTTAACGCGCCGTGGTGAGCTTAAATATGAAATTGATGGCGTAGTAATAAAAATAAATAAAAAGACCTTACAAGAGCGCTTAGGCTTTGTGGCACGTGCTCCTCGTTGGGCTATTGCGTATAAGTTTCCGGCGCAAGAGGAAATAACCCAACTACTTGATGTTGATTTTCAAGTCGGTCGTACTGGCGCCATTACACCTGTTGCACGTTTGAAGCCTGTTTTTGTGGGTGGCGTTACCGTATCAAATGCAACGCTTCATAACAGTGATGAAGTTGCACGTTTAGGCGTAAAAGTAGGCGATACAGTTATTATTCGCCGTGCTGGAGACGTAATCCCACAAATAACTCAAGTTGTACTTGAACGCAGACCTGATGATGCCAGAGATATTGAATTCCCGACGACTTGCCCAATCTGTGATTCTCATGTTGAAAAGGTTGAAGGCGAAGCTGTAGCCCGTTGTACGGGTGGACTTGTATGTCCTGCACAGCGTAAGCAAGCTATTAAGCACTTTGCTTCGCGCAAAGCGCTGGATATAGATGGTCTTGGCGATAAGATTGTTGATCAGTTAGTCGATAGAGAACTTATAAAAACGCCTGCTGATTTGTTTATATTAAAACAAGGGCATTTTGAATCACTTGAGCGCATGGGACCTAAGTCAGCTAAAAACTTAGTAACAGCACTTGAAGAGGCTAAAGGCACTACGCTTGCTAAGTTTTTATACTCTTTGGGTATTCGTGAAGCTGGTGAAGCAACAGCACAAAATTTAGCAAATCACTTCCTATCCCTTGAAAATGTAATAAATGCCAGCATTGATAGTTTAACGCAAGTAAGTGATATAGGCGAAATAGTAGCTGCTCATGTTCGTGGCTTTTTTGATGAAGAGCATAATTTAGCAGTTGTTAATGCGCTGATAGATCAAGGTGTAAACTGGCCAGCGTTGAGCGCACCTTCTGAGGAAGAACAGCCGCTCGCTGGGCTTACATATGTACTTACAGGTACGCTTAATACACTTAATCGCAATGATGCAAAAGCACGATTACAACAACTTGGTGCCAAGGTGTCTGGTAGCGTATCGGCTAAAACAGATGCGTTAGTGGCGGGTGAAAAAGCAGGTTCAAAACTAACAAAAGCACAAGACCTAGGCATAGACATACTAACTGAAGATGAATTAATTGAGTTGCTTATAAAGCATAACGGTTAGGAAAATGACAATGAGCCGATATGGGCCAGAATACTGGGATAAGTACGGAAGTTACCGTACGCCTATTGCATTTCATTTAAGTGTGCTTGTGCTATTACGCAGTTATTTTATTTGGGTTATTGCGGCTTTAAGCCGCAGGCCTGAACTAGATTTAATGTCGTTATTTTTTAAAAATAAAAATGATTTTTTTATCGCAATAACGATTGGAAGTATTGCAATAATACCGACTATTTTATTTTGTTTACGCAGACCACGAGATTCACACAGTGCAAGCAACAGGTTAGCAAGAATATGGCGACATATGCGCTGGCCTCTTATTTTATGTGCAGTTGTTGATTTAACATGGTTAAGTGTTCAAGCGGCGCATAGCCATTATCGATTTTCATCATTTTTAGCAGTACAAATGATGATTGTTTTATGGGTATTATGGTATTTGGTGAAAAGCCGCTATTTAACTGTTTTCTTTAATGATTGGCCTGAGCCGACAGAAAAGGCATCAGAAGAAAAAAAGCGACTTAAAAGGGATTAGTTGTGGACGCCGTAAATAAAAAAATAGCGATAGCTATATCGATAATAGGCTTTGTGCTTATTATTTTAATGATTAGCACTGAGCTTTTAGAGCTTATGTGGTTTAAAGCGTTATTTGGGCTATGGGTATTTGTTTTTTGCTCAAGCGTTTATAGGTTAACGCCTTTATTTAAATCAAGAAACAGGTTAGAGGATTTTATTCAGCGAGACGCCCAACACTTATTACTTTTTAGTTTGATGGGATTTTTTGATAAAAAGCACGGTCCAGATTGGTTAGTTATTGAGAGTATTGAACGTATAACGACAAAGGATGATGAGCTAATAATTTACAGTAATAACGAGCGCCAAATGAGTGTTAGTTTACCTGTAAAAAAAGCAGAGCTAGATAGTTTTATTAAACGAATACTTACCGACTCAGAAAAACAAAATATTACCTTTAGCTAAGAAAATTACCTTTAAGATTGAACGAGTTTTAGTCTTAAACTGTCAACACTCCTTAGCTGATCTTTAGTGTATTAAATAACGTAATAATTAGCCGTACTTTTTATGACTTTATAAAGTATAGCTAATCAACTATTCAATGAGGCTATTATGTTGAAGTGGAATGATGTTATTAACTTTGCCACCAATGGCAATCCTACCCCAAGTAAAAAAGTAGTCAAAACTGACGAGCAGTGGCGGATGCAACTATCAGAAGATGAATATTACGTAACACGTAAAAAGGGAACAGAGCGCCCAGGTAGCTCGGGTAGTTGTACATTACTCGAACCTGGCAAGTATGTGTGTATTTGTTGTGATAATCTATTGTTTGATGCTGATGAGAAGTTTGATAGTGGTACTGGTTGGCCGTCATTTACGCAACCTGCGACAATTGAAGCGATTGGCTATGTAAGCGATACAAGTCATGGTATGGAGCGCATAGAGGTGGTTTGTAACGTGTGCGATTCGCACTTAGGTCATATTTTTCCAGATGGTCCATTACCAACGGGTTTACGTTATTGCGTTAATGCCGCATCAATGAAAAAGCTCTAATATTTTATTTACTAGCGCTTTGAATATCTAAATTCATTTCTTTTGCTATGTGCAAAATCTTATCTAAACGCTGCGTCTGATCTGCTTGTAATTTAGTTTTATCAAGAAGGGCGTAGCACCTTCTAGCAAGATCCATATTAAATGAGCTGCCAGATTGCTTAGTTGAATCAAATAGGCACTGTAATAAATTAAGTGCGATACTTTGATTACGAGGCATGACTCTAAACGCTTGTGTAAAAGCTTCCAACGCAGTATTTAATTGGCCTTTATTAAATTGACTAACGGCATGGTTGTTAAGCTCTTTTGGACCCATTTTAATATCGCGTCGCTCACTTTGTTGCTGCTGAATATAACGTAAGTAAGTTGTGTCGCTAACTGCGGGATGTCTTTCACAGTGGCTAATTATTTGTGTGAATAAGGTTTGCGCCTTTTGATGAAACCCCAGTTCATGAAATGCTTTTGCTTTATCAAGTGCGCCATCAACCGATCGGATATGAGTATCGTCATCATCAAGTTGTTCAATTAGCTTTTTCGCTTTTTGATGCTCGTCTTTTAAGTAATGGAGTCGTGCATTAAGTACATCAATTTGAGCTTGATTTGTATTATTAGGAAACTGTTTTTTTAAATCATTAATGTACTGATTGGTTTGCCTAGAAATTCGTTGAATTTGATCGGTTTGATCAGTCGTTAGCGCAAAGTCGATACCTGCACGTGCTGCATTCAAATATACATCGGGGTGGTCGTGTATTGAGTGTTTTGCAAAGGTGGCTATATCTTTTTGAGTTAAATAGCTTTTTTCGTAGTCGTGATTAATTAGCGACACATTACTTAGCGATTTTTGGCGTGTGATATTTCGCGGTGCAATTTCTGCAGCTTGGCTTAAAAAGCTTTGTGCTAGCTCAAATTGATTTAGCTTTATTTCTAATCTGCCCAACAAATCAAGGGCTACTAAACGAGTTTCTTGGCGCTCTAACATTGTTTTGAGCATTCGCTGCGCCAAAATATGTTCGTTATTCGCTATAAGTGCTTCTACTAAGCCTACTTTTGCCCAAGCAAATTTTTGAATGTCGAGAACAGACTTAAAAAAGTCTTTCGCATCTTGAGCGCGCTTTAAGCGAAGTAAGGCATCACCTTTTAAGCGAAGTAGGATAGGGCTGTAATTATTATTATTTTTATCCAGAGCGGTATCAATAAACTTAATAGCTTTTGAATCGTTACCATCATCAATTAATGAATACACTGTTTGTAAGTCGTGTTTACGCTTTAGGATTCGTTCAATGCGTATTTTAAGCTCTTGTACTGTAAAAGGTTTAACTAAAAAGTCATCAGGTTGCAGCTCAAGAACACTATGAACGAGTGAGCCACTTGTTTCTGCTGAGATAAAAATAAAGCCAGTCGAGCTTTTTATGAGTTGCTTTACACGTAGCTCTTCATAAAGCTGGTAGCCATCTTGGTGTTTATTTAAGTTGAATGAGCAAACGATTAGATCAAATTCTTCACTTAAACACTGCTCTTTTGCAGAATTTGCATGATCAGCAAAGCGCAACTGCCGAAAGCCAAGCCTTTCTAACGATTGTTTCATATAGCTTTGAGCAAGTGGCTGCTCCTCTACTATAAGTATTTTGGCTTTTGAATAGATCTTAGTTGGCATTGGCTTAAGCGTGATTGTATTTAACACAGACTATAATCAACAGTTTAACTCCTTACAAGGGAATTTAAATGATAGCTGTATTTATTAGGTAGTTAACTTTGCCTAATACGTTTATCTAACTACGAAGGTACTGAGCCGAATAACATAATTAAAAACTAAATAAGTAAAATTGATAACGCTATATTTGATGAGTGCTTTGATATGGAAATTTAGATTTTAATAAAAATATGAAATGTATTTAAGGTAAAAAGAGGAGTTAAACGTATTCAATATGGGAAAAGAGTTATTACTAGAGAAGTTGTCATTTAAAGAGTTATCTGATGGTATTTATATGTGGTGGGTGATTACTTGGCTTGATACCAGTGACTTAATTACATACGACTTATACCAACCTGCATAAATCTTTGATCAATTTAACGAATTAAATTGCACTATAACGTCGTTAAAAATTTTTTATTTAGAACAACTAGATACAAAAACTTTTGCCTAGTTCTAGCGTAATTTTCTTAACGTTAAATAGACCCCATATATAAGCAGATTGGTATTATATATTGAGTTTTTATGAAGTTCTTAAATGTATTTAATATGCGAAGAAAGAGTTATTACTAGAGAGGTTGTCTGATGGTATTTATATGTGGTGGGTGATACTGGACTTGAACCAGTGACCCTCGCCTTGTAAGGGCGATGCTCTCCCAACTGAGCTAATCACCCACATATAATAGGTATGCCTGTTATTTAATTCTTTATTATCAAATTAACCGCTTGATGTAATTTGGTGGGTGATACTGGACTTGAACCAGTGACCCTCGCCTTGTAAGGGCGATGCTCTCCCAACTGAGCTAATCACCCAAATTACATTTTAATATGCACCATTCTAGGAATGGTGGGTCGTACTGGACTTGAACCAGTGACCCTCGCCTTGTAAGGGCGATGCTCTCCCAACTGAGCTAACGACCCATATTAATTTTTAAAACGCGACTATTGATATATAATAGGTTTATATGTGGTGGGTGATACTGGACTTGAACCAGTGACCCTCGCCTTGTAAGGGCGATGCTCTCCCAACTGAGCTAATCACCCACATATAAATTAAAACGCTACTATTGAAATAAATAGTACTGGACTTTAACCAGTGAACCTCGCCGTTACTTGTAAATAGCGGTAATGTTCTCTTTTTTCTAACTGAGCTAACGACCCATTTAGATTTTCTTGTAATATGCACCATTCTAAGAATGGTGGGTCGTACTGGACTTGAACCAGTGACCCTCGCCTTGTAAGGGCGATGCTCTCCCAACTGAGCTAACGACCCATATTACATGCTACTACCTATATAGATAGTACTGGACTTTAACCAGTGAACTTCGCCATCTTTTATAAAATGCGGTGATGCTCTCTTTTCTTGTAACTGAGCTAACGACCCATATTACAATTTTAAAACACGACTATTA
Source organism: Pseudoalteromonas sp. SWYJ118 (assembly GCF_015864505.1). Taxonomy (NCBI): domain Bacteria; kingdom Pseudomonadati; phylum Pseudomonadota; class Gammaproteobacteria; order Alteromonadales; family Pseudoalteromonadaceae; genus Pseudoalteromonas; species Pseudoalteromonas sp. SWYJ118. Next base: position 2,422 of record NZ_JADYXC010000013.1, on the reverse strand, counting down.
TATAATAATAGGTTTTATATGTGGTGGGTGATACTGGACTTGAACCAGTGACCCTCGCCTTGTAAGGGCGATGCTCTCCCAACTGAGCTAATCACCCATATATAAATTAAAACGCTACTATTAAAATAAATAGTACTGGACTTTAACCAGTGAACTTCACTGTTGCTTATAAGTAGCGGTGATGCTCTCTTTTTTCTAATTGAGCTTAGGACCCGTATAGAATTTAGATGTGAACACTTTAATTAAAAAGTGGTGGGTGATACTGGACTTGAACCAGTGACCCTCGCCTTGTAAGGGCGATGCTCTCCCAACTGAGCTAATCACCCACATCTAAACAACATTGCATTGCTGCGTTGTTGTGGGGCGCTATTATAGATAGAGTTGAAAATGTGTCAACACTTGAATGATAAAAATGTGCTGAATGAAGGTTTTATAAACAATAGGATATGGTTGAAGTCTATTTTATCATCAAATTTGATATTGCAGTTCAATTAAGCACCTAATAAGCTCCTAAAAGTGAGTAGGGAATTGTATTTTATTAATCTTAAATTTAGCTTCACGATACTTATTGTTTTTTTTACTGGAGTCGTTTTTATGATTATGAGCAAGATGGATTAATATTAGGGCTAGTTATTTAGTGAATAGAGCGGTCCTTTAAAAATGAATTTAATCTAAACTTCCCAAAACAAATGCTATTTTCAGCATTCTAAACTCTATTTTTGTACTTACTTTATTTTTATAAGCCAACCTAGCCAAATCGTAAATACTCATACTTCACTAATAGCCTTCGGATTAAGACTAAATAGATCACACATAACTAGTGCGTGTTGACCTTTGTGGATTGAACCCAAAGGGCAGCGCATGTTTGGACTTTATGCGGCGTTATCGCCTATTCATGGGTAATAACCAAACTACAATAGGCTCTGCCTTGCCTAAAAAGCAAACATACTGCTGCAAATTCACCCACCAAAGATCAACACGCCCTGAAGTTTTGTACATAGTATTACGAAGCTACAATGCTCTTTAAAAAATATTCTTCAAACAATAATCGAGTTTTTAGTACGAGTGACGCTGGTTAATAAGCAAGTAAAGGCTGCGGGTACTCTCAAATCCACATTTAAGTTTTGGTTATTATAAGCAATTGTAACTTTTAAAAGATTAAGGCGATTGGCGGGGCCTTAATTGGTAGTTTTTAGATAAGTTCAATTTGCATATAAATGTATACCTTTGCTTTGATGCAATTTTGTTGCATTAAATAGGGGAGTAGGGTGTTGTTAAGTATTCGCTGCGATATAGTGATGTTATTATAAGCAGTAGGGCTAGAATCTTATTCAAATTGTATTTTTTAGCACGCTTGATAGCCAGTTTGTTGAAAATTAAACCATTTAAATAAAGCTAGGTAAAAAACTGTTGACTTTATTTTGGGTGGTGCATAGAATGCGCCCCGCACTAAGCGATACACGATGTGTTTATCACGACGGGTATTGATTAAGTTGGGGCCATAGCTCAGCTGGGAGAGCGCTTCGCTGGCAGTGAAGAGGTCTGCGGTTCGATCCCGCATGGCTCCACCAAAAATTAGTGTTTTGTCCTAGGGTAGCAGTTTTCTGTGTCCCCATCGTCTAGAGGCCTAGGACACCGCCCTTTCACGGCGGTAACAGGGGTTCGAATCCCCTTGGGGACGCCACTTAACTTTTATTAGTTAAAGGCGGTTTTACCGAGAAAATAGCGTCACAATTAAAGCTCGAGTCTTTACTTGTATTAAACGCAATTACCTTAAAGCTCATGATGTGAGTTAAACTTATCAACTGTCCTAGTGACACATTTATGTGTCCCCATCGTCTAGAGGCCTAGGACACCGCCCTTTCACGGCGGTAACAGGGGTTCGAATCCCCTTGGGGACGCCACTTACTTATTTTCAATAGGGAAGTGAAGTGTTATTAAGAAAGCTCGCCTGAAACGAGTCTAAAAATTCAGTTGTCCTAGTGACACATTTATGTGTCCCCATCGTCTAGAGGCCTAGGACACCGCCCTTTCACGGCGGTAACAGGGGTTCGAATCCCCTTGGGGACGCCACTTACTTATTTTTAATAGGGAAGTGAAGTGTTATTAAGAAAGCTCGCCTGAAACGAGTCTAAAAATTCAGTTGTCCTAGTGACACATTTATGTGTCCCCATCGTCTAGAGGCCTAGGACACCGCCCTTTCACGGCGGTAACAGGGGTTCGAATCCCCTTGGGGACGCCACTTACTTATTTTTAATAGGGAAGTGAAGTGTTATTAAGAAAGCTCGCCTGAAACGAGTTTAAAAATTCAGTTGTCCTAGTGACACATTTATGTGTCCCCATCGTCTAGAGGCCTAGGACACCGCCCTTTCACGGCGGTAACAGGGGTTCGAATCCCCTTGGGGACGCCACTTACTATTTT
>NZ_JADYXC010000012.1:0-121224 GCF_015864505.1 Pseudoalteromonas sp. SWYJ118 | reverse complement strand
TTAGTTTTAAACTTTCTTTTGGAAGATTTAAAACCGAAGTTTTATTTAACTCTCTGAGTTGTTCCTGCCTCGCTATGCGTTGGCGTTTCCCGTCTCAGTGGGGTCGCATTATAGGGAGATCCGAAAACAGATCAACCTTTTTTTGAAGAAAACTTGAAATAATGTGCCGTTCGCACATATTTGCATCGAAATGGTTACTTTAAACACTAAAAAGGCCCTGATGGGCCTTTTTAATTAGTTTACTATGAGCTTCCACCCAAGTTTACCTTGCTGTTTAGACTCTTGTTGTAGCTCGCTGGCCATTAATGGATGATCTTTTAACCAGTTACTTTCAAACTTAAGGTCTAACACTTCATTTTTAGCAGTTAACTCAAACATAGGCAGTACATCATCTTGTCTGCGCATTGATAAGATGACTGCTATCCGTAGTAATCTCACTATATATTGCGCCAATAGACTATTTACGCCGAGTGAATTAAAACAGCCTTTTGGAAAATCAGAACGATGCGCATCCGCTACCGCTACTATTAATTTATGCTCTGACTGTGAAAAACCAGGCATATCAGTATTTTCCAAAATATAAGCGGTGTGTTTATGGTACTGCTTATATTCTATTAGTAATCCAATCTCATGAAGCTGAGCTACCGCTTTTAATAGTGGTAACCCATTTAAACTTTCAATTGGCCAATCTTTATCAATACTTACCGCTAACTGCATAGCTAAGCTTGAAACCCGACACGCTTGTTTTTGATCAACGTGATAACGACTCATAAACCCATCAACTGTGCGTTTACGAATGTCGTTATTATGAAACTCCGGAACCATGCTATATAAAACGCCTTCACGCAGTGCTCCACCCGCCAATCCCATTTTTTCTATTTCAAGAGATTCAAATAGTGCGATTAAGATTGCGAGCCCTGATACAAATACCAGTCGACGGTCTTCACTTAATCCAGGAAGGTCTAGCGCTGCAATAGTGCTAAATGCAATTGCTTGCTCTTTTATAGTGTTGAGCTTTTCAAGCGTAAGTAAATCGTCAAGATTTTGAGCGACCATAATTTCTTGAATTGCTTGCACTGTGCCAGAAGCACCAGATGCAATTTGCCATCCCGCTGTTTTATATTCTGGAGAAATTTCATCAATGACTGTACGAGCTGCTTTTATGGCTGCGTTAAAGTTACTCTTACTTAATTGGCAGTCTTTGAAATAGCGTTCAAGATAGGTAACACACCCCATATTGAGGCTTTTGTAATGTAAGGCATCAAATGCTTTACCAATTACAACTTCGGTACTTGCACCACCAATATCAATAACAAGCTGTTTGCCAGTACAAGATGAAGTATGAGCAACACCTTTATAAATTGTACGCGCTTCTAATTCTCCGCTAATAACATTAATGTTATGGCCAAGAATCTTTTCTGCATGATTTTTGAATACTTCGGCGTTAGTGGCTAGCCGTAAGGTGGCTGTTGCTACTATGGTGATGTTTTTATCTGGGATATCTTGTAGACGCTCAGCAAAAAGGGCAAGGCATTCCCAGCCTCGCTGCATTGCTTCAGTGCTCAATACGTTATCTTTATCAAGCCCTGCGGCTAATCGGACTTTGCGTTTAACACGTCCAATTGTTTGTAGACCGCCAGCAATTGATTTGGCTATAAGCATATGAAAGCTATTTGAGCCCAAATCAATAACTGCGTACACATTTTTTTGCGGTTTAAGTTGCCCCACCGTTCAAAAACCTCTAGTTACTACTACTTATACAAACGGTCGTTTACGACCGTCCTTTTTGGTAACTATTATTTGGGCGACGTCCGCTGTTATTACTACGGTTACGTGGACCTGTTGAATAGTTGCGCTTTCTTTGAATGATAGGCTGAGTTAAATCATCTAGCAATGCTGTTTTATCATAATGTGATAAAGGAATGCTGTGCTCTATATATTCTTCAATTTCATGCAGGTTATATGCATATTGCTCACATGCAAAACTAATTGCGTGGCCTGATGCACCAGCGCGGCCAGTACGACCAATACGGTGAACATAATCTTCACAATCGTCAGGTAAATCAAAGTTAAATACATGACTTACTTCTGGAATATGAAGACCACGCGCTGCAACATCAGTCGCAACTAAAAAGTCTAAGTCGCCTTTGCTAAACTGCGCTAATATAGTTTGGCGTTTTTTCTGGTTAACATCACCAGTAAGCATACCTACACGATGACCGTCTGACTTAAGCCAAGCATATACTGTTTCACAACTGTGCTTGGTATTTGCAAACACGATTGCTTTCTCTGGCCATTCTTCTTCAATTAAGCTTAACAACAGCTTAATTTTATCTTCTTGCGAAGGATGAAATAGCTCTTCTTGAATACGTTTACCCGTTTTAACGTCAGGTTCAATTTGAACATGTTCTGGGTTTGTCATGTGCTCAAAAGCTAATTCTTGTACGCGATACGACAATGTGGCAGAAAATAATAAGTTTAAACGCTTTGATGTATCTGGCATACGATCGAACATATAGCGAATATCTTTGATAAAACCTAAATCGAACATACGATCAGCTTCGTCAAGCACGACTACCTCAATTTCATTAAGGGTGTAACAGCCTTGCTTATACAGATCAATTAGACGACCTGTAGTACCAATTAAAATATCAACGCCTTTTTCTAGTTGTGCACGTTGTTTTTCGTAATCTTCGCCACCATATACTAAACCTAAGTTAAGATTACAGTGCGGCGCTAAAATTTTAGCATCTTTGTGTATCTGAATCGCAAGCTCCCGAGTAGGGGCCATGATCAGGGCTCTTGGATGTTTACTAGGTGCTTTGCTAGATTGTAATAACCGATGGCACGTGGCAGTTAAAAACGCCAACGTTTTGCCTGTACCTGTTTGAGCTTGGCCCGCGATATCGCGTCCATCACAAATAAAAGGTAGGCATTTTGCTTGAATAGGTGTGCAATATTCAAACCCATTCTCGGTTAAACCGGCAACCACTTCCGGTGCGATAGCAAAGTCTGAAAACTTTTTATCGGTTAAATGTGTCTTAGTCATAGCGTTTAAGCATAACGTTTAAACTTGCAATAAGAAACAAGAGTGTTTAAATACGCACTAAATATTTCGCCTAACTAAATCGGAGAGCGCAATGAGCGAGAAAATAATCCAAATTACTGACGATAGCTTTGAAGCTGACGTATTACAATCTGACAAACCAGTACTAGTAGATTTCTGGGCTGAATGGTGTGGACCTTGTAAAATGATCGCCCCTATTCTTCACGAAGTTGCTGATGAATACGACAGCCGTGTGACTGTTGCTAAATTAAACATTGACCAAAATGCTGGCACACCGCCAAAATTTGGTATTCGTGGTATCCCTACTTTACTTCTTTTTAAAGATGGTCAAGTAGCTGCAACGAAAGTAGGTGCTCTTTCAAAAACTCAACTTATTGAGTTTTTAGAAAACAACATCTAACTGTAAGCTAGAACAATAAAAAGGGCTTTTTGCCCTTTTTTAAATTTATTTTGTATAAAGACTGGACGCTTTGCCAGTGAACTGCTAGTTTATAAAGCCAACTAATCCTTAGTTATATTCAACAAACCTCACTCAACGATCAAAGCGATTTTGAGTATGACAACTGTAATAAAGAACCCACCAATATGCATTTACGCGAATTAAAAGACAAGTCCATTAAAGAGCTTGTAGACTTAGCTGAGTCCATGGGGCTCGAAAACGTAGCCCGCTTAAGAAAGCAAGATATCATTTTTGCCATTCTTAAATCCCATGCCAAAGGCGGAGAGAATATCTTCGGCGGCGGTGTATTAGAGATTTTACAAGATGGTTTCGGCTTCTTAAGATCATCAGAAGCCTCTTACTTAGCTGGCCCAGATGACATTTATGTTTCACCTAGCCAAATTCGCCGTTTCAGCATGCGTACTGGCGATTCAATTTCAGGTCTTATTCGTCCACCTAAAGACGGTGAACGTTACTTTGCTTTACTTAAAGTAAATGAAGTTAACTTTGATAAACCTGAAAACTCTCGAACTAAAATTCTTTTTGAAAACCTTACTCCATTACATGCAAACGAACGTTTTCGCATGGAACGTGGTAACGGCAGTAAAGAAGATATTACAGCCCGTGTACTTGATTTAGCATCTCCTATTGGCCGCGGCCAACGTGGTTTGTTAGTAGCTCCGCCAAAAGCGGGTAAAACAATGCTACTTCAAAATATTGCGCAATCAATTACGCATAACCATCCAGATGCAACATTAATGGTATTACTGATTGATGAGCGTCCGGAAGAAGTAACAGAGATGCAGCGCCTAGTTAAAGGTGAGGTTATTGCATCAACGTTCGATGAACCAGCTTCTCGCCACGTACAAGTTGCCGAAATGGTTATCGAAAAAGCAAAACGCCTAGTTGAACATAAAAAAGATGTTGTTATCTTATTGGATTCAATCACTCGTTTAGCACGTGCTTATAACACCGTTATTCCTTCATCAGGTAAAGTACTTACTGGTGGTGTTGACGCTAACGCATTACATAAACCTAAGCGCTTCTTTGGTGCTGCACGTAACGTTGAGGAAGGTGGTAGCTTAACAATCATAGCTACAGCTCTTATCGATACTGGCTCTAAAATGGATGAAGTTATCTACGAAGAGTTTAAAGGTACTGGTAACATGGAACTTCACCTTAACCGTAAAATTGCGGAAAGACGTGTATTCCCAGCTATCGACTTTAACCGCTCAGGTACTCGTCGTGAAGAATTACTAACAAAACCAGATGAACTTCAAAAGCTTTGGATTTTACGTAAAATTGTTCATGACATGTCAGAAATTGATGCAATGGAATTCTTAATCGATAAACTATCGATGAGCAAAACCAATGATGAATTTTTTGATTCGATGAGACGCCAATAAAAGCGTTTTAATTGAATAAAAAAGCGCCTTAGGCGCTTTTTTTGTGTCTGGATTAAATACAGTTTAACTTTCATTATACTTTTTAAGTACACCCTGCAGCGTATCAACGAGCGCTTTAAAATCATTTGCACTGCTTTTTTGGCTTCTGCGTAGAAGTGCTCTGTCTAAATTTTTAGCCGATTGCGCAATTTCATCCAAACCAAACATTTGTGCAGCCCCTAAAATGCGATGGCTATCTTTTTGTAGCGCATCTAAATCTTCGCTTATAAAATGCTGCGTAATCGTTTCACTCTCCAAAGCAAAGCTCTGCTTGAAACTAATCACAAGATCGCTCATATCAACTTCATTTTGCTTTGTAATTGGCTGATCTTCTGCATTATGTAGGTGACTAGAAAGCGCTTTATAAAATGACTCTTTGTCTATCGGTTTACCTAAGTAACCAGTAAACCCTAACTCTAAATAACCATCCACTTCATGACTCATAGCATTTGCTGTTAAAGCAAAAATAGGTCGCTCAAAACCACATTGTTTTAATAGCTGAAAAGCAGAACGCCCATCCATCACTGGCATTTGAATATCGAGCAATACCAAATCTGGATATTCTTTTAAGCACTGCTCTACCGCTTGCTCACCATTTTCAACAGCAATAACCTCGAGTCCCATTGAGCGTAAATAACGACTTATTAACCTACGATTATCAGGATGATCCTCCGCAAGTACAACACGCCCTGCTAATTGCTTATTTGCCTTAGGAGCACTTTGAGTTTCAATCATGCTTTGAGATTTATTTACTTCTGCGCACGGTAAAAAGAACGAAAACTGACTGCCCTTTTTGTATTCGCTTTGTACGCTGATATAACCACCCATCATCGCAGCTAATTGTTGCGATAAGCTAAGGCCTAACCCTGTACCACCAAAGCGACGGCTAATGCTGTTATCAGCTTGGCTAAAGCATTCAAAAATAAGCTTTAACTGTTTAGAGCTCATACCAATACCGGTATCTTTTACAATAATAACTAGTCCTTGCTCACTCTTATTTAATGCAATAATGATCTGCCCTGAATGAGTAAACTTAATAGCATTTGCACATAAGTTTATAAGAATCTGCTTTACGCGTATTAAATCCAGCTTAGTGTAAAACTCATTACCCACTTGATTGTCTAAAATAAGATGTAGATTTTTTGCTTTTGCTTGGGTGATAAACATTGCGTGCACATCATTTACGAGCTCTACAATATCAAAGCACGAAATATTTAACTCTAATCTATTGGCTTCAATTTTACTTAAATCGAGTACATCATTTATTAAGCTTTTTAAATGGTCACTGTGACGCTGAATTACTCTTAATTCATCTTTAAGTGACTCAGGCTCATATAATTCATTAATTAAAGCATCTGTTTGCCCTAAAATAGCCGTTAGTGGAGTGCGAATTTCGTGACTAATATTAGCCAAAAACTGGCTTTTAACATCGTTGGCTTCTCTCAGCTCTTGTGCAATTGCCTGCAATTCTGCAGTACGTTGCGTAACTTGTTCTGTTAACTGCTGCTTAGCGCGTTTTTCTGCACCACGGCGATAAAGCGCAATACCAGTTACGACAACTAAAAGTAATAGTAAAAAAGAGAATAAAGTAAGCTGAGAACGCTGCGACATTTTTAGCTCTTGCACACGGCGATCTTGTTTAAGTTTTTCTATCTCTTGGTTTAATTGCGTTGCTTTAAATTGATGCTGAAGTACCGCTAGTGCATTTATAATTGCCGTACTTCTGAGCTTTCGCAACTCACTAATATATTTTTGTTGCAAAGCCATTGCGCTTGAATAATCGCCTTTACTGGCTTCAAGAAGTGCTTTGGCCCCCAAGCTCTCTCTAATTATTCGCTCACTACCATATTCATGAGCAAGTAAAATTGCTCTATCTAAATTTATTTGCGCCTCTTCTAAGTTGCCCTTAACAAACTGAATTTTAGCCAGCGCATGTAGCGCATTAAGCTCTAAATTATGGTTATCTATTTTAAGGGCGTAGTACTCACCTAATTTAGCTTGCTCGTACGCTTCATCCACTTTTTTTAATACTAAATTAGTATTTGCTAGGTTTGTATATTGTGTAGATAACTTATTGTAATCATTAGCTGAAATATAATAGCGTAGCGCTAGCTGGTAATAATGCAGTGCTAAGTCAAATTGATTACTCTCCATATGGGCAACACCCATATTGTTATATACCTGCGCAATACCGCTTTTATCATCTAATCGTTGATAAACCTTAAGTACATCTTGATAAAGACCAAACGCACTATCGTAGCGTGATAAGCGTATATAAACGCCTGCTATATTAAGTAGTATATCGGTTTTATCTTGCTCGCTGCCGTACGCCTCGTAGATAGCTTTTGCTTTTAAATAAAACTCTAGGGTATCGCCTAGCTTATTCATATTAAAATAGGCCAAACCAATATTATTTAATAAGTTTGCCTGCTCTAGTAATTGCTTATTCTTTTCTGCTAATGCTAGGGTACGGGTATATTCAATAATCGCTTTTTGAAATAAGCCTTGATAAAAAAGTACAACACCTTGCATTTTTATTGCACGAAAGTGCTCATCAGGGAAGAAAGTATCCGAAGTATGTTGTTCAAGTAATTTAAAGTAATGTAATGAGTCTTTAAAATTATCAACCGATAACGCAGTATTACCCAATGCCGAATAAACAGCGACACGCTCTTTTTTGGAGGCATTTTTATTAGCAAGTAGCATGTTTGCTAATTGTAATTTAGGCTCCCACTGCACTTCGTTTTTGAATTGCTCAAATAACGAATCATTATTTTGGGCATAGCTAGGAGCTATTAGTACACAGCATATAGTAAATAAGAGGCATTTTAACTTGCCCAGCATAATTTTAATCCTTCAAACCGTTACTTATATCAGTGTAATCTTTATTGAAGATACACCAACTACTAGGACCTAAACAATGCTTAACCCACTGATTGATGAGATTTTTGAGCTAATACTAACAAAGCAGGTTTGGCAAGTTCATACTTTAGCAGCAGAACTGACAAACCGCAGCGCTATGACCACTCTCGATAAAAGTCCTGAACGTGATTTATTTAAACGTAACTTTTTAATTATGAATGCACTGTACCAACTGCAGGCACAATTACGCCCTCAGAGTTTACTCATTTCAGCTCTGCATATCGAGCTTTTAGAAAAAGGAGATAATAGTTTAGTAACAACAAGCGAAAATTTGCGAGATTATTATTTAGATTGGCATAATTACGATACCAGTGAAGAGCAGATTGATGAGCTTTTAAATAGCTTTTGGCGTCAGTTTAAAACGATATCACCACAACAGACTTTAAATGAAAATGAATTTAAAGCATTGGCTTTAGAATGGAAGTTACCTGAAAATTTCACTCTTAAAAATGTTCAAAAGCGCTGGAGACAACTTGCATTACAAGTGCACCCAGATAAACCAAATGGCTGTGAAGTTGAGTTTAAAAAAATACAAACACAATACGAGCAGCTAAAGGTAGCTGCTCGTTAATCTATTAATTTAGAAGTTTAAATTAACGAGTAAGGCGACGTGCGCGTATTTTACGCCCTTTAATATTGCCTTCGGTTAATTTACGAAGCGCAGGTTTTAATGAGTTACGCTCAACAGCAACAAACGCTACGTTATCAAGTACGTTAATTTTACCCACCTGACGACCTGCAACCCCATCTTTACCCGTTAAAGCACCTAAAATATCACCTGCACGTACTTTTTGTTTTTTACCTGAATCAATCATCAAAGTAACCATTTCAGGGCGGTACGGTGGCTTGTCTAATAAATTAAATGGTGGCATTTGCTCTGGAGTAATATCACGTTCGTAATGTTCGCCTATTTGAGCAATTTTAAACGCTTCTGCTTCACCGTAAATAGAACATGCAATGCCCTTTTTACCAGCGCGACCAGTACGACCAACACGATGCACATGTGTTTGCGTGTCATGTGCTAAATGGTAGTTAATCACCATATCCATGTCGTCAATATCTAAACCACGTGCAGCAACATCGGTTGCAACAAGTATTGAAGCACTTTTATTTGAAAAGTGAATTAACGTACGTTCACGATCGCGCTGTTCTAAATCACCGTGTAGCGAAACAGCACTAAAGCCTTCATCAGCTAAATCGTCACACACTTGTTGTGTTTCTACTTTAGTATTACAAAACACAACACAGCTTTGTGGTGTAAATTTAAGTAATAATAATTTTAGCGTTGGATAGCGCTGCTTATTATTATCCATTTTGTAGAAGTACTGCTTAATTGTGCTTTTGGCTTGCTCTTCTTCTACTTTAACCATTTCTGGATTTTTAAGTACACGCTTAGCAATTGCTTCAATAGCTCTTGGGAATGTTGCACTAAATAACAATGTTTGACGATTTTGTGGAATGCGCTCAATAATTGCATCAAGTGTATCTTGAAAACCCATATCAAGCATTTGATCGGCTTCATCAAGTACCAATGTTTCAACATCATCTAAACGTAAAGTACCTTTACGAATATGGTCATCAACACGCCCAGGTGTACCAACAATAATATGCGCGCCATGTTCAAGCGAGCCTATTTGTGGACCAATTGATACACCGCCACATAACGTTAATATTTTAATGTTATGGATACCGCGCGCTAATTTGCGCATTTCAACCGCAACCTGCTCAGCAAGCTCTCGGGTTGGGCATAAAACTAACGACTGAATACGAAAGCGTTTTACGTTTAATTTAGCGAGTACACCCAAGCTAAACGCAGCAGTTTTACCTGAACCGGTTTTTGCCTGAGCAATGATGTCTTTACCAGCAAGTACAGGCGGTAAACTTTGCGCTTGTACAGGTGTCATGTGGGCATAGCCAAGTGTTGATAAATTATCAACGAGTCCAGCTGGTAAAGCCAAAGATGAAAAAGCAGTTGAAGTCACAGTAAGTTCCATAGCAATAAAAATAACATGGGGGAAAGCCCCACTAAATATGTTGCTAATAATAGCAGAATTCGCAATTGGCAACCATTAACAAACACACTATAAAGCATGTTAATAAAAGATGTTGAAAATGATAGTAATTTGCATTAGGATCTCGATTGTTTTTTACATAACTGCGCTGGAAGCAATCAATGAAACTGAATTCTCTTTACATAGCACTATTAGCAAGCATTACAACAAACACATACGCAAACACTACTGACCTTGAGCGTATAGAAGTAAAAGGTAGCTACTTTAACGATTACAAAGTAGATAACGCTAATGGCGCAATGAGAACATCAGCTTCTTTACTTGAAACCGCACAATCTGTAACCGTAATAACCGACACTATTATTAGTGAGCAACTTGCCACTACCCTTGGCGAAGTACTCACAAATGACGCAAGCTTAACTGCAGGCTCACAACAACGAAATCGTGAGGTATTTAACTTACGTGGGTTTGAGCTAAGCTCATCAACAGGTTATTTACGTGATGGGCATCAGCATTGGTCGCACTACCAACAACCAATCGAAATTTTACAACAAGTTGAAGTAATTAAAGGCCCATCGAGCATTTTATATGGTCAATCAGGTCCGGGTGGCTTGGTGAACATGGTTACTAAAAAGCCTACAGCACAAACATTATTTAATGCCAGTGCCGATGTAGATCAGCATGGTTCAACTCGCTTTATGGTAGATGCTGCAGGCGCCTTGACTGAATCTGAAGATTTACGTGCTCGTGGTATTTTAGTTAAACAAGATGTTGATTACTGGCGTGAATACCAAAACGGTGAAAACCGCGAGCGTGACCGCTTTTTAGGTGCTTTAGTTGTAGATTACGATATTAGCGACAACGCATTAGTACGTGTGCATTACGACCGCACAGACGACGAAGCAGGTTTAGATACTGGCGCATGGATAGACGATAATGCCAATGTAATTGGTGATGATAAAACAATCCGTGATATGTCTTGGGCATTTACCGACATAACCGTAGAAAACCTAGGTGTAGACCTAGAAGTATTTTTAACCGATAACTGGCAAGTAAAGCTTGGCTATAACGAACAAACGTTTGAGCGCCAACGCTTTGAATCAGCACCGAATATGCCAAGTGACTTTGTTGAAGGCGATAGTTATGAATCTCGCCCTTACGACCGTTTTGATGATTGGCAATTTAAAACTGCATTTATTGATTTTATTGGTGAATTTAAAACAGGTAGCTTACAGCACCAATTTTTAATTGGCGCAAACTCGCTTGATTATTACTACGGGCAACGTCGTACCTCTGCCGACTCTTTTGATTTTTCTGCAGGACAAGCAGAACCATCTCGTCCATCAGTAAGCTATAAAACAGATGATACAGTAAGCGAAACTGAATACGACTACTACGGAATTTACGTTCAAGACTTAATTTCGTTCTCGCCTGAGTGGCAACTATCATTGGGTGGTCGTTACGACAAACAAACACGAGAAGATGCAGATAACGAATCATTTGTACCAAAAGTAGGCGTGCTTTATCACCCAAATGCTTCTGCAACTATATACGCTAGTTACTCAGAAGGTTTCGAGCCTCAAGGCAGTGAAACATTAATTGATGAAACAGATGTAAATAACGGTATGAAATTAGATGCTATTACATCTGAGCAAAGAGAAATTGGTATTAAATGGCAATTATTTGATGACCGCCTAATGCTTACCAGTGCTATTTTTGATATTAGCAAAGAAGGTACTCTTGTTAGCGAACAACTTGAAGTTCCTATTGGGTCATTCACAAGTGAAACAAACCAAGTAGGTGAACAACGCCATAAAGGTTTTGAGCTAAGCGCACAAGGTGCCGCTACTGACCGCTTATTTGTTATGGCATCAACTATGTATCTAGATGCTAACTTTGAACGCGATGAAGTATTGGAAGGTAAACGCCCTACCGATGCACCAAAATGGTCGGCATCACTTTGGACGCGTTATGAATTAAACGACGCCATTGCACTTAATGCTGGTGCTTTTTACGAAGGTGAGCGCTTTGCCGATAGCGCCAATACAATTACTAAAGATGCATATACGCGTGTTGATGTAGGTGCAACTTATAAGTTTAACTTAAGTAATACCGATATTAACTTACGCCTTAACATCGAAAACTTATTTGATAAAAGCTATTTAGGTGGTGGCGGCACAAATAATGTAACTGTTGGCGAGGGCACAAATCTTCGTTTAGCTGCGCAATTTAGCTTTTAAATAAATGCCTTAAATAACAGCTTTAAAATATAGCCCGCGTACATTTACGCGGGCTTTTTTATATCTAAATATTCACACCTAACAGCTTTAAACCTATTACAAAGCCTATTCATCTCATCTATTTTTTATCATGTTTGTTACATGCTCTAATAGCGCTAATTATTAAAAAGGCCTACCAAAATGAAAAAATTAATTACCGCACTGCTGCTTACTAGCAGTATGGCTGCAAACGCTAACAGCGCCGAATTTACCCAAAAGCAATTACAACAAGTAGACAAAGTGCGCACCTCTGCACTAAATAGTGATTTAAGTTATAAATTACTAGAGTCATTAACAACTGAAGTAGGCCCACGCCTTCCTGGTACCGAAAACGATAAAAAAGCCGTGGCATGGGCTCAAGCCAAATTTAATGAACTGGGCTTTGATAAAGTATGGTTAGAAAAAGCCACATTTCCTGAATGGCGCCGTTATAGCGAAAGCGGAAAAATACTAACACCAAGCGAGCAACCACTGCACTTAACTGCATTAGGTAACAGTATAAGCACGCCAAAAGATGGGATTACAGCGCCGGTTGTATTATTCGAAACACTTGATGAATTAAAAGCCGCACCGGCAAACAGTTTAAAAGGTAAAATTGCGTATATTAATTACCGTATGAACCGCGACATAGACGGGAATGGTTACGGACCTGCTGTAAAAGCACGCGGTACAGGCGCTATAGAAGCATCTAAAAAAGGCGCTGTTGCCTACATGATGCGCTCGGTTAGTACCGGTCATCATCGCTTTGCACACACTGGCGGTAGTTACTACAAAGAAGGTGTTACAAAAATACCTAACGTAACAATTGCTAACCCAGATGCAGATCAAATAGCACGCTTAGTTGCTTTAAATAAAGAAGTGTCGGTAAATATTAATGTGCAAACCGAAAGCCTTGGTGAAGGCACTGGTTATAACGTTATTGGCCAATTTAATGGTACCGAAAACCCTGAGCAATATGTATTAATTGGGGGGCATTTAGATTCTTGGGACTTAGGGACTGGCGCATTAGATGACGGCGCAGGCGTTGCACTAACAATGGCAGCCGCTAAACATATTAGCGATGTAAAACGCCCTAAGCGCAGTATTCGTGTGGTACTTTTTGCAGCTGAAGAGCTAGGTCTTTGGGGGGCAAAAGCTTATTTTGCAGAGCATAAAAACGAGCTAAGCAATATTGTTGCAGCCGCTGAGTCTGATTTTGGCGCCGATGTTGTATATGCTTTTGAGTCGAACGTAAGCGCAGAGTCACTTCCTGTAGTTCGCGCTATAGCAAAAGAACTTGCGCCGTTAAATATTGAGCACATTGGTAAAAACCAAGCGAATGGTGGCCCCGATCTAATTCCACTTAAAGCAGCAACGTCAGCGCCTATTTTTGAACTTGCTCAAGATGGAACAGATTACTTTGATTACCACCATACAGCTGACGATACGCTTGATAAAGTGACACCTGCTAAGCTTCGTCAAAATACCGCTGCATATGCTGTATTTGCTCTAATGGCTGCCGATGCAAAAACCACTATCAAGCCTAAAGCTCAAAATAAGTAATAACAGACATACTTACTTACAGTTTGTAGCTTTAACTAACACGCTTCTTGTTTTACCTTTAGGTAATTAAACAAGGAGCGTGCTTTATGTTACTTTTCAACACGAGTGAATCATTTCCACATTTTGCACAAATAACACGCTGCCCTCACTGCCAAAGCGACGCCTACCATTTAGTAAATAAAAGCCGCTATTTACGATTTAGCATTTTACCTATGCTTGCCTTAAAATTAAGCTATAAACGCGAGTGCTATCAATGCGGAAAAAGCGAACCTGTTAAAATACCGCAACTACCGTTAATAGAAAAACTAAGCCTACCTAAATACTTTATTGGCGTATTTTTATTGCTTTGGATTGTTTCGTTTTTTTATCAACAACACCTTGATACCGAGACTCAAAAGCAAAGCTATTTGAATACACCTAAAATATATGACACCTACTTAGTACACGCCGACAAATTTACACACGAACCCTGGACCCTAACCAATTTAAGAATTGCTCAAGTTTTAAGTTTTGATAAGCAGTTTATTACCTTTCAGATAAGCAACTACAGCTATAAACGTAATAATAGTATTACCTTGGCAATGCGTACCAGCCAACTAATTCAAGACAATTACTTCTCCACTAAAACAATCACCCTCCCTCGTGATGAAGTAAAGCGTTTGTATAAAGACGAAGCTATTTATGACGTGCTGCGACCTTATGCCAACAGCCTTTATGGCGGGTTTGTGATGTTTCCTCCCAAACCTAAGCCACTATATAAAGGTTTAAAACTCGATAAAAACAATCAACAAGGCATTATTTATTTTAAAGATAAGTTGTTTTTTGAAGCATTTAATAGCTTTAAGCTAGCTGCTGAAGCGGGTTCTCAATGGGGGCAATTAAATTTAGCGCAAATGTATCGTGATGGTCAGGGAATAGCTCAAAATTATCAACAGGCTATTTATTGGTATAAAAAGGCCATTGAGCAAAAAAATACTAAAGCACAATTTGAATTAGAATCGCTTTGTAAAATAGCTAACTGTGAATGAGTGAATTTAAATATAGCTGGCGCAACAAGTACGCCAGCTATAAACTATTTTTTAAATAACTTTGTATAACCTACATGTATAAGCACAACAACTAAGCCGGCAATAACACCTAGCAAACCATCAAACAAGAGAGGCGCTAATACTTCTCCTGTGCCGCCAGCAACAGACTGAGCATAGCTCGTTACATCCACTTGAGTATGATGCAATAACTCAACACCATGCACTAAAATCCCGCCGCCTACTAAAAACATTGCAATGGTGCCCGCAAATGCTAAAAACTGCATCAACCTAGGCGCTGCTGCGAGTAAGCCTTTACCAAGTAACTCTTTAAATTTATTAGCTGACACTTTAGATTCGTTGAGTAAATAAAGCCCGGCATCATCCAGCTTTACAATACCGGCCACTAAGCCATAAACGCCAATCGTCATTATAATTGCGATAACACAAAGCACTAAAGCTTGGTTAAGTAACGTAGCGCCTGCCACAGTGCCTAAAGTAATAACAATAATTTCGGCAGAAAGAATAAAGTCGGTTCTTATTGCCCCTTTTATTTTTTGTTTTTCATACTCTACTAAATCTAATTTTTCATCTTCATCTACCACTTCATTGTGATGAGGCAAAAACTTAGCAAATACTTTTTCAGCTCCCTCAAAACACAAAAACAAACCACCCATCATTAAAAGCGGTGTTATTAACCAAGGCAGCCATACGCTTATTAATAAAGCAGCGGGTACGAGTATCGCTTTATTTAAAAATGAGCCCTTTGCCACAGCCCAAACAACCGGTAATTCACGCTCTGCTGCAACACCTGTAACCTGCTGTGCATTGAGTGCTAAGTCATCGCCTAATACACCCGCTGTTTTTTTTGTTGCTACCTTACTCATTGTCGCAATGTCATCAAGTAAAGTGGTTATATCGTCTAATAACGTTAAAAGGTTAGTGCCTGCCATAAAGCTTCCGAGCTCAAAAAATATTGCTATAAACATAACGTAAAGCGCTACTTTCACCAACGGTTAATTTTGCTTTGTTATTCTTACATTAGATTAAAATTTTGCCCTGCGTTTTAACTTACTTTTAAAGAAGATGGGAGAAAAAATGAAAGTATATTTAGCATTAATCGCTATTTTACTAAGCTTAACCGCATGTAGTGATTTACAAACCAGTACTGCTTACCAATGCGATGATGAGAGCGTAAAACTCAATATTATTAATAATTCTGAAGCCGAAATTATCTTTAACAATAAAGTGCATGTACTTAATCACGAAAAAAGTGCATCAGGGAATAAATATATAAGTGAAGAGGTACTGTTTTGGGGTAAGGGAAATGAGGCCATGCTAATCATTGCTGGTAAAAAAAGACAGTGCATCAAGGTTTAACACAAAACCAACCAATAAATTACAGTAATGCTACAATAATTAAAGACCCATTATTGTGATGAAGTTATGCGTTCAATTGCGATCAAACATAAAATAATTTTAGCTTTTACAGCCATTGGTTTATTGGTGCTAACAAGTAGTGTGTTTTTTTATTGGTCATTAAACAAAATTAGCGTTAACAATACCCGAACCGAAAAATTAGCAGTTCCGGTACAACAGTTCAGTAAAGATTTAAGGCTATCATTACTGTCTATTACTAAATTTAACGCCTTAGCTTACAGCCAAGCAAACCTTGATTTACTTCAACAAAATAAAAAACAGGCGCAAGCTGAGCAACAACAATTTAGCGATATGCTCAATTCGTTAAGCACTCAACTAAATCAACAAATAACAATGCAAAATTTACTCACCAGTACCAACGCAGGCTTCGAGCAACTGACTAAAGTAAGTGTCGCAATGTTTAGTGCTAAAGAGAGTAAGTTTGTAGCGCAAAATTCCACCATAGAATTATCAGCAACGTTTAACGAGCAACTTTACAATTTAAGTTCTAACTTACTTGATATAGAACTTTTAGAAGTGCCTGCAAAACAGCAGGCGCTACTTAATGCGATGTTTGGAACAGCGACCCGTATAGATGATTTATTGTTTAACTTAAGCAATAATATAAAAAGCATTACTCAAACTACAAGTATCAATGATTTAAATAGCCATCAGCAAGATACCCTATTTCTACTAGATAACATCCAACCTAATTTCACCTATTTAGAGCAACAAGCGCTACCCTTTAATAATGCGTTTAATGCTAAAAATTTAACGGCTAAATTTAATCAATTAAGAGAGTTACTTAACAACGATACAGGAATTTATGCCCAACAAAATAAAGTACTCAAAAGTACTATTGCTGCGGCTCAAAATTTTGAACACTTTCAACAGCAATTTATAACAACAGAAGGTCAGCTTATTGAACTTAATAAATTGGCTGATGAGCGCTTTAATGCCTTACAAACTAATGCAAAGGCCGCCATAAATACTGGGATTAGTTCTGTAGTAATTATTACGCTTGTTTTAATTATATTGATTATCGCTATCTCTATTTTTACAACTCGCGCAATGCTAAAACCGCTTAAAAAAGTAAACCGCGATTTAGCCCGAATCGCCTCAGGTGATTTATCAAAGCGAAGCCATCCGCGCAGTAAAGATGAATTTGGTACTTTGCTAAATAACATAAATAAACTCAGTGAAGACCTTACCCAGTTAATTGGCGCAATTAGTAGCGACGCCCATGAACTAGACCGCAGCGCTATTAAAACCAGTGAAAAAGGTCAGCAAATGACGGTTGTTGCACAACAGCAGTTGGAGCGAAGCGCACAGGCAACATCGCTTGCACAAAATATGCTAACTAACTCACAAGCGGTTTATGAACAAGCAGATAAAACATCAAGTGAAATAACCAATGCATCGCAATTTGCCAATGACGTAAACAAGATTGCTAATACAAATAGTCTAAGTATAGAAACTTTATTACAGCGCCTTGATAAAGCAGTAGGCAGCACTGAGGAACTAGCCCAACACACTCAGCTTATTGAAGCCATTGTTGAAACAATTAGCAGCATTGCCGAGCAGACCAACTTATTGGCACTCAATGCTGCAATTGAAGCAGCGCGAGCGGGTGAAAACGGACGCGGGTTTGCTGTAGTTGCTGATGAGGTTCGATCATTAGCTGCACGTACACAGACCTCGACTAGCGAAATAAACACCATGATCCAAACATTGCAACAGCACACTCAAACAACTCAAGAACACATTACCGATGGCCAACACCAAGCCAAGCAATGTGTTAAAAACAGCACTGAACTAAATAAAGCCGTAGAGCGTATTAAAAGCACATTGTTGTCTGTTAATCAGATGAGTGAGCAGATTGCTCATGCATCACATGAGCAATTGACTAACAGTAACGACATTCAACAAATAATGGCCAAGGTGACAGAGCAAGCAACCTTGAATGCCAAAAACGCGACAACCCTAGCAAGCGAAAGTGAAGACGTAAATCAACTTGCACACTCCTTAACAAGTGCCGTAGAGCGCTTTAAGTTTTAAGTGCAAGTAATGACTTGGCTTGCATGAAATGGGTATAATACTTCAACTCTTTTGCTTAATAGCGGCCCACAATGAAATATAAAGATCTACGTGATTTTATCGATTTGCTTGAAAAAAAAGGCGAACTTAAACGTATCACCCAAGAAATCGACCCGTATCTTGAAATGACCGAAATATCTGATCGCACATTGCGTGCAAAAGGCCCTGCGTTATTAT
This sequence comes from Pseudoalteromonas sp. SWYJ118, assembly GCF_015864505.1. Classification (NCBI taxonomy): domain Bacteria; kingdom Pseudomonadati; phylum Pseudomonadota; class Gammaproteobacteria; order Alteromonadales; family Pseudoalteromonadaceae; genus Pseudoalteromonas; species Pseudoalteromonas sp. SWYJ118. The sequence goes on along the minus strand of NZ_JADYXC010000012.1, from coordinate 102,800 downwards.
TCGAAAATCCAAAAGGCTACGATATGCCGGTGCTTACCAACCTATTTGGTACACCAAAACGCGTAGCAATGGGCATGGGCCAAACAGATGTTAGCGAGCTTCGCGAAGTGGGTAAGCTACTCGCTTTTTTAAAAGAACCTGATCCACCAAAGGGTATTAAAGAAGCTCTAGGTGCTATACCTATTTTTAAGCAAGTGCTTAATATGCCTGCAAAAGAAGTTAAAAAAGCGCCTTGCCAACAAGTAGTTTTAGAAGGTGATGATGTAGACTTAACTAAATTACCTATTCAACATTGTTGGCCAGGTGATGCAGCGCCATTAATTACTTGGGGCCTTACAGTTACTAAAGGGCCTTATAAAAAGCGCCAAAATTTAGGCATTTATCGCCAGCAATTATTAGGTAAAAATAAAATAATTATGCGTTGGTTGTCGCATCGTGGTGGCGCGCTTGATTTTCAAGAATGGTGTAAAGAAAACCCAGGACAGCCTTACCCTGTCTCGGTAGCACTAGGTGCCGATCCAGCTACTATATTAGGTGCAGTAACGCCTGTACCCGACACATTAAGCGAATATGCATTTGCTGGTTTATTACGTGGTAGCAGAACCGAAGTTGTAAAATCTATTTCCAATGACTTGCAAGTCCCTGCCAGTGCAGAAATAGTACTTGAAGGTTACATTATGCCAGGTGAAATCGCACCTGAAGGCCCTTATGGCGATCATACTGGTTACTATAATGAAGTAGATGACTTTCCAGTTATGACGGTCACTCACTTAACGCATCGTAAAGATCCTATTTATCACAGCACATTTACTGGCCGACCGCCTGATGAGCCTGCGATTTTAGGTGTAGCACTTAATGAAGTGTTTGTGCCGATATTACAAAAGCAGTTTCCTGAAATCGTCGACTTTTATCTGCCGCCTGAAGGGTGCTCGTACCGTATGGCGATTGTAACAATGAAAAAACAATATCCTGGCCATGCCAAGCGCGTGATGATGGGGGTTTGGTCGTTCTTACGTCAGTTTATGTATACCAAGTTTGTAATTGTGTGCGATGACGATATTAATGCCCGTGATTGGGAAGATGTTATTTGGGCTATAACAACCCGAATGGATCCTGCTCGCGATACAACATTAATAGAAAACACACCTATTGATTATCTCGATTTTGCATCGCCAGTCTCTGGCCTGGGTTCAAAAATGGGAATGGATGCCACCAATAAATGGCCTGGCGAAACCACCCGCGAATGGGGCGAGCCTATTGTTATGGATAAAGACACCAAAGACCGCGTAGATGATATTTGGGAAAGCCTTAATATCCTTTAAGTGTTTATATGTAAGTACATAACAGGCTATAAAATAACCCTGCAGATATGCTAGAATCGAGTCATTCGATTGCGTATCTGCTGTTTAAAGCGCTGCTAAAAGGTAAAAAATGCAAACATTAAAAGCTGAAGTTGTAGCTATCAGCCCACTTACAGAATTTGTTCACAAAGTAATTTTAAAGCCACAACAACCTGTGACCTTTGAAGCTGGCCAATACATGCAACTCGTATTGGGCGAAAAAGACAAACGTGCTTTTTCTATAGCTAGTCGCCCTTCACAGTGCGATGCAATAGAACTGCATATTGGCGCGTCAGGTGCCGATTCGTATGCAATGCAATCGCTGGAACATTTACGAAACGCGCATACCACTGGGCAGTTAGTAGACATTGAAGCTGGCTTGGGTATTTCACAGTTGCGCCTGCAATGTGAGCGCCCTATTATTTTACTTGCCGGTGGCACTGGTTTTTCATACGCAAAATCAATGGCTGATCACTTAGCTGAAATTAAGTGCGACCGTCCTGTATTATTTTACTGGGGTGTAAAAGAAGAGTCAGCTTTATACGCACATACAGAAATGCAAACATGGGCCGATAGCCACAAAAACTTTGAGTTTATCCCTGTGGTAGAAAATCCATCTGCTAATTGGCAAGGTCACACTGGCTATGTACATAAAGCGGTAATGCAAGATATTGTATCACTTGAACCATACGATATTTATATGGCCGGTCGTTTTGACATGATAGGTATTGTCCGTGATGACTTTATTACTCATGGTGCAATTCGTGAAAACATGTACGCAGATGCATTCGCATTTATCAAATAATTGAAATTAACTTTCAGTTATGAATAAAGGCACCTAATCGGTGCTTTTATTTTATATAACAACAAATACTTAATAGTTAAAACCTATCAATCTCATCAACATAAACAATTTCCTAAATTCCTATCTATAAACCATACTTTGTATAGAACATCAGCGGGAGAGACCCAAATGCTAAATACAAAAGTAAAAGATTTTATGCAACGCAAGTTGCCAAATATCACACCAGATACAGAAATGACAACAGCCATAGCAGAACTACAAAAATTTAAACTACTTGGCGCACCAGTATTTGATAAAGATAAATGCCTAGTCGGATTTATATCTGAGCAAGAACTATTAAAACCACTTACGCAAAGCAGTTATTTTTGTGATGGGATGGTTAAAGTATCGCAACTTATGCAAACAAAGGTAGTGACCGTTAGCGGCGATACCAATATTATTGAGCTTGCAGAGCAAATGCAGCCCGGTAAACCAAAAAACTACCCTGTTGTAGAGGGTGTTAAAGTAATCGGCATGATCAGCCGAGCAGATGTACTTAAAGCACTTTACGATAATTACATGAGCTGCCAAACACACTAAATTGCAGATAACAAAATGCCGCTTATAAAGCGGCATTTTTAATGTGTATTAAATGGAGTTAACGTGCGCTAACGATTGCTGAAAGTTCTTTTTTATCGCCATCGCTTAAAAATGCTATTTCTAATGCATTTTTTTGGGCTTTTTCCATATCAGCTTGAGATAAGCCCGCTTTAGGTGCTGCAACGGTATATTCGTACTCAATTTCAATGCCTTCAACCGCAGGGTCATCAGTATTAATACACGCTAAAATACCGTGATCTAAAAACTGTTTAAGTGGGTGCTTAGCTAAATCGTTTACTGTACTGGTTTGAATATTACTTGTTAAGCACGACTCAATACCAATACGGTTATCGCGTAAGTAATCCATTAGTTTTGGATCTTCAATAGCTTTAACGCCATGCCCTATTCGGCTTGCACCTAACTCATTAATTGCTTGCCAAATACTTGGAGCACCGAGTGCCTCTCCAGCATGAATAGTCGAAGCTAAATAAGCATTTCGTACTTGTTTAAAGTGCTCTACAAACAACTCACCAGGAAAGCCAATTTCGTCACCGGCTAAATCAACAGCGACTAAATCATTTTTAAATGCGAGTAAAGCATCAAGCTCTTTTTGACATGTTTTTACGCCATAAGTACGCGATAAAATACCAATCAAGTTAGCTTTTATATTTGCATCCTTTGTTGCTGATTTAATACCATCAACAACCGCCTCTACAACCCCTTCTGGGTGTAAACCTTGGCTTTGTGCCATGTAGTAAGGGCTAAATCGAAGCTCTACATAATCAAGGCCTTGTGCTTGTGCATCTTCAATGTTTTCAATCGCTATTCGTCTACACGCATCGTAGTCGCCAAGTACAGTGACACCCCAATCTAACTTTTGTAAAAAAGCCATAAGGTTTGGCTCAGGGTCAATAACTTGAACATGAGGAATTAATGCCTCAACGTTATCTGCAGGTAACTCTATATTAAACTGACGACCAAGTTCTAATATGGTTTGCGCACGTACATTACCATCTAAATGACGGTGAATATCTAGCAAAGGTAATTTTCTATTGATCATAATAGCAACCCAGTTTAGTTAAATTTGCGCGCATGATACGCAGATATAGTTATTTTTCAAGTCTATATGGTTTGCGTTAAGTTTAAGCGGTCATATGTCTGCTTTTTGTGCAAAAAATAACGTTACTTATTTATTTGATAAATAATGCCAAAGAGTTTTAAAAAGCGTATTTGCATCAATAGGTTTGGTAATATAACTATTCATTCCAGAGGCTAATGCCTTTTTAACGTCATCGTCATGGGCGTTCGCCGATAGCCCTATTATGGGTAAATCAATTAACCCTAAATCACAACGAATTACTTTTGTTGCTTGGAGTCCATCCATTTTTGGCATCTGAATATCCATAAGAACAATGTCGTAGCTATTTTCGGTTAGCTTTCCTATGGCTTCAAAACCATCATTAGCAATGTCGGCAATACACCCTTTTGTTTTTAAAATGGCACTGGCAACATGCTGGTTAAGTGGGTTATCTTCGACTAAAAGTAACTTATAGTTTGCGAATGATAAGGTACTTACATCTATTTCGTCGTATTGCTGTTGAATTTGCTCTGCCTTTGGTAAAGGCGATATAAGCGGCAAACTAAATGTAAATGTAGAACCTTTACCTTCATAACTGACTAAATCAATTGCACCACCCATTAACTCAACCAGCTTTCTGCAAATACTTAACCCTAAGCCTGTACCACCATATTGACGTGAGGTTGAGCTATCGGCTTGCGCAAACGGTTTAAACAATTGTTTTTGTGCTTCGCTACTAATACCAATACCCGTATCGTTAATACTAAAGTAAGTCATTTTTTTCGACTGCCAAATTTTCAGAGTGATCTCACCTTCCCCTGTAAATTTAACCGCATTATTGAGCAGATTCAGCAGCACTTGTTTTAAGCGGATTGGATCGGTATTAATGACCAAATTTGATATTTTATCAAAATCTAGACTTAACTTTATTGATTTAATGTCAGCTTCAAACTGAAGTAAATTAAGCATTTCATCCGCTAAACTCGCTACATTAATAGGCTCTTGCATTAAGTCTAGCTTGCCTGCTTCCATTTTTGAAAAGTCGAGCACATCGTTTAATACCCGCAGTAAAACACCCAGTGCTCCATCTGCTTGTTCAATGTAACTTCTTGCTTGTTGCCAATCATTCTGTTGCAGCGCTAAATAATGCAGCCCTTTTATACCGTTAATAGGGGTACGGACTTCGTGACTCATGTTTGCTAAAAACTGTCCTTTAATATGACTCGCTTCATCTGCTTTTTGTTTTTCTTTGCGTAATGTATGCGTTTGCTTAGCCACTTGTTCGCGAATTTGTATGTTTGTACCTGTAACTGAAATCAAAAATGTAATCAGTAACCACACAAACAACATACCTACTATTTGTGCAAGCCAATACATTAACCAAGACGTTCTAACTATTGGTTCATATAACTCGACCTGCCACATGCGTTTGCCAATCAACAATTGATATTCTTTAAACAGCGTTTGCGAGTTATCGGTATCGGCAATATAAATTGCCTGCTTTTTCCCTGGTATCGTTGTATCAAAAAAACTGACTGAAATTGAGTTGTTGTGATCAAATAATAGTGTTTGCGATAAGCGTTTCAGACTGACAATCGCTGCCACAAAACCTTGAAAATCATCTTCGGTAGACGACTCTCCAAAAACAGGATATAAAAAAAGCACACCGTCTTCAGCTGTATTTTGGACTAAATTAATTGGCTCACTTAGTGCAAGTTCATTAAGCTCTTTCGCTTTGCTAAGCGCTGCACCTCTTACTTTACTAGAAGCTAAATCAAACCCTAAAACACCTTCATTATCTTTTAAGGGATATACATATTTTACAGGAAAGTAATTACTACGAGTACCTGCAGGTTGCCAACCTCCATCAAGTGACTTTTCTTTTATGTATAAAGTTTTGCCTGTGGCTGTATTTTCATGTGTTTCAAAATCTGCGAGTTTATTTGCTGGTACATAAGGTATCCATTCAAATGCTAAAATTTCTTGGCTATAGTCCAACTGCTTTGAAGTAAATTGTTTAAACTCTTTAAAGTTCACGTCATTACTACTAGCAAAAAATGTAGCTAACAATCCTAAGTGAGCAGTAATACCATCGAGCTTCTGGCTTATAGCATTTTGCACAGTAAGTATTTTGGCTTCTTGCTTTTGAATGTCTTTTTCTTTTTTAACACTGGCAGCGCCATAAAAACTAACGCTGATCAGTATATAAATTAATAGTGAAGGTAAAATTACCAACATACGGTGGCGTACTTGCGTGTAATTAAAGGCTGCGAGCATGAGTGGAGTAAATATAAGTACACCGATACTGTCACCAATCCACCATGCTATAAAGCTATCAAAAATAGCATGCGTAGGGATCACATTATTCAATGCTAATAAGCTAGTTCCCACACCTGCAGCAATAACACAGCATATTGGCCCTGCTACTATTAGGCTCTGCACACTGTGTTTTAAAGAAGATAAATCTAGTGGAGCCTTTATAACATTTACTATGATTTGACGACCAATCCAAGCCTGTAAAACAGATGCTAAAGTGACGCAAATAGCTTGTAAAAGCACATTAAAATGAAGAATATCTACGGTGTTATCAAGATGAATTAAGTTAGTACAGAAAGCACCAAGAATAAGGCCAATAAATGACTTACGTCCCCAAATTAAAAAGCTCGCTAAAGCAATTCCTGAGGGCGGCCAAGAGGCGACCGCATAGCCATCAACAGAAAGAAGTGAGTTGCTAAAATACCCAGTAAAGAAGTAAGCACAAGCCAAGCTAAGGGTTAATATTAAAAACTTTCTCAATGCTTGTGCTCCTGAACTACAAAAAATGCTAAGTAGTTATAGTGTAGTCATTTATTGATATAAAACGAGCGCCTTTTCTGCTTGTGCACTATTTTTATAACTTAAAACAGCTTGTTCAGAGAACTGTTTTTTATTGTCACTATTCAGTGCTTTATCAAAAATTCTAGCTGCTAAGTCATAATCACCTTTAGCATTAGCAAGGCAAGCCAGCGCAAGTAATAGTGAATTATTTGAATCATCCTTTTTAAGGCGTTCTTGTATGTTTATTTGCAACTTAGGCGCGTCGGCTGCTGTTGCTTTACTTAATATATTGGCAAGCTCTAAGTGTTGCTCATTATGCTTAACCATTTTAATTAAGTCACTTTCGATAACAGCCAATTGACCTGCTTGCGCCATTTGCATTAAATATGCGGTGTGGGCATGAGCTTGCAGCTTTTTCGGTAGCTGTTTATATTTTTCACTCAGTTTGTCTGCATCTAACGCATTAAAGTAGGCACTAAATAACTGCGTCCACTGTGCATCAGTAAGTGCTTTTTTGCGTAATAAACGCGGCAAAAAATCTTCCAGCGCACTAAAGTGTTGTTGCTGTACTAATACTTCTGCATAAAGTTTTAACTCAAGTGCGGTGGCTTTTTTAGCTTCTGCGCTAATACGCATTTGTGATTCAATCGCGCTACTGTCGCCACTTGCCAACCATAGCTTTGCTACTTTTAATTGATGCTCTGGGCTTATTTCAAATAAACGCTCAAGTGCTTTATCTGTTTGATTATTAGCAAGCGCTGCTTTTGCAAGTAATGCTAAGCGAATATCTTCAAACTTATCTGGTACGCTATTACCCGATAGAGCCTGCTCTACATGCTCATAATCATCGTTAATAGCACTCCACAACGCCTGTTCAATCGCTGCTTGTTTACGCTCTTGGCTACGTGCAAAAAAGCCATGTTTAGTATTATGATAAATCGATAATAAGTAGCGGATTAGCTTATATGTAATAAATACGATCGCAGTAATAACAATCACTGTACCGCAAAAAGCAATCATAGTGCCCTCAACTGTATAGTTATTAAATGAGAAAAGGACATAACCTTTCTCATTTATAACGTAAGGAGCTACACCAATAACAAGTACTAACGCAATAACCAGTATTATTAGCCCTATCATTGCACCCACTCCTTAACCTGCTGTGTACTTTGAAGTGTTACTTTAGGGCTAAAGTTAAGTGATTCTTTCTCAAGGTTAGCTATTGATTTTAAAACCATTTGTGTAGCGTTATCGTCTTTCTTAAAATACTCATCAACTAAGCGCTTTGCTTCACTTAAAGTACTAAAGTAGATGCTAGCTTGTTTACTAAGTAACGCATCTTGTGCCTGAGTAATATAAAGCTTAATACGTTGATTAACGAGGTGACGCTCTTGCTCATCAAGAAATGGAGCAACTACTCCCCCTTCTCGGTGGTGAAGTGTTAAAAAGCTGTCTAAAAAGCGACCCCAGCTGTTATTTAAATTCTGCTGCCAATCATTTATATCTTCACTTAATTCATTTTCATCTACTTCGGTAACTTCTTCTGGCAAATTAACTGCATTAAAAACTAAGTCGTCAATACTGCTTAGTACACTGTTTAGCTGTAAATAAATAGCCTCTGTTGCAACAGGTTTAAGGCTATCAAGTGTTTGTATGTCTTGCATAATAGCTTGGCGAACTTCAACTGTTCCAGGGTGTTCGCTAAGTAATGCATCTAAGCGCTTTAAAACAGCACTAGTGCCTTGGTAATCTTTTTCAGCCCATAACTTAAACTCAGCCATACGCTGTAAGCTGGTTACTTCTTGTGGGTTTAAAGACGAGCCTTGTTGCTGCGCTTTTTGCAGGGCTGCTTTTAGCTCTTGCTGATTTTGAGCTGCACTTTCACTTAGGGTTGCGGCTACTTTTTTCTCACTATTAAATAGCGCTTGCTGCAAATTAGATTGTGCTGACTTAAGTGCTTGCAGCTCTTGAGCGAGTAACTTATTTTGCTCACTCAACTCATTCGCGGCCAGGTTTTGCGCCTTACCCGCATTTAATTTTTGATAAAACTCATAACCCACACCTGAGGCCACAATTAGCGAAATAAGAAGTGCAAGCACTGCGACTTTGCTAACCTTTTGTTTATTTTTATTTGCGGTGTTTTTAGCGGCTACAGGCTCTTGTTTAGCTGATTTAACCGAGGCCGTATTAGCTGTTGTTGGAGTGGCTTTTTCTGCCGTAACTGACTTTGACTGTTCGCTCATGTTGCTACCTTGCTGATTAATACAGGTAAACATAGCGTCATCGCTAGCTCCTGCTGCAATATGTATATTAGCCAAACTTACTTGTTGTTGCTGTAAATATGCGGCAATGCGCTCGCTGGCAACATAAAATTGGCACTGTTGTAACCATTGTAGTTGTGGTGCAGCAAGGGGAGTAAAAATGGCATCGACTGCTGCATTACTTGTTATGACTATACCGTGTACATTATTGCTTTTCCAGTGGTCAGTCCAGTTACCACCTAATTCACTTATCGGTTCACGTTTGTACACTACGCAATTATTTAAAAAAGCACCGCGCTCTTTAAGCACTTTTGCTATATCTGGGCGACCGCCTTGTCCTTTAACCAAAACTATATTACTACCATCAACCTGAGCAAGTGATTTTAGAGCCAGTAACCCCTCTGAATCATATTGCTTAGATTTAGGCAATGCAGCACGCACACCAAATTGTTCATATATTGTGTCGGCTGTTTGTTGGCCTACCGCATAAAACTGCGCTTTTGTATTTATATCTGGTTTTAGTTGCGCAAGCGCACTGACTGCATCTTGCGATATAAATATTATTTTGTCCGCATTTAACAGCGGACTCAGCTCAGTGCTAGAGGGTGTTAAATGCGTTATTTTTAATACCGGAAACAAAGACGCCTGATAACCCGCTTGCTCTAATTGCTGTGCAAGGGCTGCGCCTTTTCCTTCGGGCCGAGTTATCAGAATATGTGTCATTTATGCGTCTCTATAAACTTCAGCTAATATTTTGTCTGCGCCTTGAGCTAGTAATTTTTTAGCAAGCTCAATGCCTAGTTTTTCTGCATCATTTACATGACCAGTTACTTCGTCGCGTAAAATTTCGCTGCCATCAACAGCACCCACTAAACCACGCAAATGTACCTGCTCGCCATCAACTAATGCATAAGCACCAATAGGCACTTGGCAACCACCTTCTAAATGGCGATTCATCGCACGCTCTGCATTTACGCGAATACGTGTTTGAGTATGCTCAAGTGGTGCAAGTAATGCTTTTGTTACTTCATCATCAATACGGCACTCAATACCTACAGCGCCTTGACCATTTGCCGGTAATGATACTTCTGGCTCAATATAGTCGGCAATACGCGACTCCATTTCTAAACGAATAAGCCCTGCTGCAGCCAAAATAATAGCATCGTATTGGCCATCATCTAACTTACCTAAACGCGTATTTACATTACCGCGTAAATCACGAATATCTAAATCAGGACGAAGTGCTTTAATTTGGCACTGACGGCGCAAACTCGAAGTGCCCACAATAGCGCCCTGTGGTAGAGCGTTTAAATTAGCAAAATTGTTTGATACAAACGCATCTCGCGGATCCTCACGCTCACAAATAGTATACAGCTCTAATCCTTCTGGGAACTCTACTGGTACGTCTTTCATAGAATGTACGGCAATATCAGCTCGGCCATCTAACATGGCTTGCTCAAGCTCTTTAACAAATAAACCCTTACCGCCAATTTTGGCCAAAGGCGTATCTAAAATTATATCCCCTTGCGTCGACATTGGGACTAATTCTACGCGTACATCTGCATGAAAACGCTCAAGTTCAGCTTTTACAAATTCGGCCTGCCAAAGTGCTAAAGCACTTTTACGAGTTGCGATGCGTACTAATTTTGTTTTTTCTGTCATAAGGGTATCCAATTAATTACTGCGTTTAGCTAGTTTTAGTCAGCTAAAATTCTAAATTCTTTTTGGGCAATTAAATTACCTTGCTCATCTACAACATCAACACGCCAGTGGCCTGTTTGTGTGTCCATAATATTTTTTGTTGAGTAGGTTCTGTAGCGAGGCGAAGTAACATTGAGTGTAATTTCAGCCATAGTTTCATCTTCAAACGTCCAAACATGTTTAACTTGCTGCCCTTGAAGGTTTTTAATCTCGCTAAAAAACGATAACCCTTCATCAAACTGACTTAACCTAATATCTGCCGCAAACACATTAGTAGGCTCACGCTTACTTACTTTACGAGTAAGTACCGCACGGCTAATTTTATCTGTGTCTATTTGCGCGCCTAATGCCACACTTGCCACTTGTGCTGTAGGCGAAAAACCTTCAGTACCACTCAATGCACCATCATCGCTTTTTTGATCTAAAAGTAAGTCACTCTGATCAGCATACTCAGCTATATTTTCAGCTTCTTCGGTTTCTTCCTGCGCATCATTATCAAGGTTTGAGTTTAACTCTGTATTAATACTCTCACTTTGATCAATCACAATATCGTTGCTAGCTAATAAAACTGTATCATTATTTACTGGATTCACTTTATCAGGTGCATTATTTGATATGCTTTGCTCAACTTCATTCTGCGCAGCTAATAACGGTTCAATGCTCGTTTGCGTTATCTCTGCGGACTCGTTAGGAATGTTGTTTATTGATGATTCAGGCTCAACATCCGTTACTTCAACGTTTGTCTGGTTTTGAGCGTTACTGCTAAAGCTTAAAAATTGTTCCTGCTCATTTGGATGCTCACCTTGCTCTGCACTGGCTGAGGTTGTTAAGCCATATACAACTGCTGCAGAGGTCATTAATACCAACATAGCAATACTCACAATACGACGCCAATTCCACTCGTAGCTTACCGTTGGTACACTCTCTTGTAGTTCGCGTTTAACATTTGCTTTAATAACTATTTTTTGACTCATATTGACCTCAGCGGTTCCAAAATTAGCTTAAACGAGCAATTAACCATTGGCGAATAGCTTGCAATTCTTCTGCGCAAACTTGATGAGCCATTGGGTATTCTTGCCAGCTTACATCCATGTTATGTGCTGTTAATACTTCAAACGCACTTCTTCCCGCACTATGCGGTACTACGTTGTCTTGACTACCATGCGCCATAAATACATTTAAATCGGTATGTTTTGCTTCATCAGCAAATTTTTGCGGCACACACATATAAGTAGAAAGCGCCATAACACCCCCAAGCTTTTGCTCAAAGCGCGGCGCTAAATGCAGCGACACAACACCACCTTGAGAAAAACCAGCTAAAATAATTTTATTAGCGGGTATGCCATTAGCAATTTCTTTGTTGATTAGTTCTTCTACTTTAGCAGCCGAATCTCTTACGCCTTGTTCATCGGCACGCTTATCTAATTCTATAGATTTAATATCGTACCAAGAGCGCATTTCCATACCACCATTTATGGTGACCGGTTGCACTGGTGCATGCGGAAAAACAAACCGTATACCCAGTTCACTTGGTAAATTAAGCTGCGGAGCCACTGGTGCAAAACCATCCCCAGAATCGCCTAAGCCATGTAACCAAATAACCGTTGCTTTATGCTCGCTTTGAGCTGGAAATTCTACAAACTCTAAACTCATAGTGTTGATTGCCACTTAACTTCTTGGCCTGCTTGGCGAGTTGATGCTTCATTTATAAACGCCCAAAATTCTGCACCCGAACGGTTATCAATCCATAACCCATCGCGCATTTCAAAATGATGACCGTTAAACTTAGTCGCAACCCATACTTGATGAAGAGGCGCTTGTTTATTGATTACTATTTTACTTTTATCAGGAAAAATAATTTCTAAAATACCTTGTGCCGATTCGTAATCTAAATCAGCTTCGCAATCATCAACTTGCTCTTCAATAGTGAACATAAGAGCTTCGGCTAATTGGTGATATTCGTGTTCAGTCATTGTTATTTCCTTTGCAGGCGAGCCGCCTAATATTGGGTACGTTTTAGCTTTAAAAGTGTACTGTTAGTGTAACAGGAATAAAATCATCCGCGAATAGCTGCATTTTTTAGATATTCTGTTACTCTGCGATTATAAAGCCAGCAACCATATTAATCTAATGAAAGCGACGCATACCTTACAATTAAAAAAACTATTAATAAGCACTGTACTGTTAAGCGCCTTAGCTGGCTGTGGGCAGAGCGGTCCGCTATATTTACCAGAACAACAAACAGAGCAAAACCAACCTCAAAATACAGCTAAGCCAGCCACTACCGCTGAGCAAGCAAAAACACAGCAAAGTCAGGAGCAATAAATGGATTATTTTAACTACAAAAACAACCAATTATTTGCCGAAGACGTAAGTGTGGCAAGCATAGCGCAGCAATACGGCACACCTTGTTATGTATACTCGCGTGCTACGTTTGAGCGCCATTACCTAGCGTTTGCTAACGCCACTAAAAATCATAAAAGCTTGGTGTGTTACGCCGTTAAAGCAAACTCAAATATAGCCGTACTTAATATATTAGCGCGCTTAGGATCGGGTTTCGATATTGTGTCGAAGGGTGAACTGGCACGTGTAATTAAAGCAGGAGGCGATGCTTCTAAAGTGGTTTTTTCGGGCGTGGCTAAAACGTCTGACGAAATAGCGTACGCATTAAAGTTAGGCATTAAATGCTTTAACGTTGAATCAGCTTCTGAGCTTGAGCGAATTTCAGAAGTTGCTTGTGAGCTTAATTTAGAAGCGCCTATTTCTATTCGTGTAAACCCCGATATAGATGCAAAAACACACCCGTATATTTCTACCGGCTTAAAAGAAAATAAATTTGGTATTGATATTCAAACAGCGGTGAGTGTTTATCAACAAGCAGCGGCTTTACCTGGTTTAAAAATAATTGGTGTTGATTGCCATATTGGCTCTCAATTAACTGAAGTAAGACCCTTTTTAGAAGCCCTTGATAAACTCATGGCGCTTATTGATGAGCTAAAAACCAACGGTATTGAGCTAACTCACTTAGATATTGGTGGCGGTTTAGGCGTGCCATATAGCAACGAGCAACCACCGCACCCAAGTGAATATGCAGCGCAAGTTACCGAGCGCTTAGCTAACTATAAACACCTTGAACTAATTTTTGAGCCAGGGCGCGCTATTGCAGCTAACGCAGGTATTTTAGTTACTCAAGTTGAATTTATTAAACAAAACCAAGACAAATTTTTTGCCATTGTAGATGCAGGTATGAACGACATGCTTCGCCCTGCGCTTTATCAAGCGTGGCAAAAAATCATTCCGGTATCAGTTCGCGACGACGAAACACCTACTCACAACTTTGATATTGTGGGTCCGGTGTGCGAAACCGGCGACTTTTTAGGAAAAGATCGTGAACTAGCGCTTAAACAAGGCGACTTACTCGCACAGCGAAGTGCTGGTGCATATGGCTTTACCATGAGTTCAAACTACAACTCGCGCCCGCGTGTTGCAGAAATAATGGTAGATGGTCAGCAGCACCATCTTATTCGTGAACGCGAAACTATTGAAAGCCTTTATCAAGGTGAGAAAGTTTTACCATAAACGTTTTTGTCTACTAGCTGCTCTGTGGCATGATTAGCACAGAGCAAAACCGAATTAGAGCGCTATGTTAGTTAATTTTTCCAAAATGCACGGCTTAGGCAACGACTTTGTTGTGATTGATAACATTACACAAAATGTTTTTTTGTCACGAGATCAAATCAAAAAACTGGCAGATCGCCATTTTGGCATTGGCTTTGACCAATTGCTAATGGTTGAAGCGCCATACTCTCCTGATCTCGACTTTCATTATCGAATATTTAATGCCGATGGTACCGAAGTAGAACAATGCGGTAACGGCGCACGCTGTTTTGCCCGCTTTGTACGCATGAAAGGCCTTACTAACAAGCACAAAATTACTGTGTCGACCAAGTCGGGCAACTTAACGCTCTACATAGAAAAAGACGGTCAAGTGACGGTTAACATGGGTCATCCTAACTTTGAACCCAGTAAAATCCCTTTAAAAGCAAGCAAGCGCGAGCTTACTTATATTATTAGAACCGAGGAACACACTGTATTTAGTGGCGCGGTATCTATGGGTAACCCGCATTGCGTACTAGAAGTTGACGACGTAACCACCGCGCAAGTTGATATATTGGGGCCATTGCTTGAAAACCACGAACGCTTTCCGCAAAAAGCGAATATTGGCTTTATGCAGGTTGTGTCGCAAGAACACATTAAATTAAGAGTGTGGGAGCGCGGCGTTAACGAAACCCTAGCCTGTGGCACAGGGGCATGTGCAGCAATGGTTATTGGTCATATGCAAAATAAGTTATCAACAACCGTTCAAGTAGATTTACCAGGCGGCAGCTTGCAAGTACGTTGGAGTGGCGAAGGTCACCCGGTACGCATGACAGGCCCCGCAGAGCATGTGTTCGATGGACAAGTAGCGCTATGAGCGAGCTAAGTAAAGAACAGGTTATTGATTACTTGCAGCAACATCCTGACTTTTTAGTTCAGCACCCTGAGCTACTCGCACAACTTGAGCTGCAACAGCAAGCTCAAGGTGCAACGTCGCTGGTACATATTCAGCAACGCCAATTACGCGAGCACAACACGCTTTTAAAAAGCCAAATAGACGCGATGAGCAAGCATGCAACGCAAAACGAGCTTGTATATCGTTTGTTTAGCCAGTGCCATCGCCAGCTTTGGAATCATGACGACTTTGATACGCTAGCAAATAATCTGCGTAATATAATTTGCTCAAGTGAAGATGTTAACGACTGCAAATTAGTAAAATACAATCCCGAATACGACGAACTTATTGCACATCGCCTTACCCATTCTGGGCATTATTTAGGGCGTATTAATCAGCAAGAACGCGAACAATTATTTAGTGAAGATACACAATCTGCTGCTATTTATTTAATTGGCGACATTACACATCCTATCGCTATTTTGGCCTTTGGTAGTAGTAACGTAAACCACTTTGAGCCCGCGCAAGATAACCTTTTTGTACTCGACTTTATAAACGCATTACACCTGCGGTTACAAAAACTTGCATGAGTGACGACGCACCTAATATTACTCAATTAAGCGATAACTGGCGCACACCCATAACGCTATTTAGCGATTATTTAAAGTTCGAAAAACAATATTCAGCACACACCGTAAACCAATATGTAAGCCAACTTGGTTTTGCAGCCCTCTATTTTAGTAAATTATGTGACGACTGGTTTGGCGTGCAAGGCGAGCATATTCGCCGCTACAGCATGGCGCTGCGCTCAAAACAATTAAGTGGGCGTACTATTAGTTTAAAGCTCAGCTGCATTCGCAGTTTGTATAAGTTTTTAAAAGCAAAAAACATTGCCGAGCAATCGCATTATCATAACCCTGCTGTGGGTATAAAAGGCCCTAAGTTTGCAAAACCTTTACCTAAAAATCTCGATGTAGATCAAATGGCCCGCTTACTCGAAATACCTGACGACGAGCCTCTCGCAATTAGAGATAAGGCAATGATGGAGCTTATGTATTCATCAGGGCTGCGTATAAGCGAATTAGTTGGCGCTAACATGCAAGATATTAGCGCTGCTAATGGCGAAATTTTAGTGCGTGGTAAAGGCAATAAAGAGCGATTAATTCCGGTGGGTAAAAAAGCGTTAGACGCATTAAAAAAATGGCTCACAATACGCCCTCAATTTACAAAGCCCGATGAAATAGCAGTATTTTTAAGTAGCCAAAAAAATCGTATTTCGATTCGCCAAGTGCGCCTACGCATGCAAGAGTGGGGAATAAAACAAGGCATTAGCTCGCAGGTTCACCCGCATAAGCTGCGCCACTCGTTTGCGTCACATATTTTAGAATCATCTGGTGATTTACGCGCCGTGCAAGAATTACTAGGGCACAGCAGTTTGTCGGCTACACAAGTGTATACGCATTTAGATTTTCAACATTTAGCCAAGGTGTACGACAACACTCACCCTCGCGCAAAAAAACGAACTGATTAGGAAAATAAATATGATCCGATTTAATCGTGCTATTAAGCCATTTTCTGTCATGAGCTTTGATTTAGACGACACGCTATACAGCAATCACCCTATTATAAAAGCAGCCGTTAAAGCCCAACAAAATTATTTAAACGCGCTACCGGGCTATCAAGAGCAAGGTCCAAAGTACTGGCAACTATGTCGCGAACTTGCCGTAATACAAAACCCAGATCTCGCAGATGATGTAACTAAATGGCGCAAACACACCCTACGTTTAGCGCTTTCTAAACTTGGGTTTACCGCAGATGATGTAGAGCGCCATGCAAATGCCGCCTATAACGCCTTTGCCGATGCGCGCAGCAACATAGTCGTAAGCGATGACGTACTAAACTTACTAGATAACCTAGCCAAACACTTTACGCTTGTTGCGATTACTAACGGTAACGTTGAAATTGAACGCTTTAACTTACACGATAAATTTGAACTCGTACTGCAAGCAGGTATGCACGGTAAAGCAAAACCTCACAGCACCTTATTTGATAAAGCAGCCACACATTTAAACGTTGCTAAAAGTGAAATTTTACACATTGGCGATAGCCTAGATACCGACGTACAAGGCGCAAATAATGCCGGTTGCCAATCGGTATGGTTAAACGATCAAGGCGCCAATTATGCTTATAAAGGGCTGGCTGATATTGAAATAGTCAACATCCACGCCTTAACGCACTTTATTAAATAATACCAATTGCATTAAATAAGTGTTCTATTATAGCGCTAAGAAAATAGCACAATAACAAGGCGGAAATTGTGACATATAGTTGTTCTATATAAATAATTTTTAACGCAGTTAGTGAGTTATTTAATGCGATAAAATGATCATGTTTTAATAAAATTGGTATAAACTCGTTTAAAAATAAGAGGTCACAATGAGCCACTATACCAAGCTAATCACCTTGCTATTAATTGGCTCGCTTAGCCTTAACGCTTATTTATTATGGCCGCAGCCTGCGTTAACTACACCACAAAAAACGCAAAGTGCCCAGCAAAGCATATCGCCTAAACAACAAAATACGTTACTAAATACGGCAAAGCAGCAATTTGAACAACACCAATTTGAAGCCGCACTTAATAGCTATCAACAGTTAAAAAACAGCAATCCAGAGAGTGCAAAAAACCTTTATTCATCGTGGCTGATACAGCTTAAAACATGGCTAAATAGCAATTTATTACTCAGCGAATCGCTTCTCAATGCGCTATTAAATAACAGCCCTTACAACGTAGAAATACTTAATTTACAGGTTGAGTATTTAATAAATAGCGAGCAAACACAAAACGCCATTATTGCTTTATTTGAGCTGAATTCATTACTACCTGCTGATCAGCAAAACAACGTAAATACACATTTAAATACGCTCACTAAAAACGAATTACACACATTAACTGAGCAACAAAATTGGCAAGCTATTATTGAGCAAACACAAATTTGGCTTGATTATAAAAGCGATAACGCGCAGTTTTTATATCCGCTTGCGTACGCCTACTTTCAGCAAGGCGATTTAATTAGTGCACAAGCAACCCTTGATCGAATGCCAAACCAGCACAATCTAAAAAGCCAAGTGCAAACACTGCAAGCTATGATCAATAAAGCACAATCGCAAGACGACTTTGTTGCTTTAACGCCTTACGGCGCGCATTACTTAATAAACACCGAAATAAATAACAATCTATCGACCGAACTAATGATTGATACAGGCGCAAGCATCACCTCACTACCTACAAGTATAATTGAGCAAATTTCGCCACAACCTTTGTATTTAGGCGATGTAACGGTAAACACAGCTAACGGTCAAATTGTTGTAAAACGTTATCAAATTGAATCGTTTAAAGTGGGCTCGCAAATTATTTATGGTTTTGAAGTGTTGAGCATTGAAAACACACGCGGACAAGGTTTGCTAGGGATGAACTTTTTATCGCGATTTAAATTCAATATAAATCAGCAAACAGATGAGCTAGAGTTGAGCGCTAAATAATTAAAAATCCAAAGGTAACACATGACACTAAATAACTATTTAAAAGCACTTGCTGAAAACCCAAAAAGCATTCAATTTACCGATACAATGGCTGTTATTGAAGCAAATTACGACTTTACTGCATGTGGCTTTAATAACCATGGATTACTTAGCGCTGCGAGTGAGAACAACGGCTCATGTAAAATTTTTGCGTTTGCTAAATTAAACGATTTAAGTAAACAAAATACGTTGGATTGCTTTGGTAAGTTTTACCGAGAAGACGTGCTGCAAAACCCTAAAGGTGATGATCACATGAACATTCGCACCTTTATGTTAGCGCCAGAGACAACGCCATTCTTAGGTATTACCTTTGAAGGCGAGCCACTAAAAGCAAAATAGTCAGCAAAAATTAAAGCGGCTTTTCCATAAAATAGCGCGTACCAGAGCGCGGATAATTATTAAGTTGATACTTAACACTATAACCGCGCTTTTCATAAAAGGGTTTTGCTTGAAAATCTAGCGTATCAAGCTGAGCGGTCGTTGCACCTAGTTCAATAGCTGATTGTTCAAGTGCCGTTAGCAACTTATCTGCAAGCCCTTGACCTCGCGCTACATCGCTACACCAAAGCCAACTAATCATCAGCCAATTTCCAAATACACACCCACTAATACCGGCAACAAGCTCGCCTTGCTCATCTGTAAATTTATAGCCTAATGGCACTCTTTGCGCATCAAAATGCTGGGCATTAAATTCAACCATTTTTGTGCGAAGCGCTGAGTTTAACGCGTCGGTATTATCTGCTTTTAATTGATACATGTTCCGCCCTTAAAGGAGCAGATACTAGCAAACTAGTTCTATCAATACAGGTTGTTTTTACCGTAAGGTACTTCGAGCATATTACTGCCGGTTTTTTCGGGCTGTCCGCACATTTCGTCGTAAGCGCTTGTTTGGCGCAGTACCATTCCCGCATAGGCTATTTTATCAAAACGCTTTTGAACATGCAGTGGGCTTAGCGCTCTTAAAAACTCACCGCTGTCTTCTGTTACATAGTATTCAACGTTATTAATCATTACTGATACTTGATAAAGCGCCATATCTAACGAGTGAACAATGACTTTTTGTAGCGGCTCGTGCTTTTTTAACTGTGAAAATTTAATACCCATCTTGATTACCTTTTTATATTTAACCTGAGTTCAGGTTATTTAACATTATCGATACGCAGCTTTGCTATAATCACGATCAAATTTTTATTAGCCGCTGGCGTCACACGTTATGAGCACAAAAATCCGACTCGCTAAATATATTGCCCATGCAGGTATTTGTTCTCGTAAACAGGCATCGCGTTTAATTGATGAAGGTGTTGTGACTGTAAATAATCGCCCAGCGAATCATATAGATCACGTTGATGAGCAAGACATTGTAATAGTGAACGAAAAAGAAATTAAAGGTGCTGCCGATTTAGTTTATTTTGCGTACCACAAACCAGTAGGTATTGACTGCAAATTAAATATTGATGACCCTGCCAGCCTTATTCACCATTTGCCCACACTCACCCGCGTTTACCCTATTGGTCGATTAGATAAAGACTCTCGCGGTTTGCTTATTTTGACCAACGATGGGGATTTTTGTAATCAACTAATACATCCTGACTTCCACCAGTCTAAACATTATTTAGTCACCGTAAATAAGCCTTTAGACGATGCTTTTTGTAAAAAAATGGCAGCAGGCGTACCCGTTGATAAACACATAACCCTGCCTTGTGAAGTAAATAAAATAGCCAGCAATCAGTTTAGTATTGTTTTAAAACAAGGGCTAAACAGACAAATACGTAAAATGGCGCATTATTGCGGATATAAAGTAATTGATTTATTTAGAGTGCAATTTAGTGACCTCACCCTTTCAAAACTAAACCTACCTGAAAACCAATATATACAAATTAATAAAAACGATATTTCAAAAATCTAATACCAAGTCACTTAATTACATCTCAAAAAGTTAAAAATAAACTTGCAATTACAGATTACAGGTGTAGTCTTTAATTAAAGATTACATTTGTAGGCAATAGCATGATTGAGTTATCAAAAGCAGAGTTTGACGTGCTCGACGCACTTTGGATTAACTACCCCGCCACCGCGAGCCAAATAATTGAGCGCTTAAGCGACGATAAGCAATGGCACGAAAAAACCATTAAAACCCTACTAGGTCGACTAGTAAAAAAAGGCGCACTTACATTTGAAAAAGAAGGTCGTCAGTATATTTATATGCCGTGTATGGAGCGCGCCGACTACACCTTAAAAGAAAGCCAAAACTTTATTGAGCGCTTTTTTAGTGGACGTATTGCGCCACTTGTAAGCGGTTTTGCTAAATCGGAGCAGCTTTCTCAGCAAGATATAAACGAGCTTAAAAAAGTTATAGATGACTGGGAAAAAAACCAAAAGTAAGGGATTAACATGGTTATTCAAACTGGTTTTAATTGGTTGATTGAGCAGCAATTACTATTAAGCATTTTGTTTTGTGGATTTATTTTACTCGAGCGATTTGGTTTAAAAGCCCTTGGCTCGCGGTTTGTATATAAATTAGCATGGCTATTACCTGCGGCATTGGTGATTGCTAATTTACCAAATGCGATTAAACCACTGCAAAATAGCAATATTAGCCATTACTTAATCACCCCTAACCAGCCTTTTACACATGAAATGGGTATTAGCTGGGCGCTCATGTATGTACTTATTACCGCAGGGTTATTAATAGCTAGTTTTATTACACATACCCGTTTTGTTAAAAGCCTGCAGTTAACTGAGTTAACACAATTTGAAGGCACTCTTACCGCTGATGTTAAAACTTATACCAGCCAACATGTAGCCACGCCAATGGTGGTCGGTATTTTAAACAGCAAGCTGGTGTTACCGAGTAACTACAATACCCAGTTTGATAAAGCCACATTAGCGCTTATTTTAGAGCACGAAAACGTACACATAAAACGCAAAGACAACCTAACAAACGCACTTATGTTACTACCTACTATTTTACTTTGGTTTAACCCACTAGCTTGGTTTTGTTACGCAAGCATGCGCCGACTACAAGAGCTGACTTGTGATGAACGGGTACTTAGCAATAAAACCACACAACAACATATTTTATATAGCAAAGCCTTAATAAACTGCGCGGCAAATGCGCCCACAGGACTTATGGCTTATTCACACTACGGAGATAAAAAAACCATGTTACAACGACTAACTAATATAAAACACAGTGGGGAGCGTTCAAAGCTTGCTAAAGGTGGCTTATTACTTGTAGCCGCAAGTATGCTAAGTGGATTAGCGATTGCAAAGCAACCAGAGGCAATGACTAAAGAGGATCACATTTCACCGACAATGCGTATTGAACCCCTTTATCCAATACAAGCAGCTCAACAAGGCATCAGCGGCTCAGTGGTATTAAAGTACGATATAACTCCCAATGGTGAAACCGCTAATGTTTCTGTTGTTAGTGCAAAGCCTGAAGCCATATTTGACCGTGAAGCTAAAAAGGCGCTAAGACAGTGGCAATACAAACCCTCATCAATGGGTTATCAAAACGTACTTGTACAGCTCGATTTTGCAATAAACAATGAAGTTGCTAATACCGATTTAATAGAGCGAATTAAAGTATCGCACTAACTTTATTAGATTTTTCAAGACTACAAAGCAAGCGCCCTTTTAGGCTGCTTGCTTTGTGGTTTTACGCCATAAAGTTATAAGCTCACCACAATCATGGATATGGCTGTACCCAAACCAATAAACCACACTAATGAGCGAATTATATCTAGGTTCATATAGTAAAAAACGCAATACAAAATACGCGACACAATATGCGTAACCGCTAGCGTTTCGGTCACTGCACCTACAGAGTTAGTGCCCAGTACAACTGCAATAGCGACAGCAAAAACAGCGAGCGATTCAAAACAGTTTTGATGAGCAGCGAGCGCCCGTGTACCAAAGCCGGTTAATTTTTTTTGTTGCGCTCTTGGATGTTTATTGTCGTATCGACCTAATTTTGCCATTGCTATAGCAACCGGCACTTTTGCAAAGTAAGGCATTAATACCGCAAGTAATGCACATACAACTAATGTTGTCATAATTTATCCTTTTGATGTTTCGGATAATTTAGCATAAGCGCAATAAAAAAGCCGCCAGATACGTTTTATGACAAACGCTGGCGGCTAACAATAACATCAGGCTTACTATAGCTAAATATATCCTCAAACCCATGCGACATAATGTCGCAGATGATGAATATTCAACATCATAGTTAATGCATCGCTTTACTTCACAAAGCTTGTTAACTTTACTGCCTTACATTTTAACGATGACGACCATGACCTGGATATTTTTCACTTTTTTAGCCGCCTTCATGCAAGCATGGCGTAATGCCCTGCAAAGTAAATTAAGTAGTAATGTCAGTGTTGCTGGCGTAACCCTCTCCCGCTTTATTATTGCGGGGCCTATTGCGGCGGTGTATTTATATGGTTTGTATCAATACCAAGATACCGCCATGCCTACGTTTAATAATGCCTTTTGGGGATTTATTATTGGCGCAAGCGTTATGCAAATACTCGCCACTGGTTTAATGGTTAAGTTATTTAAAATGAATAACTACGCTGTAGGGGCTGGTCTTGCTAAAAGCGAGGCGTTAGTGGCTGCCATTTTAGGTGTATTATTTTTTGGCTCAGCACTTTCTTTACTTGGTTGGCTTGGTGTATTTTTTGGCGCTATTGCCGTATTGCTACTTAGTGGCATAACCAGTGTAAAAACCTTTAATGCTAAAACGGCTTTGTTGGGGCTTGCATGTGGTACTTGCTTTGCGCTTACATCACTGTGGGTACGTGAAGCGAGTTTAAATTCGGGGTTACTATTTCCACACTCTGCCGCTTGGGTTTTACTGTTTGTAATTAGTCTACAAACGCTAATATTACTTGGCTATTTATTATTAAAAGAGCCGCAAACACTCAGTAAACTGTGGCAATACAAAAGCACTACAGCCGCAATTAGTGTTTTTAGTTGTGTCGGTTCTATTGGCTGGTTTAGTGCAATGAGCTTACAGCACGTTGCTTACGTTAAAACACTTGGACAGGTTGAAGTGTTTTTTACCATGCTAATTGCCGTACTTTGGTTAAAACAGCCACTTAAAAAACAAGATACTGCAGGCTTAATACTCATCGCCATCGCCGCTGTTTTGGTCATGTTGCCAAGTTAAGAGCATAAAAAAGCGCAGGCTTTTATACCTGCGCTATTCATAATTAAGCGTTTATTTGAATTATTAATTAAGAGCTTATTTTTAGCGTTATCACACCACTAATAATCATCAGTACACCCGCAATACGACCAAATGTAGCGGCATCGTTATAAAACAATATACCCACTACAAACGTACCTGCAGCGCCAATACCGGTCCACACTGCGTATGACGTACCCATCGATATTTGCTTTTGGGCAAGCCACAACATAAAGCCACTAGCGACTAAAAAAGCCACCGCTATTGCAATACCCTGCCAGCGAGTATCTGAGTTTTGCGATATTTTTAAACCTATCGGCCAGCCAATTTCAAGTAAACCGGCAATAACCAAATAAATCCACGCCATTAAACATCTCTCTTTTTCAAAATGACTTCGTATAAATCTTCGCGGCGATCTTTTAAGTTACGCACTGTACCTTCGCTATGAAGAATTTTTAGTTTATCCATATCAAGGTCGCTAAATAACAGCATTTCTGTATTTGGCGTGGCTTCGTTAAGTGTTGCATCGTGCGGGAACGAAAAGTCCGATGGCGTTAACACTGCCGATTGTGAGTACTGCACATCAAGGCTTTCTACTTGTGGTAAATTACCTACCGAGCCTGCAATAACTACATAACATTCGTTCTCTATTGCGCGTGCTTGTGCACAGTGGCGTACACGTAAATAACTATTTTTAGTATCTGTCCAAAATGGTACAAACAAAATATCGAGCCCTTGCTTAGCTAATATGCGTGAAAGCTCAGGAAACTCTACGTCGTAACAAATTTGAATACCTACACGCCCGGCATCGGTTTCAAATACAGCAATTTTGTCGCCGCCTTGAATAACCCAATCGTTTTGCTCATGCGGGGTAATGTGTATTTTACGCTGCTCATCTATTTTACCGCTGCGGTGACATAAATAACTCACGTTATAAATTTTATCATCTTCGGCAAGCGGCATAGAGCCGGTAATAATATTGGCGTTGTATTCTATTGCCATACGCGACATCGCGTTTTTAAACGTTTCGGTATATTCGGCTAAATAACGAATCGCTTCCGTTTGGTTGCTTTGATTTCCTAAACCCATTAATGGCGCGTTAAAAAACTCAGGGAATAGTATAAAGTCACTTTTGTAGTCAGATACGGTATCTACAAAGTATTCAACCTGCTTTAGCATTTCTTCAACCGATTCAACACAACGCATTTGCCATTGCACAGCACCTACGCGCACAATTGATTTAGTTGACTCGAGTACCGTGTCGGTTGGTTCATACATAATGTTATTCCACTCAAGCAAAGTGGCGTAACCAACTGACTCTTGATCCTCCGGTAGGTACTTTTTAAGTAAACGCTTTACCTGAAAATCGTTAGATAACTGAAAGCTTAAAATAGGATCGTATAGCTCTCTCTGATCTACTTTTGCAATGTATTCCATTGGCGTCATTTCACTACTGTGATTGTAATAACGCGGAATACGACCACCCGCTAAAATAGCGCGTAGGTTATATTGGCGGCACAGTTCTTTACGGGCATCATAAAGGCGACGACCTAAGCGCATGCCTCTGTGAGTTTCGCTTATTGCTACATCTAAGCCGTATAGCGCATCGCCGTCGGTATCGCTAAATACACGGTCATGACCATCTGCAATGTCTTCGTAGGTATGCGGGTTTGAAAAACGTGTGTAATCAACTTGTACGCTCAGCGCTAAGCCCACCAGCACGCCGTCATCTACAATACCGATTTGCCCTTCAGGAAATTGGTCTATTAATCTAAAAATGGTATGACTTGGCCACGCACCACCTAAGTCGGGATACGCTTGATCCATCAAGGTTTTAATTTGCGGATATTGCTCTCTGGTTAAGTTACAAATTTCAAGATGGGTTTTTTCTGCCGACATACACAACTCCTTTAGGCATAAGAAAATAAAAGCCGAATGTACGCTCGATTAAATCAAGAATACACTCAGCTTTGTATCATGTTTTTTACTTTAGATGTACTACTTTAAACTGCGATAAAAGAGTGTGGTTACTTTCTCTTTTGGTAACCAGCCTGCGTATTCAAGACCAAGTCCTGCCAATGGATCGGCTTTAAGTACTTGCTCTAAGCTTGCATTATTTTGCATTGCTTTTAGCATTACGTCTTTCGCGTTTTGAACTAGCTTACCATACGCTATCAGTCCTGAACGGTCACTTACCTTACCGTGTCCTGGTATTACTTTAGTGTTGTCGTCAATTTGTTTAACTACATCGTCTACTGCCGCTAAAATACCATCAACGCTGCCGCCGCTATCTACATCAACAAACGGTAAGCTGCCAAAATTAAAGTAAATATCGCCCATGTGCACTATGTTGTCGTTACTAAAAAAAACAACCGAGTCACCATCGGTATGTGCATGTTCGTAATGCACTACATGGGCGTGTTCATTATTAAAATGCAGTTTTAAATCGTGACCAAAACTAATGCGCGGTAAAAAGTCTGACCCTTCTCCATGCTGCTCTTCTAAACGTTTGTGTACATTGTCGTGTGCTATAACGTGCGCACCCGCTTTAGCAAAGTTCTCGTTGCCACCGGTATGATCGCCATGATGATGCGTATTAATAACAAACTCTGCACTGCCTGGTTTTAGATCGCTAATCGTTTTTTTAATATCGTCTGAGAGTTTGGCAAACTGATCATCAATAATATAAATGCCATCATCGCCTACACTTGCTGCAATATTACCGCCTTGCCCAAATAGTACGTATATATGCTCACTTAGCTTTTGTGCTGTTACTGGACCTTCATCTGCTTGCGCTGCTGTACTTAGTAATAAACCTGTTATTAATGCGGGTAGTATTTTTTTCATTTTAGTTCTCTGTTGTATGAAGTAATTAATATAGAACGTTTTTATCACTATTTAAGCTCACTCACTTATCACTTAAACGTTATTTAATAGGACTTATGACTATTTGATGCATAAGTGTTTGCGGCAATAAAGGTGTATGTTTACCCTCTACGTAATCACTAAACCCCGCTCTATAAAATTCAGAAAGAGGATGCCCCGATTGCCCACCGGGAATAGCTAAAATTGCATGTTCTAAATGCCCAGGTTGAGCAATAAAGCGCTGCGATGCGCCAAAACTACGCCCTTGTACGGCGGGCATGTAGCTACCACCAAAACCCGCTGCTGTAGGCATATTTAATAACTTAGCAAGTAACGGCATTTGCTTTGCAAACGGATGCTCTATCACTAACTCATTGACCTTGCCCCACTGCCAGCTTTGTACATTATTACCAAATTGCTCATTAAGCTTAGTGATAGTTTGGTTAAATGCACCGTGTAATTGTGCATCCCAGCTTTTAAATTGCGGGTTTATCCACGTATCGGGTTTGTTATTAATAAGCTGCCAAACTGCGGGCTCTAAATCTCGTTTTACGTATTTAAGTGTGCCTTGCTGTTTATTTAATTCGTCTTCAATACTACTAAATAGAATATTAATCACTTCATCGCGGTAGCGCTTAACTAAGGTATACCCTATGGAGGTTGAACACGCACATTGCTGCCAATTTTCGAGCGCTGTTATATATTGCTGATTTTTGGTTTGATCTGTTTTTAATTGCTTTAATAGCAAAGCATGCCAAGGCATTAAAAAGCGAGCTTGGTTATCGAGCTGTAGTGCGTAAAAGTCGCTCTCTGCAAATGTTTGTTTTTCAAATAATCTATCGCGGATTTGGCTCGAACGTGCACCGAGTGCATAGCCACCATTGCCAAAGCGGGCGTTATCTTCAGCCGATACCACGCGAGAATTACCAGTCCATAATCGACCGTTTTGTGGGTTTTTAATAAAGGGGCGTTCTAATTCGGTTTGCTGCCAAAGCGCTGAGTAGTCACCGGCATTTACACCGAGCTCACTTGGCGTTTTACGAGCCGGTATACCGCCCATATTTTTCCACGCTGCGTTACCTTGGCTATCTACCACCATTAGGTTTTGCACAGGTATTCCTACATCGCTTGCGACAGCAAGTGCATCATCTACTGTTTTGGCTTGTTCTAACTTTAATAGTTGCATATTAACGGCGTAAGGCTGATGTGCAGCCCAGCTCAATGCATAAGGTTTTTCGTTAATATATTTTACAGGGCCATATTCGCTAAGTATTAATGAATAGTTTTCAACCTCCCCATCGGGTAATACAATAGGTTCATCTACTTGCCATGTTTTACTATCATCGTTTAATGCAATCCAATCGGCTGTATCTAAATAACCATTAGTAAATCCCCATGCAACATTGTTGTTAGTGCCAACAACAATTGCCGGCGCTCCGGGCAGCGATACACCGGTTACCTGAGCGGGTTTTCCATTTTGTATATAATTTAGCTGAGCCCTGTACCAAATTACAGGCACTGCCATCGATAAATGCATATCATCAGACACCATTCCAGCGCCTGTTTTAGTCAACGTTCCTGTAACTGCCCAGTTATTACTGCCGCGCTCTTGGTTGGCTTCAATACTTTTAACTGTATGCTCTGTTTGAGTGGGAAAAGTAGGTATGCCGCCGCTATAAGGCGCTAATTTGCTGCCATCAAGCGCGGCTTGGTACTTACTTGGTTGCGTTAAAAAATCAACCATTTGCTTTGTGTACGCTTGCTCAATTTGAATGAGTGCTTGGTCACGTTCAAATGTCGCGCTTTGTAAATCAAGGTACATGCTAAATATCACAAGTAAGCTGTCTTCACTTTGCCATGGCTTTTGTGCTGCGCCTGTTAGTAAGTATTCAAAGCTTGAATACCCTACTTGCGCTAAACCTTCATTTACACCTTGAGCGTAACTTTTAAGTAATTGCTTATCGGTCTCAGGCAGCGTTTGTAAAATAATTTGGCTGCGTTTGCGCAATTGATGAAAACGCATCTTTTTATCGAGCCCCAACGCGGCTTCGCCAAATAACTCACTTAGCTCGCCTGCGGCATTACGTCTTAGTAAATCCATTTGAAAAAATCGGTCTTGCCCATGCGCATAACCTAAACCATAGGCAACGTCGTTTCGGCTATTTGCATTTATCACTGCTTGCCCTAGTGCATCGCGCGAAATTTTTACGGGCTCTACTACCGCGTTACTACGTCCGTTTCCATCAAGGGCAGGTAAACTTAAACTAAGTACACCATAAACAACGGCGGTACTTGCCAGCCCTAAAATCACAATTAATAATAACAAGCGTTTGATTACTTTAAACATCAACCTTTCCTTTGCACGTTTTGACCAAGCGTTAAGGACATATAATAACCACAGTTTTATTAAATAATAATGTTCTTGCTCGCAAAGGGTGAAATAAACATCAAAATCCACGATAATGTCAGCTCCACACATCGTGCAGAACTAGTTGAGATCAATATGACTGAAAA
The DNA here is from genome assembly GCF_015864505.1 of Pseudoalteromonas sp. SWYJ118. NCBI lineage: Bacteria > Pseudomonadati > Pseudomonadota > Gammaproteobacteria > Alteromonadales > Pseudoalteromonadaceae > Pseudoalteromonas > Pseudoalteromonas sp. SWYJ118. The sequence continues at coordinate 73,575 of NZ_JADYXC010000012.1, read as the reverse complement.
AACATTTATCAAAGGTAAAGACCGCGACCTAGAATCGTCAATCTCTACCATGCAAAACAAGCTTGAAGCCCTACACATTAATGTTGAAGAAGCGCTTTGGCTTAACCCTGTAGCTAACTGTTATTCGGTTCATATAAAAGACAGTGACTGCGGTGTTATGTTTACCAATGGTAAAGGCGCAACCGACAAAGCATCTATTGCCTCAGCACTCGGTGAATACTTTGAGCGTTTAAGCTGTAACTACTTTTTTGCAGACTTTTATCTAGGTGAAGAATTTGCCAATGGCGAGTTTACTCATTACCCAACCGAAAAATGGTTTAAAGTTGAAGGCGACGAAGTACCACAAGGTATTATGGATGAAAGCTTATGGGATTACTTTGACCCAGAGCGCGAACTTAACGCATCACATCTCTTTGATTTTAACTCAGGCAATATTGATCGTGGCATTTGTACCCTGCCCTACACTCGCCAACGCGATAACCAAGACGTATACATTCCGGTAAACGTTATCGGTAATATTTTTGTATCTAACGGTATGAGCGCAGGTAACACGAAGTTTGAAGCGCGCGTACAAGGTTTATCAGAAGTATTTGAGCGCGCGATTAAAAACCGCATCATCGCCGAAGGCATTTGTTTACCAATCGTGCCTGAAGACGTTGTTAAGCAATATCCTAAAATTCACGAAGCGTGTGAAGAGCTTCGCAGCCATGGCTTTCATTTACGTATTGCCGATGCATCACTTGGGGGAATTTACCCAGTAATGAGCGTAACGCTTATTAACCCAACTGATGGCTCTGTATTTGCTTCTTTTGGTGCTCACCCATCATTTGAAGTTGCACTTGAGCGTACAGTTACAGAGTTACTACAAGGTCGTCGTTTAGATCAACTAGATGTATTCCAACCTGCAACATTTGATAACGATGAAGTAGCAACACCAGAGAACATTGAACTGCACTTTATTGATTCAAGCGGTTTGATTTCGCATGATTTCTTCCGTGCAAAACCTGACTTTGAATTTGTACACTGGGACTTTAGCGGCACAACAGAGCAAGAATATAACTTCTGTACTGACCTGATTCACAGCATGGATCACGATATATACATCATGGATTATACGCACCTAAACGTATACGCATGTCGTATTTTAGTACCGGGCATGTCAGATATTTATCCAGTTGATGAGCTTATTTGGCGCAACAACAACGAAGGCGCAAAATTTCGCGAAGCATTCCTATCGCTTGATCAGTACGATGCAGAGCAATGGATGGAAATTTACGACAGCCTAGAAGAAGCAGGTCATAGCGATATTATCCGCGCCGCAGAATTTATTGGTTTAGCAACCGATGCCGACACACCATGGCACACACTGCGTATAGGTGAACTTAAAGCGCACCTATGTTTAGCCGCAGGCAGCGAAGAAGCCATTGATTGGGTTGACTGGATACTTCATACAGGCCAAGTAAACGAAGATGCAATGCGCCACTTCCGCTGTTTAAAAGCGATTCTTGAAATTAAATACGATGACGAGCGCGAATACGCTGATTACCAAGATGCATTAGGCTTAATGTTTGGTGCTAATAATGTAGCGCTGGCTATTGAAATTGCCGAAGGTAAAAAGCAGTTTAACGGTTTAACTTTTCCAGGTTTATCGCTTGAAGGCTTTAAAAAGCATGCAGCATTACTTGATGGTTACCGCAAGCTACACGTAGCAAAGCAAAATCATTGGGCACGTGAAGTTAGCGATTCGTAACTCGCTAAACTACTAATTATAAAAAATAAACGGCGCATTTGTTAATGCGCCGTTTTCATTTATCTCATAAATTAGCTATAGTTAATTTGCCTAAATTAACGCCACGATGTAGCTAATGCCACCGTCTAGTAATAACAAAAAAACGAATGTTCATAACTTTAAGCTGACCTTTTGGTTATCGCTTACGCTAACTGTACTAGTTGGTGTTGTTCTTGATCGTATTAACTATAATCGTGTAAAAGATGCTCACCGCCTACAAATTCTTTCAGAAGTAAGTACTTATAGAGCTCAACTCGAATCAACCTTAGTTTCTAATATTCAACTAGTACGGGGTTTAGGTGTTGCCGTTGCCGCAGAACCGGGTTTAGAACAAGAACGCTTTGAACAAATCGCAGCCCCTCTTTTTGATACATCAAATGAACTTCGTAATATTGGTGGCGCTCCCAATATGGTCATTCAAATGACCTATCCTTTAAAAGGGAACGAAAAAGCAATTGGCCTTAATTTTTTAGATAATAAAAATCAGCGTACTGATGCACTTAGAGCCCGCGATACCAACACAATTATTATGGCAGGACCGCTAACATTAGTTCAGGGGGGGGAAGCATTAATCGCCAGGGTTCCGGTGTATACCCCTCCTAATAATGAGTTTTGGGGGTTGTTGTCGGTTGTACTCGATATTGACAAAGTTTATATCAATTCTGGCGTTTATGAATTAGAAAAACAGTACAACGTTGCCATTCAAGGGCGTAATGGCTTAGGTAAAAAAGGCGAGTTTTTTTTCGGCAATCAAAATATTATTCAGCAAGATCCTCTTGAGTTCACTCTAAATTTTCAAGGCGGCAGCTGGCAGTTATATGTAGCGCCAAAAATCGGTTGGAGCCCTCCTATTTCATCAATATGGCCACTTCGGTTATCGATTATTATTATTTGCGGATTATTAATTTGGGCCTTTTTATTCTTTTTGAAAATGCTTAATCGTCAGCAACAAAACGAAAAAATGCTTGAAGCAATGAGTGATCTAGCTCAAATAGGCGCATGGTCATTTAACTTAGAAACTAAACAAGTGTATTGGTCTGACATGACCAAAAAACTATTTAAATACCCATTAAATAACCAACCAGAATGGCCTAAAGATTTAAACTACTTTAAAAAAGGCACTAGCCGAGAAACAATTAAACCTTTAATTGAACGAGCCATAAAATATGGTGAAAGCTACGAAGTTGAATTAGAAGTAATGGATGCAGAAGGTGAATCTGTTTGGGTACTCGTACATGGTGAAGCAGAACGAAAGAATGGACGATGCACACGCATTTTTGGCTCACTACAGAATATTGATACCCGTAAAAAAATTGAATTAGAAAGCAATAAAGTTGCACTGCACAATGAAATACTCGCATCGCTAACCGTTAATAAACTCATATTAAACGGACAACTAAGCCAATCTAAAGACGTAATCACACAATCGATTTGCCAAGCATTTGACGTTAAACGTGCCAGCATTTGGTTTTTTAATGAAGATAAGAGTCAACTAAATCCGTTTGCAGTTCACAGCAATCAATTATCAAGCGACACCGTAGACCCTATTTGGCTAAGAAGAAATGCTAAAGACTTTTTTAATACCATTGATCATCAAGCTGTATTTAATGCTCCAGATGCACTAAATCACCCGGTTTTAACGCCTCTAAAAGCACACTATTTAAACCCTTTAGAAATTCAAGCCATGTTATGCGTGGTTATCCCAGCCGGTAGTGGAGCTTTGGGTGTTGTATGCGCAGAGCAATGTCAGTCACCTAGAAATTGGTCTCGTAACGAAGAGAGCTTTTTAATTGCCGTCGCAGCACTTATTGGCAGTTTGTACTCAAGCCAAAAACGTATTGAAACTGAACAAAAGCTGGTTGCCGCCAAAGAAACTGCAGAACAAGCTGTTGAAGCTAAAAGTGAATTTTTAGCGAGTATGAGCCACGAAATTCGCACCCCAATGAATGGTGTTTTAGGCATGCTTAATATAATTAAGCAAACGCAACTAGACCTGCAGCAAAAGCATCATATCGAACTTGCTCAGTCATCAGCTCAATCTTTACTTAATATAATTAACGACATATTAGACTTTTCTAAAATTGAAGCAGGTAAGCTCGATATTGAAAACGTGCAATTTAACCTACCTCGGTTATTAGGAGAAGTGGTTGAATCGTTTGCTTTAAAAGTAGAGCAAAACAATACAAAACTTATTTTAGATGCCACTCAAATTACAGTTAGCGAAATAATTAGTGATCCGAACCGCTTACGCCAAATTTTGAATAACTTAATTGGCAACGCCGTTAAATTTACTATTGATGGTGAAGTAGTTATTACCGCCAAAGTGGATGAAACAACGGATGGCTCGTTCCTACAATGTTCGATTATTGATACTGGCATTGGTATTGACCCTAAAAAACAAGCGTCGTTATTTGATTCGTTTACACAAGCAGATACCTCAACTACACGCCAGTTTGGGGGCACAGGGCTTGGCCTTGCCATAGTAAAACAACTGTGTGAGCTGATGAACGGTGAAGTAAGTGTAAACAGCATGCAAGGTGAAGGAAGTACATTTTCTTTCACAATACAAATACAGCCTCGCTTAAGTAAAGAACAAGATTTACCGAGTCATTTAATTAAAAACAAACATATTTTAATTATTGATGAGTGCTCGTTAAATGCAAATACAGCCAGCAAACAACTCACGGTATGGGGTGCAAAGGTTAATTGCATACATGACTATCTTGAGGTTGATGATTATTTAAATAATGTAACCACCCACCCTGAAGCTATTTTAGTTGATTACTACTTTTTTGAAAAAGCGCCGCAAACGCATATAACTGGGCTTAAAAACTTTATAAATATGCATAGTTGCAAGTTAGTTCTTATGGCGCCAATGAGTTATTCACCTGAGGAGTCTAAAGTAGGTATGGAAGTCGACTGTATGATTTTCAAACCACTCACACCTTCTGATTTGTTTGACTCACTCACTAACGATAAATACATTGAACAACAGCAGCAACAAGCACAACTACAAAATAAACTAACTAAAGCACCAGTACTCGATTCATCAGAACCACAACTACTGCTCGTTGAAGACAATAAAATAAACCAAGTAGTTGCCTCGGCGCTATTAAAGCAAGCAGGTGTGACTTTTGATATTGCTGAAAATGGGCTTGAGGCAATTGTAAAACTCAATGCAAAACAAGGTAAGCCATATAAGCTAGTTTTAATGGATTGCCAAATGCCTGAAATGGATGGCTACCAAGCTACTAAAGCCATTAGAGAAGGCGATGCAGGTAAGGGTAATGAAAATATTACTATTATTGCACTTACAGCCAATGCCATGCAGGGCGATAAAGAAAAATGCCTAGCAGCAGGCATGAACGATTATTTAAGTAAGCCGCTCGATTTAGCCGCCCTAAAACCTAAACTCCAGCAATGGCTTGGTATCCAATAAAGGTGTAAGCTAATAAAATACGCTTACTAATTTGAGATTATTTATGCAGTTATCAGCAAATCAACAACGTATTCTTGGTTGCTTACTAGAAAAACAAAGCACAACGCCAGAACATTATCCGCTATCGTTAAACGCTCTAGTGAACGCATGTAATCAAAAGTCTAATCGCGATCCTGTGTTAAATCTTACAGATAGTGACGTGCAAAACGCACTTGATGAACTAATAGACATGCGTTTGGTAACTATAGATGAAGGGCTTACTGGTCGCGTAAATAAATACGACCACCGCTTTTGCAACACTGAGTTTAGTAATCTGCAATTTTCTGCTCAGCAACGTGCCATTGTTTGTTTATTACTTTTACGTGGTGCCCAAACTCCAGGTGAATTAAGAACTCGCAGTGCTAGGCTTGCTGATTTTAATAACGTAAATGAAGTAGAAACAGCGCTCAATAAACTGATTGAAAGCGATTACGCCCGTAAATTAGAACGAGAAGCAGGTAAACGCGACAGCCGATACATTCATTTATTTGGCGAACAACAAAATAATCCCGCCGATGCCTTTGTTGCTCTACCAAGCGAAGTAATTAAAGATAAAGAATTAAGTGATTTACTGGCAGAAGTGGAAGAATTAAAAGTAGAGCTTCGCAAAATAAAAGCTCATTTAAAACTTTAATTAATTAAGACTAAATCACATAATAAGTTTATTGCGTATCACATATTAAATTTTATAAGGAGCTGGCAATGCGCGCCGAAATTATGGCTGAAATGAAGGTTAAGCCAACTATTGATGTAAATGCTGAGATAACTCGCCGGGTTGCTTTTATTAAAGCACGTTTAGTAGCAGCTCACTCACGATCACTAATATTGGGTATTAGTGGTGGTGTTGACTCATCAACTTGCGGCCGCTTATGTCAACTTGCCGTAAACGAGCTAAATAAAGAACACGATACTGACAAATACCAATTTATTGCTGTGCGCTTACCTTATGGCGTACAAGCCGATGAAGACGAAGCGCAAATGGCGGTTGATTTTATCCAGCCAAGTAAACGTATGACCGTAAACGTACAACCTGCGGCTGATGCATTGCATGAGCAAGCGATAGCTGCTGTAGTTGGCTGTGGTGAAGCACTGCCTGAGCAAGCTCAGATAGATTTTGTTAAAGGTAATGTTAAAGCACGCCAACGTATGGTTGCTCAGTACGAAATTGCAGGCTTTTGCCAAGGCTTAGTAGTGGGTACCGACCATAGTGCTGAAAATATTACTGGTTTTTATACTAAATTTGGTGACGGCGCGTGCGATTTAGCTCCGCTATTTGGTTTATCAAAACGCCAAGTGCGTGCACTTGCTACTGCGCTCGGTGCCCCAGCTTTATTAGTAGAAAAAGCACCTACAGCTGATTTAGAAAGCGATCGCCCAGGCTTAACCGATGAAGAAGCACTTGGTTTGAGCTATGAGCAAATTGATGACTTTTTAGAAGGTAAATCTGTTTCTAAAGACGTTGAACAAAAGCTTGTAAGTATTTACATGCGTACACAACATAAGCGCCAACCAATTCCGACAATTTACGATTAATGTTTTAGTAAAATAAAGCAATTAACGCCTTTGAGGATTAATTGCTTTTTTGATCGACAGATTAAGAAACTGCGTATATTTTAGTAAATTAACGCTTTAAATTTTATAATACCAATTGCGTTAAATTAGTGATCTATTATAGCCCTAAGAAAATAGCGATAGATCGATCATGTTTTAACAATATTGGTATAAGTTACCCGCCAAAGAGAACACTGCCTTATATGACATCGCCCATCTTAATTACCGGCGCAGGCCAACGTATTGGTTTAGCGCTCGCTCAGCATTATATAGCCCAAGGGCAGGCTGTTATTATTACGTATCGTACTCGCCACAACGCTGTTGATAAATTAGAGCAACTAGGCGCTGTATGTATTTATGCCGATTTTAGTACCGATGACGGTATAAGTGCATTTATAAATACGCTTAAAGAGCATACAACATCGCTGCGCGCTGTTGTTCACAATGCATCAAGCTGGGACTGCGAAGCTAACAATCCTGACTTTGCAGTACTGTTCGATAATATGATGCGTATACACGCCAAAACACCGTATTTAATTAATTTAATGTGCGCTGAGCTGCTTATAAACTATCAGCAAAGTGAAAAAGTACCTGCTGATATAATTCACCTTACTGATTATGTAGTTGAAACAGGCAGCCCTAAACACTTAGCTTATGCAGCAAGTAAAGCAGCTCTCGATAACTTAACTAAATCGTTTAGCGCTAAATATGCGCCAAACATAAAAGTGAACTCGGTTGCTCCATCACTCATTATTTTTAATGAACATGACGATGAGCAATATCGAGCTAAAACCCTTAAAAAATCATTAATGGGCATTGAACCCGGATGCCAAGAAATTATCAATAGCATTGATTTACTATTACAAAGCCACTACATCACAGGGCGCTCTTTGCCTGTTGATGGCGGCCGTCATTTAAAGTAAATATAAATAAACTGAGATATTTATGCACAATGAATTAAAAGAAAGTTACGAAAAAATCATCACCGCAGTAGGCGAAGATGCTAACCGCGAAGGCTTACTTGATACGCCAAAACGTGCTGCAAAAGCAATGGAATATTTAACGCAAGGGTATCGTCAAACGCTTGATGAAATAACTAATAAAGCGGTATTTACATCTGACGCTGACGACATGGTGTTAGTGCAAGACATAGAGCTTTACTCTATGTGTGAGCATCATTTACTACCTTTTATTGGCCGTTGCCATATTGCTTATATTCCAAACGGTAAAGTATTGGGCTTGTCTAAATTTGCACGTATTGTTGATATGTTTTCACGCCGCTTTCAAATTCAAGAACAGCTAACGCATCAAATCGCTAAAGCAGTTGAAGAAGTTACTGGCGCTAAAGGTGTGGGCGTTATTGTTGAAGCAAAACACATGTGTATGATGATGCGTGGTGTAGAAAAGCAAAATTCAAGCATGCGTACATCAGTAATGTTAGGTAACTTTAGAAGCGACCCTAAAACACGCAACGAATTTTTGCAGCTTATAAAAGGTTAACCCTATGGCTAATGCAATTATTAACGTTACTAATTTGCGCCTGCGTACGTTTATTGGCTTTAACCCCGATGAGCGTGAAAAAAAGCAAGATGTAGTGATCAACCTAGAGATTCACTACCCTGCTGATGACGCGTGTAAAACGGATGAAGTTGACCAAGCACTTAATTATAAAGTGATCACCAAAGAAGTAATTAGCTTAGTAGAGCAAGGCCACTTTTTACTGCTCGAAAAATTAGTGGCTGAAATTCTTGCGGTTTGTCACTCACACCCAAGTGTTCATTACGCTAAAGCACGTGTTGATAAACCGCATGCACTGCGTTTTGCCGACTCGGTGTCGTTAACGCTTGATTGGGCTAAATAAGGCCTTAAAAAATTTATTTAAAAAAGCTTTTCGAATCCTACGGCAAGGGCGATAACCGCTAAATAGCGCGCGCCTTTGCCTAGTGTTACTAGTAATAAAAACATACTAAAGCGTACTTTAAATATCCCCCCAATTACAGTTAGCGGATCGCCTACTACTGGCAGCCAAGCAAACAACAAACTATACACACCGTATTTATTAAATTGCTTTTGTGCGCTATCAAGCCCTTTTTGCGATACAGGAAACCATTTTTTATCTTTAAAACGCAGTACCTGCGTGCCTAACCAGTAATTAACGCAGCTTCCCAATACATTTCCAAGTGTTGCTACGCACCACATAAGCCATAAATTAACTTTACCTTGGGCAATCATCCCCACCATTATCACCTCAGAAGAGCTAGGCAGTAATGTGGCAGATATAAATGCGCTAATAAATAACGTGAGATAAAGCATAATGCCCTTATGGCTAAACGTAAAAACCCAGCCTATAGCTGGGTTTACAATTTAATGACTGAGGTTTTATTTTATCAAATTTAAACTAAACGGGTAATTAAACTCTTTACCTTCGTTAGCTTTAATACTCGCCATTACAACCATTACAAACCCAAAAATTGCCACTATAGGTAGTAATATTAAGCCTACTGCTACAAACATCAGTAAAAAACAAACTACATATGCAATTGCCATCGTTATTTGAAAGTTAAGCGCCTTTTTACCGTGCACGTCAACAACTGGCATCTCATCTTTTTTAATTAACCACACAATTAATGGCCCAATTATTGAGCCAAACGGCACAATAAATCCGGCAAGCGCACTCAAATGGCATAACATAGCCCACATACGGTCATCTTTGTTAACTGGTTCAACCTGTTGATTTTCTTCCATAACACTCTCCTTTTTGTTTTATGTATGTTGCCTCTTAACTAAACAAATGTCTACAAATCAACCAACGTATTTGTATTTAAAAATCACAGCGTGAAATCTTGTGATAAAAAAGTGATAAGTTTGTGAGAGTTTCTGGAGACGATTATTCAATACTTAACTCGAATCATCACTTACAGGAATAATAATGAAAACTTCTACATTAACAATTGCAATTCTTTTAGCGGCAGCTAGCCAATCGACTATGGCCGCAGAATTAGACCTAAAAGTTACTAACCTAACCAAGGGTATTCACTTCACTCCACTGTTAATTACAGCACACAACAGCGAAGACACACTATTTGAAGTAGCAACAGAGGCATCTACAGCATTACAAACAATGGCTGAAGGCGGCAATATTGCAGAGCTAGTTGCACAAGCAACTGCAGCGGGCAGTGATATGGCTGCAAATCCAGCTGAAGGTTTACTTGCACCAGCCGCATCTACAACGGCAACACTAACAACTACTGACGGTAACGAGTACCTATCTTTAACTGCAATGATGCTACCAACTAATGATGGCTTTGTAGGCTTAAACAGCTGGAAAATCCCAACAGAAGCGGGTACTTACACAATTAATTTAAATGCTTACGATGCAGGCACAGAACAAAACAATGAGCTTGTAGTTGAAGGCTCTGGCGCTCCAGGTACTCCGGGGATTCCTGCGGCTCCAGGTGGCGACGCTGGCACTGGCGGTACAGGTATATTAAGTGGTGATACAAATACAAGCATCCATATTCACCCAGGTAGCTTAGGCGATGACGATTTAGAAGCGGGTAATAGCGATTTAAGTAATACAGTACACAGATGGTTAAACCCAGTAGCGCAATTAACCGTTACAGTTAAGTAGGAGCATGATTATGTCATCTGCTAACAACCTTAAAAAAAGTCTACTAGTGCTTGCACTTGCAACCACACTTGCAGCGTGTAGCGATAATGATAACGACCCAGTTGTTGAAGAGCCGGTCGTTGTTGAGCCAATTGTTGTAGAACCTGTGATCAGTGAGTTTACTATTACTTTTAGTAACTTAACTGCAGGACAGCCTTTGTCACCACTCTCTGTCATTGCTTTTGAAGATGAAGCACCTTGGACATTCGGTACAACAGCTTCTGTTGGTTTAGAAATGCTTGCAGAAAGCGGTGCAAATGAAGAATACCTCAGCTACGAAAGTGCACTTGCTGCAGTTTCAGCTGAAGGCGCTATTGGCCCTGGTGAAACCACCACAGTAATCATTACTGTTGAAGAGCAAGAAACGCTTAATTTGTCATTTGCTGCCATGCTTGGGAATACAAATGATGCTTTTACCGGTCTTAGTTCTTTAGATGTATCAACATTAGAAGTTGGCGGCTCGTTATCACGCACTACGACAGCTTATGATGCGGGTACGGAAGCAAATACAGAAACAGCTGAAACTGTGCCAGGTCCTGCCGCTAGCGGTGAAGGGTTTAACGAAATACGTGACGATACAGCCGATATAATAACGATGCATCCAGGCATTGTTTCAAATCAAGATGGATTATCTACATCAGCACTTGGTGTTGAACATAAGTTTGATAACCCAGTATCGAAAATAGTAATTACGCGCACGCAGTAACGTTCCAGCTTGTAATGGGGAAGTAAGGGAGCACGGATGCCCCCCTTTTTACGAGGTAATACATGCGTCACGAAAAAATATTAGTAGTAGAAGATGACAGAGAAATAGGTAAGTTAATTACCACGCAGCTAACGTCGCTTAACTTACATGTTGATCATGTTGTAAGCGCAGAACTTGCCTTAAAAAAAATAGCCAAGCATCCCTACGGACTTATTTTACTCGATATAAACTTACCCCAAATGGATGGTTTGAGCTTATGCCGAAAAATAAAAGAGCATTACCCAACTACCTCCGTAATTTTACTCACCGCGCTTAGTAGCGATATGGACAGAGTTATTGGCCTTGAAATGGGCGCCGATGATTATATTTGTAAACCCTTTTTTGCACGCGAATTACAAGCCAGAGTAAAAACCCAATTACGCCACAGAGCACAGCTACTCGCTAGCCAAAATAACGACAACTCCCCCGTTGATAGCGAACAAACACTAAATGTAGGCTCACTCAATATAGAATTTAGTTCGCACCAAGTGTATTTAGGCAAGCAAGCCCTTAACCTTACCGCCACCGAATTTGATTTACTCGTTTACTTTGCACGCCATCCTAATCATGTTTTTAGCCGCCAGCAGTTACTCGATAAAGTATGGGGTTACCAACACAGTGGTTATGAGCATACGGTTAATTCACATATAAACCGCTTACGTGCCAAGCTAGAAGAGCACCAACAAGCGCCTATCATCGAAACAGTTTGGGGTGTTGGTTACAAACTAAACCCTAGCCAGCTCAATTAAGACACCTATTATGAAATTATCTTTGTATCAAAAATTAGCTATATCGCTAGTCGTCATTTTTTGTTTTATTTGCGCCCTAGTTTACGGCTGGAGCAAGCAATTAGAACTCACATCAAAACACCACGCCGAACAAAACCTACATTTAGCGCTAGCGGAACATTTAGTACAAGATAACCCATTAATAAAAGAAGGTGTTTACGACTATAAAGCGCTTGAAAACCTCTTCCATACCTTAATGTTATTAGGTCCTGCGTTTGAATTTTATTTTGTAGACGAAACCGGAAAAATTCTTACTTACTCAGCAAAGCCGGGTAAAGTTAAACGCTCGCATATTAGTTTAACGCCTTTAAAAAGGCTGATTAACGACCCAAGCGCTGCTCCTATTTATGGTGACAATCCTCGTAATAAAGAGCAACAAAAAATATTTTCAGCCGCGCCAGTATTTAATCAAGATAAGCTACAAGGCTATTTATATGTAATTATTGGTGGTGAGGCTTACGATACCTCCCTAAGCACTGTAAAAAATAATGATAAGTTATGGCTAGCTGCTTTATGGCTTGGCTCTGCACTAGCATTTTTATTTATTGCGATGCTAATTTTGCTACGCTTTTTTACCAACCCAATTCAGCGCTTAGCACGCGATGTTAGTAATATTGAAGCTGCTAACTACAGTCTTACAGACACCAAGCTAAGTAACTATTCAACGCAAAAAAGTAACGAAGTTCATAGTTTAGGGCGAAGTATTCAAGCCATGTTAACGCGTATTAATGAGCAGTTTAAAGCGCTTGAACAAGGCGATAAACAACGCAAAGAGTTGCTGACCCATCTATCGCACGACCTACGTACACCACTTGCTTCACTGCAGGGGTTTTTAGAAGTATTAAATCAGTCGGGTGAGCAGCTAAGTAAACAAGAGCAGCAAGAGTACTTGCAGGTATCGCTTAATAATTGCGGGCAATTAAAGCTACTCATAGAGCAAATATTTGAACTTGCTCACTTAGAAAATGGCGAAATAAGTATAAATAAAGAAACCTTTAATTTAGGTGAACTCATTTACGATTGCATGGCAAAATTTAGTTTAGCCGTTGATAAAAAAGGCATTAGTTTGTCGGTAGAACCTGCGATTTGTGATTTTCCTGTGGTTGCCGATATAGCTAAATTAGAGCGCGTATTAAGCAACTTAATTGATAACGCAATTAGGCATACCCCTCGCGGCGGCAGCATTGCAGTACATGTAAAACGCAGTGACGACAATCAACTATTTGTGCATGTATCAGACACGGGCGTAGGCATAAAAGAAGATGAGCTGAATGCTATTTTTGATCCGCACTACCAAGCAAGTAATTCTAATAAAGAAGGGCGCCAGCAAGGTGGTTTAGGATTGGCTATTTGCAGAGGGTTATTAAAACTGATGGATAGCGAAATTTACGTACAAAGTGAAATTGGTAAAGGCACTATGTTTAGCTTTAACTTGCCACAAAAAAAGGTGCTTTCTTAAAAAGCACCTTACATTTTTTGTTTATTTTAAATATATAAATTAATTACTTTTTAATACCCGCTAAATCAAGCATAAATGCATAGTTTAGCGCGGTATCTTCTAAACGTTTAAAGCGACCCGATGCGCCGCCGTGCCCTGCTTCCATATCTATTTTAAACAATAACTTATTGTCATCAGTTTTATAGTCACGCAGCTTAGCAACCCATTTTGCAGGCTCAAAGTATTGAACTTGTGAATCGTGCAAGCCAGTCGTTACTAACATATTAGGATATGCTTGCTTAGATACTTGGTCGTATGGCGAGTAAGACAGCATGTAATCGTAATACGCTTTTTCGTTCGGATTACCCCATTCGCCGTATTCATTTGTTGTAAGCGGAATGCTCGCATCAAGCATCGTTGTTACTACATCTACAAACGGTACCGCAGCAACCATGCCTTTATAAAGCTCAGGCGCTTGGTTTGCTACTGCGCCCATTAATAAGCCACCAGCACTGCCACCTAACGCAAATATTTCATCTTTTGCGCCATACTTTTGAGAAACCAGTGCTTTAGTTACGTCAACAAAGTCGTTAAACGTATTCTTTTTAGTTAGCAGCTTGCCATCTTCGTACCAAGGACGACCTAGCATTTGCGAGCCACGTACATGGGCAATTGCAAATACAAAGCCACGATCTAACAAGCTCAAACGTGAGCTTGAGAACGTTGGATCCATGGTTGCGCCGTACGACCCATAACCATATTGCAGTAGCGGATTAGTGCCATCTTTTTTAAACGCATCTTTACGGTAAACTAAACTTACCGGTACTTTTATGCCATCGCGTGCTGTTACAAAAATACGCTCTGAAGCGTAATTGTCAGCATCAAAATCACCTAACACAACCTGTTGCTTAAGAAGCGTTTTATCGCCAGTCGCTAAATCTACATCGTACGATGAGCTTGGAGTGGTCATGCTTGTGTAGTAAACACGTAACGTGCTGCTATCTATATCGTTATTGCCATAAGTACCAATTGTATAAGCGCTATCGTTAAAGCTCAGTGGTAACTCTTTGCCTGTTTTTAAATTACGCGCAATCAACTTTGATTGGCCCATTTCACGCTCTTGATAAACTAAATAGTCATTAAATAAATCAATGCCTTCGAGTTTAATATCATCGCGCGCTGGGATCACACTTTGCCAATTAGCCTTGTCGCCTGCTTTATCAATATCAACTTTCATCAGCTGAAAATTTACAGCATTTAAGTTAGTTACAATGTAGTAAGTATTCCCTAGCTTCGAAATATCATATTCAAGCCCTGCTTCGCGCTCAATTAAGCGTTTAGGCATTGCCTTAGTATCATCAGCACTTAATACAGATACGCCTGATGCAGCCGTGCTGCTGTGCCAAATATAAATCTCTGACTCATCTTTACTTTTACTCATACCCATGTAGTAACTGGTATCAGTTTCTTCGTAAATTAGCTCATCATCAGCTTGCGATGTACCTAATGTATGACGATACACTTGGTAACCTAGTAGAGTTTGTAAATCTTTTTTAATGTAGTAAACCGTTTTATTATCGTTTGCCCACACAATGCCACCGTTGGTGCCTTCAAGTGTGTCTTCGAGTAATTTACCGGTAGTTAAATCTTTTATTTTTACGCTATAAATACGACGGCTAACAGTATCTTCGCCATAAGCCATTAAATTGCCATTTGGGCTTACATCTAAACCACTTACTGCATAATAATCATGACCTTTAGCAAGCTCATTTACATCTAAAATAACTTGCTGATCGGTACCTGAAAAATCGCTGCTGCGTAAGTAAGTAGTGTACTCGTTATCGCCACGTGTTTGCGTTGAGTAAAAATAATCACCGTTTTTAACTGGGACCGAATCATCGTCTTTTTGAATACGCCCTTTTAGCTCTTCAAACAACTCACTTTGCAACGTTTTAGTGTGTGCAAGCATGGCATCAGTGTATGTATTTTCAGCTTCTAAATAATTAATTACCGCTGGCGCTTTACGCTCATCATCACGTAGCCAATAGTAATCATCTATACGCGTGTCACCATGAATAGTCATTTCATGTGGCACTTTTTTAGCAACCGGTGCAATAGCTTGTGCAACTTGAGTTGTTTTAACTTGCGTATTATTTTTTTGAGTTTCTTCAGGGGCTTGATTACAGCCACTTAAAATAGCGAGTGATAGTGCTGCGAGTGCAAATGGAGTACGTTTCATCAGTCAAAGTCCTTGTTGTTTTTTATTTTTTATTAAGTAGTTAAATATACCTATAAATGGCCTTTATTGTGATTTAGTTTGTGAAGCTATGTAAAAAGGGAGCCGAAGCTCTAATGCCGTTCACGGCTTTTTTTTCTAGCGTACCGCTGCGGTCTTGCCTTGACTGAACGAGGAAGACTTCGCTCTCTTCGAGGCTCTAGAATTAGGCTTTCTGCCATGGCATAAAAGTATCTTAATTGACGTAGTATTACGCCAAGTGTTGAATACGGTAATCCAACGAGTAACCTCATTATTTGAGCTAAACTATCATTGAAACTTAGTTGGTAAGGTAAATAATTACCTTTAAATGTATGGCACATTTTCACCACCTGATATCGCACCATATTATAAGCCAGCAACACTCCCCGCAGTTCTTGCTTTACAAGCGCTGGTAGGCGACTTCTTAATGTTAATCGATTACCGAGCATATATTGCTTTTATTCACGATAACCAAGCTCTATCTCCCAGCGGTGACTGTATAAATCCCCAATATCTGCTGACGGATATCGCATCGAATCTGTCATCAATGTCATCACACTGTATGACATACCCTTTATTTTTCGAGTCACTAACATTGCGACTAATATGTCAGACAGCGTTGGCCACATTTTTCTTACCCTCGGGTTACTGCTAAGCTGGACTAATTTATCATTACGCCCTAATGTCTGAATAACTTCGTATTGTACATTTTTTTCAGTGGTATTAGCCAATGGCGTTCACTGCCAGTCGTTTGCCATTTATGTAAAAACCCTAAAGAATAGAAGCCTTTGTCGAATAAAGTGAGACTGTTATCGGGTGTGGTTTCTATAAGCTTTTCAGCCAGCACCATTTCATTGACCTTGTAATCATCAAAAGCGCTCCCCGTTATTAAATGGCTGCTCAGCTCCATTTGACACACCATTCTGACTTGTGGATATTGTGTATTGGTCGGTTTTGTAAAGGCCTCGTTGTTTTGGGGGAGTCATCTGTGCGCCAAACAACACCATCAACACCAAGCAAAGTAAGTTCATGCCAGTGAGGATGATTGGCGTCTTCATTCAATGTCTTTGGGTGTATTCAAACAACGCTTTCATGGCAGCTTCACCCAGGTTCTTACGACGCTGAGTTAAGGCAGTTGGCGCAACAAATGGCTTCCCACCTCGGCCAATAATATCGAGCATGTTAGCGACATCAGTCATGAACTTGTGATTATAAATGACCATACCACTAAGAAATTAAGCCATTGATTTAATTTTCATTTCCACTTTCTTAGTGTAACGATTTCGGTCAGCGTATAGGCTTCTTCGATAAGGGATAAAGGAAGTAAATCTGCGAATGTTTCAACTTCATTAGGTTTGATGTTGTTGATAATATCGAGAGCATTAGAAAGTTGCATAAAAAATCCGAATTCTTATATACCTAAAAGATCGTTCAAGTGCTATTAACTATTTCTTAAATGCTCGGCATTAGAGCCGAAGCTCCCTTTATTTAGTACTTACAAAGTATTTTTTAAGTTTACTTTTGCTTGCGACGATGCATGAATGAATGAAAAGGTTGAGAATATTAACTCTGTAAAATAACTGCCATCATAGTATTACGTACATATAAATTAACACGCATCAAAAATGCAATAAAAATGCAATAAAAATGCAATAAAAATACAATAAAAATACAAAGTATACAATTCATTTACTTTAGTGCCCATGTTGGGTATTGTGCTTCACTCATTTTTAAAAAGGAAAAAAGAAAGTGAAGAAATTTAGCGTTACAATCCTAAAAGTAGCAACTTTATTGCTTTCATTTCAGGCTGCTGCCAGTAATGATCATCTTGCGCCAAGAACGCCCTCAGATGTTAGGAGCTCTATAATACAAGGTTCACTAGATAAGCAAGGTTACGAAATTCGTAAAGTTGAGTATGTAAGTGTCGATGGAAGAGCTATAAAAAAAGAGCTATATTTTATTGACTCTGCTTCTGGCGCACAAAATGCTTATAACAATGCTGGTCTATCTTTTGAAGCATATCAAGAGACAGTTGAAGACTTTAACTCTCCATTAACCTTCAGTAAACATACTAGCACTCCATTAAACTCAATCAGCTCTTCTGACGACTTGTCATCCGGTATGCTAACAATCATAGATGCAGAAGCTGATGCTATATCCTCTCAATCTCAAGCTGATGCTTATATTGCAAAGTGGGGCCTAGACGTTGATGAAGATTTGGATAGCGATTCTCTAAACAGTGAATATGGAAGTTCATGTCCTAGAAAATATAAATGCCGCACAAAGCAATATCAAAAAAGCATAAATAAAGATATTGATAAAAGCTTTGAATTATACAAAGGGGCTTATGGTTCAGTGGGGATGGATGTTATCGGCTCAGTAAAAGCCGATACGACTGCAAGGGTTGATTACCGATACAAGAAGAAATGGGGGATTAAGTATAAAGTTCGCGTTGATTTTTTAGATTCAAAATTAAATTACCGCTTCGAAGGCTCTCTGGGTCTATATGGTAAAGCGGAGCGAACATTTAAAGGAAAAGAATTTGAACTTTTTCAAGCTAAAGTATATGACAACATTTTCATGGTTGGATTTATACCTGTACAAGTCGATGTAAAAACTTATGTACGTGCCGGTACGGGTGATTTAAAGCTTTCTGCAGAAGGTGAAATCGGGATGGTGAAGCCATTCTTAAGCGAAGGAACATTTAGTTATGTTTGTGACAAAAGTAAGTGTGTAAAACAAAGTGAGTCATTTAATAACGCGGACCAAACTTTAAATAGCAACAATTTGGCTTACCAAGTTACTGCAAAAGCCGAAATTGAACCCTACATAAATGCGGCAATTCGCGGCCGTCTTTATTGGGGCTCAGTTTATGCTGAAGTAGGTTTACAACCTTCTATACCATTAAAATTATTCGGTTACGTTGGAAATAAATGTGGTGATGGTGATGGTGATTTTGTAAATGAAAGAGTTACTGCTGGCTTACTAAGTGCAGATATACGCGCTGGTATAACTTGGAAAACAAAAGTTCTACAATATAAATCAAATCGAAATTATAAACAATTCTATCGTGGTAACTTAGGCTATAAGGATTTACTGAGCCCCAGCACCGCATTATCTCCGATAATCGAAACGACCATCAATGGCAATACGGTTACACTAAAGACATCATTGCGAAATTGTATCGTAAACGAACTCGATTCAGAACATCAAGATTTCACTATTTACTGGGGTAATAAAGGCACTAAAAGTATATCAAACCTTAATGATACGATTAGTTCTACAAAAATACTGAACAGCGGTTATCACACCATTAAAGTAAAACATAAAGGTGGAGCATATACGCAAAAGGAGATTCATATCACCTCAAGCGGTGGTGGTGGATTTAATCCACCCGTATGTCCTA
Source organism: Pseudoalteromonas sp. SWYJ118 (assembly GCF_015864505.1). NCBI lineage: Bacteria > Pseudomonadati > Pseudomonadota > Gammaproteobacteria > Alteromonadales > Pseudoalteromonadaceae > Pseudoalteromonas > Pseudoalteromonas sp. SWYJ118. The sequence goes on along the minus strand of NZ_JADYXC010000012.1, from coordinate 54,453 downwards.
CTCCATTACCAATAGCTCTTCCACCTGGCATTATAGGAGTTATTGCATGTCCAACATTCGGTAAAGCACCTGCAGGTTATATATGTTCATCTGAACCTCCAGAGTGCGATGATGGTTTAGCCGAATTCTAAGCTGAACGACTTTTAGAGGTTGCTTTAGCAATCTCTAAAAGTAATCTATAGCCTTATATAATTTAATAACTCCTTTTCAAAAAACAATCAGTTACATATTTGCTCTAAGTTGACACATTAATCCAACGGTTTTATTTTCGAGAAACTGACCCGTTAAATAATATGACTCTCACTTAGGGTGATAAAATAAGTTTTAAGCCATTACTTATAGCTTCACTTCAAAGTATCAGCTGCATTTTAATGATGCAGTCTTGATACTATCAAAAAGGTAAAAAACATTTTAAACCTAGAAACCCAATAGGCACTAATTTATTGAGACTTTTAAAAAAGTCCTATGTGTATTTAGCCAAATAATTTTTTTTGAACCTTAACCAAGCAAAATAACGCCGAATTTAAAGAAACTTTCAATATCATTACCCAAATTTCAAATATATTGGTTAGGCATGGCCTTCCACATTAGAGCTGATACTTAACTTTCCTAATTCTATTTTTTATATTACTGTTCTCATCCGTATAGAAAAAATAATAGCTGTAAAAAGAGAATTATGAATAGCGAAGTAATTAACATTTTAACAATGGCAAAAGTAATTCAAACGGCCGTTGCTCCCGTATTTTTAATCACAGGTATAGCAGCAACTTTAGGTGTTTTATCTAATCGCTTAGCACGAATTACCGACAGAGCGCGCTTATTGGAGCGAAGATTAAAAGTAAATACAGATGACGATTTTAATAAGTCGCTAGCAACAGAACTGCGCGCTTTATTAAAAAGATCGCGTTTTATACATATTGCTTTTAGTTTAAGTGTATTAAGTGCCTTACTTGTATGTGCTGTGGTTATGTTTTTATTCTTGTCACACATTCAATCAATTAACTTAAGCGTGACTATTGCTTGTTGTTTTGTAGCTGCCATGGCGTTACTTATTTGTGCATTTATTTCGTTATTAGGTGAAGTGTTTTTAGCAACCCGCAGCATGCGTCGCGGGATGATATTTGCCGATATAGGAATTAATGATTAACTTTTCATAAAAAAACCCCGAATAACTAATATTACTCGGGGTTTTTATTAAATAAGCTTATTTAATAAAATAACTTATTGCGCAGTATAAATCGTCTCTAGTACTTCAATTCTAGCTTCTTTAGCATAACCTGAAGCATTTAACTGCTCTGCTGCAACTAAAATATCTTGTCCATCATTCACTGCTAAAACGGCAATCTTAGTACCAGGAAATACAGACACCACTTTTAATCCAGCCGCTGCAGCAACGTCGCTAGCAGTAATACCATCTTTTAAAAGTACCGTAATATTACCCGATAAAGAACTTAAGCTATTAGTTAAAACGTTACGTACCAAAGTTCCTTTAGTTACTAAATCAGATTTACTTGCAACGTCTACAACTGCCATATCGCCTTTTTGCATAACTACATGCTCATCGGCAACAACACTTGAAGGCACTAGGCGCAAATTTCTCTCTACTTTATAAGAGCCAAAGTCAGCTTTAGTATACTTGACACTAGACACTTGTTTTTTTGGTAATTGAACCCTTTCATCAAAGCTTGTGTTTGCCGAAGCGCTTAAAGAAATACACGCAGCAGTACTTAATACAATTAATTTATTTATTTTCATTTTCATAATCCTTACTCTTGACCTGCGTGACCGAATGCGCGTAAAGACACACCCTCTAAAATACTCGCTGAGCTATTGTTAGTAATACCCGTGATTACGCCACCAAAAATATTATCCGGAGCATCACTAAATGTATAACTATTTGCACTTGTATCTAGTAAACGAACCGTCCAAGTACCTTTAGTCGACTCACCATAAAACGCATTTGAAAGCATTACAGCATCTTTTAAAACATACCCACTACTGAACCCAGTTGAAGTATCGTATGCTGGGTATAGCATCGCTTGTTTAGAGGACAGTAATACACTACGTGTACCCGCTGGCGATGTAACTTCTATAGCTAAATCTGTTCCGGCTGAAGTTTGTGTACCATCGCTTAAGCCAAAGCCCATCTCAGCATTACTTACATCTAACTTAAACTGCATTGCTTCAATGCTTAGCTCTTCAGTCACTTCAATTTCTTGTGTAAGACCCGTTGCATTGTTATCTGGAATTTCTAGTGCAAGTGCGTCTTCAGCAATTACTGAACCAACACCGCTCCACTGAGTAATAACTTGTTCACCTAAAGCAACATCGTAAGCCTTCGCCATAGAAACCGCAGCTCCAGCATCAGCACGACCAAAACCATATAAGTTATTGAAGTTATAACCGGCAGAGTTTTCAATCCAACCGTCGTGTGCAACAAATTCGCCTTCACCAACTGTTAATTTAACAGCAGCATTATCTGCATCAATTAAAGTGCTAGTTGATGCAAGGATATGGCGAACGTCACGCCATGTTAAATCTGGATTAGCCGAAAGAATTAACGATACCACACCCGATGCATTTGGCGCAGCAGATGATGTGCCATTAAACGTTGAAGTATAGTTACAGCTTGCATTGTCTGCATGGCCTGGGTAGTTAAATGGATATTGACTTGCAGCAAACTCTTCACCGTAAGCTTCAGCCCATGCTGCAATAGAACCACCATTGAAACCTGAATAACCATTAATACACGTCATTTGATCTGTTGTTACCATTGCAGGTGCAAAACGACCATACTCACCCGCTGGAGCCGACACCATTACGTTAGCACCCGCTGTAGAATAGCTAGTATGCTTCCCGTTCGCATTTACTGCAGCAACACTCAAGTAATAAGGATGCCCTTGGCTTGGCTCAAAAGCGCCATTGTAACAAGTTAAACCTAAGTCATTTGCACCATTATCAGCACAAAACGAGCCTTCTCTGTCGCCATCAATGAATGAGTTACCACTAGATTTCATGTTTAGCGCACCTTTACCATCACGAAGGTTAAGGTTAGGGTAGGATTCAATTGCTTCATCTAGTTCTGAATAGCCAAAGAATGCAGGGAACGTAATACCGTAACTACGGTTAAAGGCTGAAATATTTTCAGACGTACTAATACCACTACCAGGGAAGCCATGAGCAAGTAAATCAGTTTGTGCTACTTTATCTCCACCAAGGTAGTTCATACCGATTAAGCCAGCATCAGGTGCAACACCACGGCCGCCTTTGCCATTCCAACCTTTTGCTGCAATTAAGCCGGCAACACTTGTTCCGTGGTCACCACTGTTTGATGTACTTGTAGGGTCTGTACGATCTAGCGCTTCAGCGTTAAGGTTTAAAGAACGATTTGGTAATACGTTATCTACTAAATCTTCGTGGCGAATTTCCATACCCGAGTCAACAACAACAGCAGTTACACCAGCTCCTGTAACGCCTTGAGCATAAGCGGCTGTTACATTCATATCTTCACCAGCAACCAACCCTGTAGCTTCTGCATTAGCAAAACTAGCATCAACACTTGCTTGCGCTTCCTCTTCGGTATCACCGGATAGGCTTACGTATAAATTAACTAAGCCCTGCTTCATTTCATCACTTAATGAGTATGCTTTTTGGCCTGTATTATTTAGGTGCCATTGTTGATTTGCTAATGGGTCACCAACAACTCCTGAAATGTTTATTTGCGCAGAAGCCGCTTTACCATTTGCGTTTACAGTGTAATCAATAACTGCATCATCATCCGACATTGGAACATAAGTAAATGATGTTCCCTCTACAGTTAGAGTGCCGTGACTAAATGTGAATACGCCATCTTCTGCAACCACTGCTTCACCATTTTCAGTGAAGCTAAATGTAAGTGCATCACCATCGTTATCGCTGGCTTTAAATTCTGCAGTAACAGGGATCCATTGTTTTAAATCTGCAACAACAACATCACTCGCTTTAGGCGCTACGTCAGTAACTAATGGTACGCTGCTTTTATTATCGTCATCACTACTTCCACAACCAGAAAGTGAAACCACTATTGCAGCAGACAATGCTGACATTTTAAAAATATTATTTTTCATAAACTCTCTTTGTTAGTTATTTTTATGATGGGGGGGGAAGTTACACAACAGGAATCAAAATAACAACGAGGTGTTTACAGTCATTAACAATAAAGACAATAGATGTAACGATAGGGTAATCGTTGTATGCTTAGTTAAAGAAACAATGATTAAGCACATATATTAACTTGAACATTCAAAGAAGCTAATATAGAACAGGATTAACAATTACTTTAAAAGGGGCAAACATGAAATTGAAAAAAGTATTAGCAGGTATAGCATTAGCTACATGTGCACTTAGCGTATCGGCAAATTCTGCATTTAAAGAACCAAGTGACGCGATTGAATACCGCCAAGCAGCGTTTTCAATGATCTCAGTACAAATTGGTGACATGGGCGCAATGCTAAAAGGTAAAGTACCTTTTGACGCAGAGCAATTTAAAATGCGTGCTAACAACGCTGCTACACTTTCAAAAATGCCATGGGAAGCGTTTTACGAAGGGACAGATAAAGGCGACACAGCTGCACTTGCTGCTGTTTGGGCCGAAAATGCAACCTTTGTTGAAAAAGCGAATGCTTTTGCAGCAAATGCAGATAAGCTAGCGTTAGCTGCTCAATCGGGCGATAAAGCCGTAATTGGTAAAGCTTTTGGCGCATGGGCTAAAGGCTGTAAAGATTGCCATAAGCAATTTAAAGATTAATTATTGTTGTAGCCAGTTTAACAACAATAAATAGATAATAAAAAGCACTGAGCGTTAATAACGGTCAGTGCTTTTTTGATGCTTTATATTTACGAGACTTTAGCAGCTCGGCTTTTAAAAGGGCGCTTAAATAACGCACCAATATCACCTAGAATAATATATAAACACGGCACTAATATAAGCGTTATTAACGTTGCAAACATAACAGCAAAGCCAAGTGCTACTGCCATAGGTATTACAAACTTAGCCTGCAGGCTTGTTTCAAACATAATAGGTAATACACCAGCAAAGGTTGTTATAGACGTTAATAGTATTGCTCTAAAGCGGGCACAACCGGCTTCTATTACTGCATTTTTAACGCTAACACCTTCGCGGCGAACTTGGTTAACGTAATCGGTCATTACAAGTGAGTCATTTATAACAACACCTGCTGCGGCAATTAAGCCAAATCCCGACATTAAGCTCATATCTAAATCAAACCAGTAATGACCCCAAATAGCCCCGGTTAAACTAAACGGAATAACCGACATTACAATAAGCGGTTGTGAATAGCTTTTAAGCGGCACAGCTAGCAGTATGTATACTAAAATCATTCCGCCAATAAAAAACATTATTTGCTCATTAGCTTGAGCTTGCTGCTCTTCTATTGCGCCACCAAGCTCTGATTTAACACTTGGGAATTCTTCTATTAGCTGTGGCAGTAGATTTTCTTTTACTTGCTTAACCACTTCGCCTGGCTCAATTTGCTCTTCATCAATATTGCCATAAACATACACGGTACGGTAACCACCTTCGCGGCGTATATAGCTAATACCTGGCGTTTCTGTTAGCTCTACTACATCACCAAGAAGTACTTCTCGCCCTTGTGGGGTAGTAACAACGGTGTGTTTAAGCGATGAAAATGCCTCACGAGTCAGCTTAGGGTAACGTACCATTACGCGTACTTCTTCGCCGTTTCGGATTACACGCTGTGCCTCGCCACCATAAAAACTAGCACCCACTTGATTTGCAATACCGGCTAAATCTAAGCCTAAATCGTAAGCAACAGGTTTAAGGCTCATTTGCACTTCTTTGCTCGCAGGATCTATGGTTGAGCTAATATCAAACAATCCTTTTTGCTGTTGAAGTAATTGAATAAAACGACGACCCGCTTGATTTAAAGTATCTATGTCTGAGCCATACAGTAAATAGCCAAACTCGCCGCCGCCATTACCACCGCCGCCACCAACATCGTCTTGAATAGTTAACGACTTAATACCAGCAATCGTCGGCATAGCTTCACGCCAGCGACGCGAAAGTTCAAATGCATTGTATGGGCGTGAATCTTCGTCAACTAATGGAGCTAGTAACTGCGACTCGGTTCTGCCTTGATTAAATACCAATACATCACGAATAATTTTTTGGCCAAACTCACGTTCAGTTTCTTCATCGACTCTAAGTACCATAGCTTCTATTTCACGAATAGCCGCAATGGTTTGTAAGTCAGAAACGTTGTCGTTCATTTCTACTTGAATTTGTGGAAAGTCGTGCGGCACTTTAGGAGTTGGAACTGTACGTACTTTATTAGACGTAATAAGTGCAATACTGATTATAAACATTGCAATAAAAGCAAACAAAACAGTCCAGCGCCAATCAACACACTTAGCAATAAAACGTTTGTATGGCCCATTTACGAAACCAAAAAAGCGTGTATTGAAGCGATCGCGCCAACCACCCTTTTTAATCGGCGAAAAGTGCGTATGAGCAATGTGAGCTGGCAGTATCAGCTTTGATTCAATCAAACTAAATACTAAACACAGCATTACTACAACGGCTATACCATAAAAGAAGGCACTTTCTGGCCCGCTCGACATTGTGAATGGTGCAAATACAGCAATTGTTGTTAACACACCAAAGGTTGCAGGGGTCGCGACTCGGTTAGCGCCACGCACAACATTTTCTACACCACCGCCGCTTTTTTCAACTTCGGTGTAGGCAGCTTCCCCTATCACTATGGCATCATCCACCACTATGCCGAGCACCATTATAAAAGCGAATAACGAAATAATATTAATGCTAATGCCAAATAGTGGCATCATCATCATGGCCCCTAAAAAGCAAACAGGTAAGCCAATCATTACCCAAAGCGCTAGTTTAAAACGCAAGAATAACGACAACATAATTGCCACCAAAATGGCACCTTGAAACAGGTTAGCTTTCATCATATCAAGGCGAGCATTTAGGTAGTAGGTCATATCCATTAATGGCTCTAATCGAATACCTGGCGGTAGCTGCTTATTTTTTTGATCAATAAACGCTTTAACCGAATCCGCAACGGGAATCATGTTTTGCTCTTGCGTTGCTTTTACCGATAAATACACCGCGTTTTCGCCATTAAACTTAAAGTAGCGCTCACCTTCGGTAAATTGATCTTTAATAACTGCAATATCTTGCAGTAAAACTTTAGCGCCATACTCGCCAATTTTTACCGGAATTTGCCTAAACTCTTCACCCGAGTAAAACTGATTCTCGACGCGAACAGAAATAACACCTGCGTCTGTTTTTAGCTGCCCCGCCGAAAAGTTAGCTGAGTAACGGCGTACCGCATTCATCACATCACTAAGGGTTAGATTATATTGGCGCAGCGTATCGGGCTCTATTTCAATTGCTATTTCATCAAGAGGAACATCGTTTACCACTAACGACACGTTAGATAACTGTAGTAACTCATCCTCTATTTGGTTTGCTATAGGCTTAAGCTCTGTAAGTGGTAAGTCAGCAACGAGCGTCATACCTATTACGTCTTGCCTAAACTCAACCTGACTTATGGTGACCGGTTCCATACCCGCCGGAAAAGTCGCAATACCATCAACACGCAACTTTACTTTATCAAGCACATCGGTAAGTTTTGCATCGGTGTTTATTTCCAGGCTGGCTGTACCGCCATTTCTAAATGCGCGATACACGCCTTTTTTAATTTCGGTTATATCTTTAAGTGACTCTTCAACTTTTATAAGAATACTTTCTTCTATTTCCTGAGGAGAGGCACCTGGGTAATTAGCCTCAATATTAATGTAGTTAATCTCTACATTAGGAAACATTTGACGCTGAATCGTAAAGTAACTTATAGCCCCCATAATAATGATAAAAAACATCATTAAATTAGCGGCTACTGAATTATTAGCAAAGTAGGCAATTAGCCCTGTTTGTTTTTGTTGTATTGACTCGCTCATAACTATTACACCCTACAGCTGTTGCGTGTTTGAAGTGCTCGTTTCTGAGCTTTCAGGTTTTGCAGCTACACCTGCAATTTTAACCTGCATTCCTTTTTGCGGGTATTCAGGTAAAGTAATAACGAGTTTGTCATCGGCATTTAAACCACTGCTAATATAAAAATACTCACCCTCTTCACGAATAACCGTTACTTTGCGAGGCTCTAGTTCTTGATTTTCGTTTACTACCCACACAGTTTGATTGTTAACTAAAGCTTGCGGTAAACGGTAAATATTATTAAGCATTGCACCTGCAAAATTCACCTGTACGTAGCTGCCAAACTTAATGGCTGGTTGTATGTTTTTAAGACCGTATGGGTCTTCTATACGCACTACTAGACTACTCATACGCGTAGCGTTATCAACAATCCCTAGGTCGCGGTCAATTACACCTTCACGGGTGAAGCTGTTTAGGCCTTTTTGAATAATCGTTGCGGTAATACCTTTAATACGCTCTGGTAAAAAAACGCTATCGAACCCTGCTATAGGAATAATCACTTCAGCAGTTTCAATATTATTGAGCTCAGCAACTTGCGAACCCATAGTGACAAATTGACCAACACCTACATTTCGGCTAATAACCAATGCATCGTAAGGGGCTGTTACTTCACAATTATCTAAGTCACGTTGTGCACGTTTTAATGCAGCTTGCGCCGACTTTACAGATGCCTGCGCACTTAACACTTGAGGCTTACGTAAAAATAAGTCGGTACGCGCTTTACTTGGAAAACGCTTTGCTTCATCTGCGGCTACTTGAGCTTGGGCCTGCTCTTCAATTAAGCCTGCTTGTGCACGAGCAATTTCTGCCTCTGCAACAAGTACTGCTGCTTCGTAGTTGTCTTTTTCGATAGTAAATAACGTTTCACCGCGAGCAACGATGCCGCCGGCTACAAAATTAGGATGCCAACTTAACACTTCACCCGACACCTGCGCCGAAAGCTGTGTACTTTCAAGAGGCTTTACTTCACCGTAGCTATTAATAATAACTTGATGATCGTTTGCAGCCACTGGCTCAACTTGCACTGTTGGACGAGTATCAATTACTTCTTTTTTTTCTGGCTCTTGTGCAATGGCATTTATTCCCATAAAGCCAACAACACCAACAATTAGCGCTACAAATGGAAAAACCCATCTAAGTGAATTTGTTTGCATATCCTATTATCCCCAAAATTCTATTAACGTCATAATACCAGAGCCATATGAAACATTAAGGTGACATTTGTAAGCAACTGTTGCAAATACATATAAACCACTGCTATTTAGGGCTATAAAAATAACTTTGCATGCAGCTCACCTCATTTGTTATATTTTGTTACAAACTTTTGTTTATTAATATCAGTTAATTAGCGTTGTACACTTAAATTTCGTCGCGAAGATGTGCGAAATTAAATTAATTTACGTACAGTCCAATTAAATTAACAAATATTAAAAGTCTCAAAATGAAATTAACGACCATCACCCTTGCGCTTAGCTTAGCGTTTGGCAGCCATGCATTTGCAGCCGATAAAAAAGACGAAAAAGAGCCAAAAACACTTAGCGAAATGATCAAAGGACAAACCGAATTTGCCGGTATATTTAGCCTTTATCAAGACGAAAAAACCGGTAAGCACCTTATGGTGATTAACGAGTCCCAACTTAATACGCCGTTTGTATATTTTGCGCACACTGTCGATGGCGTTACAGATGCAGGCCATTATCGTGGTTCGTACCGTGAAACTAAGTTAATTGAATTTAGAAAATACTTTGATCGTATCGATATCATTAGCAAAACACCTCGCTACAAATTTGACGAAAACAGTGCAATTTCAAAAGCGAGTGATGCCAATATTAGTGAAGCGGTACTTGCGAGCATTAAAATAGAAAAAGAAGAAGACGGTAAAATAGCATTCAACGTAAATAAGTTATTTTTAAGCGAAGCACTTCATAAAGTATCACCTACGCCAAATCCAGCTGATAAAAACGCCAAAAAGCGCTTTAAAGTAGGCAAATTAGACGATAAAAAATCACGCATTATTAAACAGCGCCCATACCCTAATAATCTAGACGTGGTTGTTGATTACGTATTTACTAACCCAAGCCCAACGGTACGTGGCTCAAATGCAGTAAGCGACCCACGTAGCGTATCGGTAAAAGTTCAGCACTCGTTTGTTGCTTTACCTAGCAATAACTACGCACCACGTATGGATGATGCGCGCATTGGTTATTTTACAAATCAATTTGATCAAATGACATCTACCGATTGGGCACCTTATGAAGATGTTATAAAACGTTGGGATCTACAAAAGAAAGACCCTAGTGCAGCACTTTCAGAGCCAGTAAAACCAATTACTTGGTGGATAGAAAACACCACACCTATCCAATGGCGCGATACTATTCGTGACGCTGTTTTAACGTGGAATACTTCTTTTGAAAAAGCCGGTTTTAAAAATGCCTTAGAGGTAAAAGTACAACCAGATGATGCAGACTGGGATGCGGGCGATATTAATTACAACGTACTGCGTTGGACTTCGTCACCTAAGCCTCCATTTGGCGGATACGGACCAGCACTTGCTAACCCATTAACAGGCGAAATACTGGGCTCAGACATTATGCTTGAGTTTGTATTTATGAAAAACCGCTGGATTTATGACACACTTTTCACTCAAGGAACAATGAGCCACGGTGAAACAACAAATACCGGTGAGCTAAATTGCTCACTAGGGCATGAGATTCAACAAAATCTAATGCTTGCCAAAGGTCTTGCTAGCGGCGACAAAATTGAAGATAAAGAAATGCTTCGCCAAGGTCTAACGCAATTGGTACTTCACGAAGTTGGCCATACTTTAGGTCTTAACCACAATATGAAATCATCTATTTTGTGGGATGAAAAAGAAGTACACGACAAAAACAAAACCCAAGGCATAGTAACCGGTTCTGTTATGGATTATGCACCGGCTAACATTGCCCCAATTGGTATGCAGCAAGGTGATATTTTTCAAACAAAACCAGGTCCTTACGATGATTGGGCAATTAACTATGGCTACAGCGTAGCACTTGCAGATGAAGCTGCTGAGCAAGCTAGACTTGAAAAAATACTTGCTCGTTCAAGTGAACATGCCCTTGCCTTTGGTAACGATGCAGACGATATGCGCGCACCAGGTCGCCATATCGATCCACGTGTAATGATTGGTGATTTGTCGTCAAATCCTGCGGCCTATGGCGCAGATCGTATGGCGTTAATTAATAAATTATTTACTGAGCTAAAAGATAAAGCAACAGTTAAAGGTGAGTCTTACCAACAGCTTGTTACCTCTGCTAATAGCTTATTTGGTCAGTACAGAGCTCAAGCGGGTGTTGTTTCTCGCCAAATTGGTGGTGTGTACGTTGAGCGTGCTGTAGTGGGTGATGCAAACGCAGATAAACCATTTACACCGGTATCGCTTGAGCGTCAAACACAAGCGATGGATATACTCGCAAAGTTTGTATTTGCACCAGACGTACTACAAAACATGCAACCTCTATATAGCTACTTGCAACTGCAACGTCGTGGCTTTAATCACTTTGGTAAAAATGAAGACCCTAAAGCACACAAAATGATTTTAGGTATGCAAAAGTCTGTACTTGCGCAGCTATTACACCCAGCCGTATTACTGCGTATTTCTGATACTGCTTTGTACGGCAATGAATATAGCCTAACTCAGTTTATGCAAGATTTAACCGCTAATATTTTTGTGAAAAGCAAAGACGCAAATTCTATTAGTCACAACTTACAAATTGAGTATGTTAATCAGCTAATCGCAATTGCAGGTCTTGGCAAAGCAAGTAAGTACGATAACTTAGCTAAAACAGCTGCGTTATATCAGCTAACTCAAATAGCCGATACCAGCACTGCTTGGGGTGCAGATACAGCAACTAAAGCGCATAAAAAATATATTGATCGCTTAATTGCAAAAGCACTAGAAGCGTAAAATATCTCTAAAAATTGAGTAAACCAAGGCCACGTTTAACGTGGCCTTTTTTATAACTTAATTCACAGATCAAATATAAATAGTGCCTTTTAAATACCTTACAGCATGCCCCGTTAAGGTGACGGTTGTATCACCCACTTCACATAGTAAATATCCGCCTCTGCTTGAAGCCTGATAAGCGCTTAACGTAGTTTTACCCAATTGCTGCGCCCAGTAAGGTGCCAAACCAGTATGAATAGAGCCTGTTACATAATCTTCGTCGCCACCGCTTGCAGGCCAAAAATAACGAGATATAAAATCATATTCAGCACTTGCAGCAGTGGCCACTACATCAAGTGGATAAAGCGTTTTTAAAAGCTCTGAGCTAGTTTTTAATTCAAGTATTTGATCGGCGTTTTCATAAATAACAAAGTAGGCTTGGCCATTTTTAAGCACTTTACTCGGTTGTATAGACAGGCCGTCAAGCAGTTGCTGAGGCACATTTTGCACTTCAACCGGTGCTTTTTTTGGAAAGGTCATTGCAAAGCTACCATCAGCGTTTTTATTAACGATTAGCTCGCCCACCGCATCAGCAATAAAGCGAATTTGCGATATGTTATGCTCTTCACATAAAACATAGGCAGCCGCAAGTGTGGCGTGACCACAAAAATCGATTTCCATTAACGGCGAAAACCAACGAATAACAAAACTTCCATCGTCTTGCAGGCAGGTAAAAGCAGTTTCAGATACGTTATTCTCAGCGCCAATCTTTAGCATTAAATCGTCACTTAACCACGATTTAAGTGGGATCACTGCCGCATAGTTACCTTTAAATAACTCATTCGTAAACGCATCTATTTGATGAATAGCTAATTGCACTTTAATCCCCTAAACTATTTTATATACACGCTGAAGGTAAAATTTCTTTTGGTACTGTTGTTTTATTTTCGCCAACCGCTTGCATGCCAGTTACCGGTTCGTCAAACCCACATAACCACGCAATCGGGCTTGTAGGGCTTCCCGTTACAACTGCGGGTCTGAATGTTAAAACTGTATTTTGCAAAAGCTGTGAAGCTTTATTACCCAAGCTAATATGAATAGCACCATTATCAACTGTAATACCTGTTACTCGATTGCCAATCAAAAATTTACCTGCAGGCACACCTGCTTGTTCATTACTTGCTGGAAAACGCCTGTTTTCAAGATAATAAACCGTAACGTCTTCTCTAATGGCAGCTGCCATTGCAAGTGGGTCAACAAGTTCTGCTCGTTGTATATACTTACTGTATTGAGGTAGCGCAACCGCAGCTAAAATACCAATAATGGACACCACCACCATCAACTCTATTAACGTAAATCCTTTTGTTCTCATAGCACTTCTCCTAGCATAAATAGTGGTTGATAAGCCGCTTTCACAAATAAGCAAATAGACACAACAATGACCAAACCATAAACAATAACGAGCTTATTTATAAAGCTTTTAATATGTGTATTAAGTAACTTTAGCTGCTGCTTTAATAACGCTTTAAATTCTTCTTGGGTTTCTAAACCTAGCAGCTCGCATTGAGCTAAGTGCTGGGTTTGAGGTGTAGAGGCTTTAACACCCTTTTTATGATTACTTGGAAATAATAGCGTGGTAATTAAAGAGTTATGCTCATTAATTAATTGACGAGGAATAAGAAATTTAAATAAACCCGAAAAAGGCTTTAGCTCTGTGAGAGCACTTACATTTTTTAGCTTTAAAATAACGGTAAAAATAATACTCAGCAATAAAACGAGTAAAATAATTGGCACATACCAGTACGTAAAATAATCATCAAATACATGATTTAAAGAAACAGTATGCTTGCTATATATCTCAACAAAAGTAGGCACAACAAAAGACTGATACAACAAAGAGGATAAAACATAAATAACAAATACAATGGTTAAGTAACTAAGCCAGCCCTTGTGCTCAAACTTAAATTCGTTAACTAATTCCGGTAAACATTGATAATACGTAGCTTGCTTTTGCGATGTTGCTTCATCTTGAGATGCAATTTGCGTCACCAGATTATGCGCTAATTTACTATGCGACCCGCTATTGGCATACATATTTAAATGGGGCGGTGTACTCAGCTCATCTTTTTGCTCTGTACTTAGTGTTTTAGAGCTATTAACACGGCAAATATAGCCAAACTGATTCCAATTCATACTTTATCCTTTTATTAGATAAAGTAATTTGCCATAAATTAGGCTAAATAGGAACTTAAGTAGCTTGTTTTTAAGCCATTACAGGCCGCATTCTATAATATTGCATACAACCAAATTGCACAGCATTGGTAAGCAACAGCATAATAAACATAAGTAAGTGCGCTGTGCTTGGAGCCGCTGTTGTAAGCTCAACAACTAAGCCGCAAATACCAGCAATAAACTGCAAGCTAAAGTAGCGCGCGCTTAAATTACTTACATTACCCGTACGCAATGTTTTATAAGTTTGCGGCATAACACGTACCGAACTCATCACAAGGCCAACATACGTTAAAGCGCTTAATACCGTTGCAGTATCGAGGCTTGAATTCAAAAGTAGTGAAAAAGGCAGTAACGAAAAACCTAGCATAGTAAACAACTGTACCCGTTCTCGTTTAGCTGCGTTATAACGTGCAAAAAAATACAAAATAAGTCCGCTTAACGCACCGGTTACAATAAATGGTAACGCAATATAAAAACGCTCAAAATAAATATTGTAGGTTATAAAATAAAGGCTTTGTGCTAACCCAAACGTCATCATCAATAGTGATAAACCTGAGACACTACGATTTTTTCGAATTTTGTTTAGTAATGGTAAAAAACTAAAAACCAAAATAAATGAAGACAATATAGGCAAATAATGCGCCAAAGCAACCTCGCTCGTTACATAAATGTTAATTAAAAGCAGAAATAAAAACATTTAATAAACATTTGTTTTAAAAGGCTTTTACTATGAGCGCGGCATTGTAGAGCCGCGTAAATTTAACTCAACTAAATAAGAAATTCTTGTTTTAGGTACTGGCAAGCTAGGTATACAAAAACCGTAGAATTAAGTTCACGGTTTACCGGTTTAATAGAAAGCCTCACCGTCAAACTGTTAAATAAAAATGATAGTTGTTATCATGCGCAAGTCATTAACTGCTGTATATAAAACTACCTATGAGAAAAACTCTTTTTAAAATTCACAGTTGGATCGCTCTAATAGCTATCATTCCATTGATTGTTATTAGTATTACAGGGAGCGTATTAGTTTTTAAAAGTGAAATAGATGGCTTACTTATGCCAAGCAGCCACTTTGTTGTAAATGCACTGCCAGAGCGCATGCCAATCGACACGTTAATTGCAAAAACAGAGCATGCTTACCCTGAATATGTAGTAGGTAGTTGGGAAATATTTAACAATGATACAGCTGATCGGGTTTACTTAGTCAAACGCGGCACAGAGCAATGGTATAAGTTTCATTTAAACCAGTATACGGGTGACATTTTGTCTGAACCTGTTGGTACCAGCCATTATTTTACCGATTGGTTTTTAGAACTACATTACACTTTTTTACTGAACGACTTTAAAAACCTGCCAGGGCAAACAGGCACTGTACTAGGCTTCTTTTTTGCTCTGTTTTTATTGGTATTAGGTATTACTGGGCTTATTATTTATCGTAAATTTTGGCAGCGTCTATTTAGTGTGCGCTGGCGTGCAACACTGCAAATTGTACTTAGCGACATTCATAAAATGACGGGGGTTATAGGATCTCCCATCATTATTATTTTAGCTATCACAGGTGGCTACTTTAACTGGGCGGTGTGGTATCACGAAGTTATTGAACACGCAGAGGAAGAGCACTTTGTACTAACCAAAAACCTACACAGTAGCGATATTTCGTTTCAACGCATACTTGATGACAGTAAAAAGCAAATACCCACTTTTAACGGCACGTTTTTAGTTATGCCACTCGAACCTGACGAAAATATTACTTTATTCGGCGAAGTCGATACCGCCAACCCACTTGCTAGTGAGTATGCCAATACGGTTAGCTATAACAAGCTAACAGGCGAGCACATAGCTAACTGGGATATTCGCGAAGTAGGCGTTGGCTGGCAGGTAATTGATAGCTTTAGAAAGCTTCATTTTGGCTACTTTGCAGGGCTAATAAGTAAAATACTGTGGTGCGTAATTGGTTTAAGCCCAGTGTGGCTAGCAGGTACTGGTTTTTATTTATGGTTTACTCGCCGAAAACGTAAAAAACAATCACAAAAAAACCGTTTAAATAAACGCCAAGTCACTAGGGCGTGTTGATCTTTGGTGGGTGAATTTGCAGCAGTATGTTTGGTTTTTAGGCAAGGCGGAGCCTATGTAGTGTGGTTATTCCCCATGAATAGGCGATAACGCAGCATAAATACCAAACATGCGCTGCCCTAAGGGTTCTTTCTAGGGACGATTGACTCTTTGTTGCCTACATGGATGTAGGTAAGGGGCGTGAGCAGGACGCGGAAGCTTTGCTCGGTTTTTACTTAGCCCACTAGGTTACAAACCTCGCGCCGCGATTTAATCGCCCCTAGATTGAACAAATTTCAATCCACAAAGTTCAACATGCCCTAGCGTTTAAAAATAATAGCTTATGATTCATTTAATAATAAGCTATTTATAAATTATAAAAACAGCACTCTACATATTATTTATAGAAGAGAGTGCGCAATAATACTTAGTCATTTTGAGGGAGTAAACCTAACGCTAGTTGCATTAAAAACGTCTCATTTAGAACAACTAAATAACGAAATTTTTGCCTTACTATCGACAAGATTTTTCTGCCTAAAAAGAATTATTAATTAATCTTCGCACATCCAAAAAAATGTTATCGCCAGCCTTTTAGTATTTAAATCATCTCCAAAATACTCAGATGCACTGTGAACAATACTACCTTTAAATATAATTAAACGATTAAAGCGATTCTCAATATCTATGTCTTTATACCATGCGCTATATGGAAGGCTACTTACATTAAGTGCATCAACAAGGTTAGCATAAGGAGGATCGACAATATTTCCTCCTGCCGCTTCATTTGCATACTTTAAACGATAAAAAGAGGTACCGGCAGAGGTAATTGGATCAGGATTTAAATACAAAACAGCAGCGTATCTACATAAATAACGATTATCTACATGAGGCCTAGAAGCCCCTTCTTCAGCCCCCACTAAAATTGCAGTATTGGTATCAACTACAACCTTATTGGAATCAGCAACCCATAATTTATTTTTTTTGATAACTGACTTAACATATTTTTCTATTTTTTTAAGCTGTTTACTATTTAGAGCATTAGGAGTGCGCATTCCAGGCCAAAGTTCTTTGGTATACGGCTTACCGTACTTCCAAACCTCTTTTTTTAAACATGAAGAACGAATAGCCATTGCTTCTTCATGTTTAAAAAACTCATCAACAACCCAATAGTTACTACCTAGTTCTGGCTTTTCATACCTTAAACCAGGTGCGTCGGAGGGGACGCTTGGAAGTACAACGCTCTTGGGAACTTTCTGATGCTTAAATGACATTGTCAAAATACTTATTTTATTAAAACAGCTCAGAATATAACATTTACTTAACAGTCATTTAAAGTGAATAATAAAACTCTACTTAGCGCATACCCAAAGCTACTACCGTTATTTTGCCTACAGCTCTGTATTAGGGCTGAGGGCATAGTTTATTAGTGTTTCATTATAAAACTATGGTCACATTAGTATTTAAGCCAAAATTTTATACATCGTAAATTTAGCATTAGTCCATTTATAAAATTTTTAGAAAAAAAATCTATAACATTGATTAAAAACCCACCACATTGTAATGTAAAAATTAACAAAGGAGTGGGTTATGATATTTATCAAAATAGTTATTAGTATTACCTTTTTATTTTTAGTTGGATGTAACACAACCAAGGTTCAGCAAGTAGAACAACAAGTAGGGCTTGAACAACTATTAAACCATTCTTTGTTTAATAAACTAGACACACCTTCCGAGCACAGTATTTTTGAGTTACCGGATGCTGAAAAAGAAATGTTTTTAGCTTACGCCGAAAACCAAAAGCTATCCCAAATCCGTGATGACCGCATAATTTACAACTACCTCGAAAGCCAGATAGCTAACTTTAAATACCATGGCGATACACTTAGTTCAGCTCAAACCCTAAAGCGTTCGCAAGGTAATTGCATTAGTTTAGCCATTTTAACGCAAAGCTACGCACAAGCTCTTGGGTTAGAAACAAGCTTTCAAGAAGTTACAAGTAAGCCCATATACGCAAAAGAAAATAATGTTGTTTATGTCGCTAATCACTTTAGAACAAAAGTATATGCTCCAAAAGTAGAGAAAAAAGATGATAATATAATTGAGTTTTTCAGAGCGGGCACCTTAATTGATTACTTCCCTACTCGTCGCAGTTTTTATTCAAGCAGCGCAGACTATAACGATTTAGTTTCTAAGTTTTACAGTAATTTAGCTGCAACAGCGCTAGCAGACAAACAGCTGGATATTGCTTACTCACTTATTCTACAAGCAAACAAATACACTCCCAATGATCCTG
The DNA here is from genome assembly GCF_015864505.1 of Pseudoalteromonas sp. SWYJ118. Lineage (NCBI taxonomy): Bacteria > Pseudomonadati > Pseudomonadota > Gammaproteobacteria > Alteromonadales > Pseudoalteromonadaceae > Pseudoalteromonas > Pseudoalteromonas sp. SWYJ118. Next base: position 35,913 of record NZ_JADYXC010000012.1, on the reverse strand, counting down.
AATTATTTAATATAGCGGGCATTTTGCATCGTCGGGCTGGTGATTTACAAAGCGCTAAAAACATCTATCAAACAGCACTTAGTAATAATGAAATAAGCATTAATTTAATCAGCAACTATCAGCTTTTAGCTAAAAAATTAGGCGACAAAGAGCTTGTTAAGGAGCTCACCTCACAATTAGTTAATAAAGAAAAAGACCCATATGAATTACTAGTAATCGCTAAAAACGACTTACAAGCTGGCCACGCTCATCAGGCTAAAGCACACCTTGAGCAAGCTATTACTAAAGCGCCTTACATTGCTGAGTTATACTTGGAACTCGCAAAAGTTCGCTATCAACAAGGTAATATTAAACAAACACAAACCTTACTTGAGAAAGCAATTGAACTAGAACGTGATAATCAAAAACTCGATGTATATCAAGCTAAGTTACTGTCGTTACAAATGGACAAATAACTTAGCCAAACCGTGGTTAACTTTAAACGCTAAAGTGAATAATAAAAGCTCAGCCAAGCACGCATTTCATCTTCAAAACTGTCGCCTTCTACTCGCGACAGTCCCATATTAAACGTTAAATCGTTTACACCTGCTGGCCCCATTCCAAAACTAAAGTCACCTTGGTACTTTAAGCCGTAACTTTGTGCATATACGGTGTCGTCGAGTTGATGTTGCTTATAATAAAGCCACGGCATGCCTTCTTTAAAGCTAAAGCCGCCACCGTAGCCTTGATAGCGCTTTGCAGTTGCACTGTAAAAAGGCAGCTCAAATGAAAGTACATATTCACTATTTTGCTGCTGATTAATAAGATTTGAGCTAAAGCCACCTAATGCAAGGCTGCTGTCGTCGCGTTGCTTTTGATCAAAGTTTGCATAAAGAGGAATACCAAACGCTTTACCAAAAATTTTGGCGGCTAAATCATAACCTTGCCAATTATTACTTTTGCTACTGCCATCGTACCAACTCGCATAAATACTTTGGCCTATAGCAAAGTCTTGACGATCATATTGCCAATTTTGAGCAATACCTAAACGCGTCCAACTTTTATGGCTTTGCTTATAATCAGTGTAATTGTAGGCAAGCTCTGGCATTAAACTTAACTGCCCAAATTTAACGGGGTAACTTATTGCGGCAAAACCACCACGGGCATCCATGTCTGCACTTAGACTTTGCTGAGACTGGCGCGATGTATCTAAATTGTAGTCAAACAGTGCAAGTTTCAGTTTTACATCAAGCGCATTATATTTTGCCTGCACATAACCACCGTGCAATGCCCCATCGTGTAAATCAGTGCTATAACCCGCTTGTAAGTCGAGCTGCTTTAATAAGTCGCTACTTTTAATGCTTAAATCTAACAAACTGGTAGAAGCCGAATAATATTGAGAGCCAATCGCGAAAGTAGCGTGCTGGTCGAGCACGTTGTAATTTGTTTGCTCTGTAGTTTCGTGCGTATATATTTTAGCTTTTGGAAGTGTATGTTCGTTTACTATTAGCAGCGGTGCTTTTTTGTTAGCTGCAAACTCAGTAACTACAGTGCTTTTTATAGCTTTTGGCAGTGTTTTTACATTTGGCCCATCTGCAGTTATCGAAAAATAGAGTAACGAGCCATCAGCCATTTCAATTGGGTGGGCAACGGCCTCTTGCCCTTGGGTTAACTTGGTGAGTGCTTTACTCTCTATGTTGTAGTTATAAATATCGGTGGCGCTATTTAAACCTGCAACAAAATAAAGTGACTCGCCATTATGGCTAAAGCTTGGCTGACTTAAATATTGATACCCGTTTGGCATAGGTACTGACAGCTGTTGTTCGCCGTTTATACCTTGTATATACAATTGCCAATTTTCATTTAATGACGTTGATAAATAAGCTAATTTAGTTTCATCAGGACTGAGTATTGGGTAATCGTAAGTTGTCTCAAGGCTTTTTGTAAATAATGGTGTGATGGTTTGCGTATTGAGATCAACCTTTACTAATTCAGAGTAGCCATCTCTTATTTGCTCGCCATACAAGGTTTCGCCGTTACTGGTTACGCTAAATCGTCGTATACCAGCAAGTTCGGTAAGTTGTGTAATATTTCCAGTGTCAGTGTTATAGCTAAATATGTCAGACACTTTGTTATAAATATCCGACTCTTCATTGCTGTACGCATTGAAATATAAAGTTGTGCTATTTACCCATTGAGGATTTGCAATACCGGCTCGGTTTATTTGATTAAGCACTTGCTTTTGTTCGCGCTTAAACACACTGGGCGCTGTATCGGGAATATCTTGTGCATCGTTTTCGAGTAGCTCTTTTTGCGCTTTAGTAAACTCTTCTTGCGCTTTAATGTTGTCATCCGTGCTATAAATTATAAGCTTGGTATTACTCTCTTTATCTCGCTCAACAATCGCAATTTTACTACCATCTTTTGAAAGTACTGGGTTACTTGCATATAAGTTAAGCTCAAGCCAAAGTTCACTATTAAGTAACGACTCCCCTTGCTCTATTTGCATTGCTTTATAGGTATATTCAGCTATAAATCGGCGATATAGCTTGGCTGCACTTTGCCCAAACACACCGCTAAATGCCTCATCAAAATCACGCGTTTTTACGCCTTGCATTCGCGTCCAAACACTATCGAGTGTTTGTTCTGAATAGTTTTTCTCTAACCAATTTAAAAAGCGACTACCCATTAAGTAAGCCATAGAGCCCGCCATAAAGTCGCCCTCCATTGCACTTAACTGGCTATAACTTGGTAAAGCACCTTGCTGAGCAAATTCAATCAACATCGACTCAGAATAGTTATCAAATAACCGCCCTCGCCCTGTCATTTTTGATTCAATCAATGTGGCATAACCTTCGGCTACCCAGCGTGGTGTATTGCTATAGGTTAAATCGTACAAGTCCCATATACCACGCATTTTTTGCTGCCAATCGTTACGTGTAGGCTGTGCTAAATGCACTAAGTGAATATATTCATGTAACACAAGCAACTGCTGCCAGCCAGAACTGTTTGATATAACTGTGTCGGATTGTGGTGGGGTTGTAAAAAGTGCCATTACAGGGTTACTTGAGGTAGGTAGCGCAAAGCCGTTTGCTGCATTTAGGGGATCAAACACCACTACATCAACTGTTTTATCAAGTGCTCGGTTTTGCTGCTCAAGCACTTTGGTGCGTACTATTTCAAGCTCTGTTGCAGTTGATTTAGCAAAATCAGCATGCTCAACACTGTAGTGAATATTAAAATGTTCGGTATGAATAGTTTGCCAATCGGCTGCAAAGCTTGGTGCTGCTAGTAATAAAGCCGATGCGATAAGTGTTTTTTTCATGAGTGTCCCTAAAAGAATTCCTTAATACCATCTAGGGTATTATTAAATGTCTTTCAGGGGCAGTAAGAAAGTGTAATAAAGCATGTGCAAATGTGTATTTACACATGCCTTATTTTTTTAATGAAGAGGTATTACATCCAGCTGCGAGTATCTGACTCAATCTGCTTAATTGTAAAATCGATAATAAAGTCAGCGTCTTGCTGCTTTATGTAGGGCATAAATGCAAAGCCTGAAGCAAGTTGTATGTATAAGCTTTTTAAGCCTGATTTGCGCATTAAGTACGTACTTATACTGCGTGCACTTTGCGCTTTATAAAGCTCAAAAACACGGTAATGAACGCCAATCAACCCTTTGCGTACAACCATGTAAAATCGACCATTATCCTCATGCATGTAATAACCATAACGCTGATACGATAAGGTTACCAAGCCAGAAAACACCACCAAAACACCAAGGCTAATCAAAGTGTTAATATCGGCAATAAAACAAAAGCCAAACACTAGCGCACTGGGTAACAATGAATAAAAGCCTAAATTTTTATACAAAAGCGCTCGCTCTGCGCGCTTAAAAGCGAGTTTTTTACTGTTAAACCACGGGTAAATCCATTGGCATACGCTATCAACTTGTTCGCTATTTAATACAGGTAACACTAAGGTTTGTTTATTTTGTTTAGCCGCAACACCTGCAACTAAACCACCGCTACTTGCTTGCAAACACTCCACAGTAAATCGCTTTAGTAATCGGCCCATTAAGTTTTGCTTTATAACAATAGATTGCACTTTATCCATGCTCATCGAAAGCTGATGGCGCTCTAACAAGCCTGCAATACGTTTAAATTTTTGACCTTTAAAGTAAAGCTCAAAATTATAAAAACGAATAAGCGACATAGTCACCGATAGCATCACCGCTACCAAAACTAGCAAAACAATTAAGGTGATCATCGCAAAGGTAGCAGCACTTGCCAGCATGCCAAGCTCTTGCTGATAAAAGCCTTCTACTTTAGCAATAATTTGCTTCTCTAAAAAATCAACAATCAGGTTTATAAAAGGGGCAAAAGCAGCGATTGCTAAAATAGCCATATTCGACATTAAACCAAATTTGGCTATTTCTTTATTGCTAATGCTTAGGCTATTTTCAATAGTATCTACTTCGCTTTGCTCAGTGCTTTGTATTTCTTCTTGTTGCTGCGCTTTAAAAGCAAATATTTGTTTACGCATTTGCTGTGCGTAGTCTTTAGTGACGCCGGGTAAAACAACTTCTTGCGACACACTGCCTGCAGCATCAAAAATACAATTAACTAAGTTTACGGGGGTAAAATAAAATGGCTCGGCAATATTAACATTTTGTACGCGGCCAAATTTAAGCGTAAGTCGCTCTTTTTTAAATACGCCTTTGTTAAGCAATATTTCGTTATCGCTACTAATACAAAACTTAAAATTTAAATAATATAAAAATGAGTAAACAAGCAACGAAATCAGCGCAATACCACCTGCAACTTGCGCCCAAAACAACTTATTTTCTACTTGAGTAACAAACACGACAAGCATAGGCAGTAAGTTTAAAAGGCCATCTTTTACAAAGCGCACACTAAAGTGCACAACAAAGTATAAAAGCGCCCAGGGCGATACTTTTTGCCAGTAAATAGGGCTCGCTTTATCTTCGATAGTTGCATTACTCATCGACTAAAGTTGCCTGAGTAGTTGCGTCGTCTTGGCGGTAGTTTTGTACAAATTGGCGCATATTTTTACAATCATCATGGGTTAGCCCACTAATTTGTAAATCGGCACTTACACCGCCAGCGCTAAATAATTTAATACTCGCAAGGCTAAGTTTTCGCTCTATTGGCCCTTGGTGTATTTCCATATGCTGTACACGCGCTAAAGGTAATACCGTCACTTGTTGCCAAATAACGCCTTTTTTAAAAGCAATGTCATGATTTCGCACTGCAAAACCTCGTAACCTCACACTTATCATGTTGTACGCCATAGATACGGCCACCAAAATAGGCATACCAATTAGCAAATACGTTTGTGCATTATTAGCAAAGGCTTCATTAAAATAACAAACAGCAATAAGCGCTCCAATTAGCGGTATATAAAACAGAAGCGAGCTAAGCTGTGTATGTAATAAGGCTTTATCAGCCAATGGCTTAAAGCTAATATCACTATGCTTTGGTAAATCCATTATTTGTTGATTGTTAAACACTATTTGTCCCTATTCCTGCTTTTAATTATGGCTAGCTTACCAACTAATGGTGGTTATTAAGGTGTGGCTTTGTTTTGGCTCAAGCGTTACTTTATCTGTCAGTACATTAGCAGCCTCTAAGCAGAGCATTGTTTTATACTCATCGTCAGCAAAGTTAGATAAGCGTTTTGATTTTTCTATCCATGGGTTCCACAGTACACACGAATTTGAGTTTTCGCGGCTCACATTAATAACACCTTCTGGCGTTTTAATAGTTTGCATTGTATTTGCTTGTGTATAAACCATGTCGGTTTCGCGATTAAAGCTTACAACATCATTTTGTACAAATGGCCCTTCACTAAACTCAATATATTGCGCGCCTTGCAAACCATCAACATAGGTATTTGTAATGTCTGATGTAGGAAAATAGGTATGCAGCGCTTGAGTAAAGCTAAATGGCGCACTCCCTAAGTTAGCGGTCGTTAAGCGAACCTGTAATTTATCGCTTAACACAAACTCAACTTTTAATGCTGACTGATGCGGCCAATACGTCGTATTAACAAGCTTCATGGGTAGCTTTAAACTAACTGTAATTTGCTCATCAGATTCGTGTACTTCATCAGCTTGCCACACGCTTGTGCGCGCAAAACCATGGGCAGGCCAGCCATCATTAGCGTGTGTACCAAACCACGGCCAACAAATAGGAATACCACCTCGAATACTTGCCCCTTCTTGATAGGTTTCGTCTTGTGATACCCATATAAGTGGCTTGTTATTTTTAGGGATAAACTCGGTAATTTGCCCACCTTGCAAAAATATTTTTGCATCGCACTTTGAGCTAGCTATTTTAATAAACTCAAGACCGGTTTCGCTTTGCTCAATGCTAACTGATGGCGATAATTTCATACCTTCCCCTATAATACTGATACTAAAGATTTTTAATGTTTGTGCAGAAACAATAATGCATGCTTAAAGTATACGCTATTGATATTAAATATTGATTGCTGAATTTGTTCATTGCCGATTAATACATATACAGTAAACTCACAAACAATTACTTTGTACTAACAGCTGTAAATGAATAATACTAAAGTCTATACAATAAGACTTGCCAATTATTCACAACATACGTACTGTGCGCAACTTAATGCACACAAGATGCTAAGAAAATTTACTATAATTTAAACAATATAATTTTACATTAGTTACTGCTCTAACTATTAAAAACCAACAAAAGCGGCCTAATGTGCAATATATTGTTTGAATTCAATTTATTTGATGTGTAACATTTCGCGATTACGGCAAACTACCGCCCCATCGATGAGATAAGCAAATGCAAAAATATGACGAGTTATTGGTTTCTTTACGTAAAGTAATCCGCGCGATTGACTTACATTCTAAGCAGCTAAATAAAACTTCGGGTTTAACTGGCCCACAATTGCTTATAATGCAAGAAGTTAAAAAAACCGATGGGATAACGGCGAGCCGTATTGCTCAAAACGTAAATTTAAGCCCAGCAACGGTCACCAATATTCTCGACAGAATAGAAAGCAGAAACTTAGTAACACGCGTACGCAGTCAAATGGATAAACGCAGAGTGAGCTTATACCTCACCGAGAAAGGAAAAGAGTTACTTGATAAAGCACCTCAGCCATTGCAAGAACACTTTATTGAAAAGTTTTCTGCGCTTGCTGAGTGGGAACAGAGCCTTTTACTCTCATCAATGCAGCGTGTAGCCGCGATGATGGATGCAGATAAATTAGATGCATCGCCCCTTCTAGAAGTTGGTGCACTTACTCAAGCTCCTAAAGAATAAACAATAAAAAAAATACATAGTTTTGTACTTACTCTAAACGTAAGGCGTTTTTTGACGTCTTGAATTTTTTATTTTTTAATCACAAGCAGAGCGGCTATTATGACTAAACTCTCAAAATTAACACTAGCACTAGTCCTAGGTGGTGTTACAAGCACTTCTTATGCGTCTGATGATCTAGACACACTACAAAGCCAACTTAAACAGCTAAAGCAACAAATGCAATTGCTTGAAAATAAGTTAGCTGATGAAAAAACAAAACAACAGCAAATTAATAAGCAGCACGAACAACAAGTTGCAAACATCAGTAAAAAATCTGATCAAAAAGTAGTTGAAGTTGCCGCAGCTGAACCTGAGAAAAAAGATGAAGGCATTAAAGTTGGTGGAGCAATACGCTTTAATTACAGCACCAACACATACGATGAAGATACCCAAGATCGCGGTGGCGATTTTGATTTTGATATTTTCCGTATAAATGTATCTGGTGAGATTAACGATATTTCACTTAACGGCGAAATACGTTTTTACGATTACATGACCGTTGTTAAGTATGCTTACTTAGGTTACGAGTTTGCAGATGGCTGGGAAGGACAAGCAGGTATTGCACCCGTGCCTTTTGGTAATGGCCCATACAACTCACACAGCTACTTTTTCAGTACTAATTATTACGTAGGTCTAGAAGACGATTTTGATTTAGGTGTAGTAGTAAAACGTAAACTTAAAGATAACTGGAAACTAGACCTAGGCTTTTTCAAAAATGATGAGCTAGGTGGTATAGACGGTGGCTCTTCAGATATTAACCATCGTTACTCTTACGACATTATTGGTAGTCGTTCAGCAGAGGAAGGTACATACGATGCACCAGGCTCTCGCATAGGTGAATACAATACGTTTGCCGGGCGTGCGACGTATCAAATTGAGCACAGCAAAAATATAACTACCGATGTGGGTGTATCACTATTAAGTGGTGGCTTACATGACGGTAACGATCGTGCAGGTAACTACGGCGCATGGGCATTTCATGTTGATAGCACAATTAACAACTGGAATATCCAATTTCAACACGGTGAATACGACTACGATCTAGACGACAGCAGCGACCGCTTTGTTGTTGGTGCGTATGCGTATTATGACACTGTATCTAGCGAAGCAACTATGACTAACTTTAACGTTGCTTATAATTACTCGCTTGATTGGGGCCCAGTTACCGACATTCAATTTTACAACGATTACGGCATTATTTATGACAAGTCTGACGATAGCGCAGATACATGGATGAACGTAACGGGTATGAGTGTTGCTGCAGGTGGTTTCTTTAGTTACTTCGACTTTATTCAAGCACGTAACCAGCCATTTATTGGCGGAACAATTATTGGTGATGGTGATACAGAACGTCGCTTCAACATAAATATTGGTTACTACTTCTAAACTGTTAACCGCATTTATTTTTTAAAAGGGCAAACTTAGTTTGCCCTTTTTTATTGATTTTAAGCTTCGAATTAATAGCTATTTAGCCTACAATTAGAGATACCATAACACGCCTAAAAAGAGCCTAAGTGAATATAAAAGCAGTGTTTATTTGTTATAAAAACTTATGGTTTAAAGCGCTTGGCTTAATACTTGTAGCCTTGGGCATTATTGGCATTGTGTTACCGGTCATGCCTACCACTATATTTTTTATTTTAGCGCTCACCTGCTTTACTCGCTCATCACCCGCGCTTGAACAATGGCTGTTAAACCACCCTCGTTACGGTGTAACTCTGCAGCAATGGCAAGCCCATAAAGTAGTGCCTGTTAAAGCCAAATGCTACGCCGCCATTGGCATGTTAATTGGATTTATATTTTTACTGTATTCAGCCGCCCCTATTTGGGTTATTTATCTCGTTGCAGTAATAGAAGTATCGGTAATGATTTACCTTATTTTAAGACCCTCCAGCCCCCCTAAGCATTAAATATTCATTTTTTACCTGCATACCACCTCTGTTTTAAAGTTTTTATGTAAAGATAAGTAAGTAAATTTGTAATAGCTAATGCAAATCATTATCATGTTGTAAATTTAATTTATTTACTGTTTTTATGTCGTTTATTAATAAGCGGGCTTTGTATAGTACAAGCCGTGCTCTACATATTTATATTTCTACAGCTTTGTTTTTTTTGCTTATTTTATTTTGCGTTAGCGGCATTGTGCTTAATCACCTCGATTGGCTTAAAAACGATAAAAATAACGGTCAAGTAACCGCAACGATTCCTGCAGAGCTAGTTACTAAAGCAAATGCACAGCTAAATACGTTGCCAACGCTTTACCCAGAAATAGAAGCTTACTTAGCCGAGCAATATGCACTTACTAAAGTAAAAAGCATTGAGTGGGAAAAAGAAGACGCGCTTGTCATGCTCGACTACCCACTGCCTGCAGGGTTTGCCTACGCAGAGCTTGATTTTACAACTGGCGAGCTAAATCTTGATTACCAAACAGGTGGCTTTTTAAGCCTTATTGGCGACTTACATAAAGGCCGCCACAGCGGTGAAGTATGGAGTTGGGTAATTGATATATCTGCCGTACTAATGATTTTATTTGCCATCACCGGCATGATTATTTTGTTTCAAAATAGAAAAAAACGCTTAGCAGGAATATGGATAACCTTACTAGGAGTCGCAACTCCACTGGTTATTTATTTATGTTGGGTTCCACAAATAAAAGGAGTGTCTTAATGGTTAAATTTAAATTATTTATAAGCGCCGCATTACTGCTTGTAGCTGCGTTTTTTCAAACAACGGCGCATGCGCAAACACCACAGCTAGAGGTTGAATTAACGCTTCCCGACTTAGAAGCACAACCGTATCACCGTCCATACGTTGCAGTTTGGCTTGAAACACCAGAGCGCAAACACGTTACAACGCTTGCACTTTGGGTACAAAAAGCAGAATGGTTTAAAGACTTACGCCAATGGTGGCGTAAAGCCGGTAAAAGCGATGCCAACTTTGATGGCATTAGCGGCGCAACCAAGCGCGCGGGTACTTACACCATAAACTGGCAAGGTAATGATTTAGACGGTAACCCAGTAAAACCAGGTAAATACTTACTAAATATTGAAGTTGTACGCGAAGAAGGCGGCAGAGACTACACCCGTGTTGAGCTTGATTTAACTAAATCAGGCAAGCTGACAATTGATGGTAAAAACGAGTTTTCACAAAGTTTCGTCACTGTAAGCACTAAGTAGCTGCTACTTAATCATTTAAATTTAAGGAAATACAATGAAAATTAATTTATTAAAAACTGCATTAATCGGCGCATTGAGCTTATCTGCTTTAGTGTCAACTTCGGCAAGTGCACACGGACGTTGGTTACTACCTTCGCATACATCTTTATCAGGCGATAAAGCGCATTACGTAATGATTGACGCGAGCATTTCAAACGAAATTTTTGCACCAGACAAAGCCTTTAAACCTAAAGAAAAAGGCGCCGAGTACGACGACACATTATTAATGGCACTTGCGCCTAATGGTGAGCCAGTATCTGAAACCATCCGTGCTTATTACTTAAAACGTAAAAGCTCAGCTGCGGTAAGCTTAACAGAGCAAGGCACTTACCACATTGCAATGACCCAAAAGCCAATGTACATGACCTTCTATAAAAACGAAGAAGGTAAGCGCAAGCGTGTATTTGGTAAGAAAACAGACGCCGAGTTACCTAGCAATGCAAAAGATGTAACTACAACGAAGGTTGTTTCAACAGTAGATACATTTGTAAGCCGAAATGGCACCTCAAAGCCTGCACAGTTAGGTTTAGGCTTAGAGCTTAGCGGTCCAACGCATCCAAACGATTTATTTGTAGGTGAGCAAGCACGTTTTCAATTACTACAAGATGGTAAATCTGCTGGTGAAGGCATTGAAGTAAGTATTTTAAAAGGCGACACACGCTACCGTAACGACCGTGGCGAAGTAAAAGTAACGACCGATAAAGACGGTATGTTTACAATTACGTGGAAAGAACCAGGCCTATACCTAATCGAAACCTCTAACAAGGTTACCGTAAATGAAGAAGGCGTAGATGCAGGACGTTATGCATTATTTACAACGCTTGAAGTTGCCCCTGAATAATTTAAATCACTAAATTTAAAAAATTGAAAGGCCAAGCATTTGCTTGGCCTTTTTACGTCTTACTAACTTTTATCTAAAATTCCCTTGAATTCGCAACCATTCGACACAAGATTGCAACTACAACGATCCAAACGCCTATATCGCGCGTAAACAGTGATCTTATGTGTTAACAACTTAGAATATCTTAGATAGTTTTTATCTTTGCACTAGGGTAGTCGCTTCTATATGATGCGCTCCTTTTCGACTAGCAGCTCTTGGGGAACAATTAATGACTTTTAAGCGTTTATCTGCAAATAAACTCGCACTTAGCTTGGCCGTTACCACTGCACTTAGCACACCTTACTCTATGGCCGTTGCCGCAGAGCAAGATAATCAAGCAGAAAAAAATATCGAAGTAATTTCGGTTACCGGTACTCGCAGAAGCCTACGCAGTATTGCCGAAAGCACCGTACCTGTAGATATTATTACCAGCGGTGATATGCAAAGTACCGGTCAGCTAGAAATAAGCCAAATACTAGCAAACCAAGTACCTAGCTTTAACTACCCAAGTGCCACTATGGGTGATGGTACTGACCATGCAAAACCAGCTGTTTTACGTGGATTAGCACCCGATCACACACTAGTACTTATAAACGGTAAGCGCCGCCACGCTGGTGCGCTATTAAACTTAGCGGGCGTTGTTGGCCGAGGCTCTACAGCTGTTGATTTGAACATGATCCCAACCTCTGCAATTAAACGTGTTGAAGTACTACGTGACGGCGCAGCCGCACAGTACGGTTCTGATGCAATTGCTGGGGTAATTAACATTGTACTTAAAGATGCCTCAGAAGGCGGTAGCGTAAGCGTAACGTACGGTAAATACGATACTCAAATGGCTGGTGTATCTCAGCTAGACAGCACCTACGCAGATGCAAACGGCGACTTAGCCTTTAATACCGGTGGCGACAGAGAAGTAAACGACGGTGCAACACGCACTGTTAGTGCAAACTCTGGCTTTTCGTTATCTGATAACGGCTTTGTAAACGTATCCATTGAGTACCGCGATAACGACTCAACTCAACGCTCAGGCTTTGACCCACGCGAACAATACAGTCGCCTTGATGATGGCAGCCTAGACCCACGCGAATTTACTATCGATCGTTACAACCACCGCTTTGGTAAAGCAGACCTTGAAGATTACGCGTTGTTTTACAACATGGGTTACGATTTAGATAACGGCTTAAACCTTTATTCATTTGGTAGCTACTCAAAGCGTGAAGGTAATTCAGGTGGTTTTTACCGCCGAGCAAAAGACAGCCGTAACGTTTTAGAAGTGTACCCAGATGGCTTTTTACCGCAAATTGAAACAGACGTACAAGACTACTCATTTGCACTGGGCTTACAAGGCGAAACTAACGACTGGACATGGGATGTAAGTACCAACTACGGCCGCAACGACTTTGGTTTCGGTGTTGTAAATAGTATTAACACATCACTAGGTGCCGACAGCCCAACCGAATTTGACAACGGTGCATTGGTTTACGATCAGTTTTTAGTAAACGCAACGGCCAATACCACACTCGATTTAGGCTTACCTGATGACGTATTTTTTACTGTAGGTACTGAATACCGCCACGAAAGCTACAAAATAGAAGAAGGCGAAGAAGCATCTTACATCACCGCACTTGATAGCGATGGTAACCCAATTGCAGCCGGTGGCGCGCAAGTACTTGCTGGTTTTGGACCAGAAAGTGCGACTGACGAAAGCCGTCATAACATCGCTTTATTTGTTGAGTTTGATACCTACTTAACAGAAAAATGGAACGTAGTTTTAGCGGGTCGTTATGAAGATTACAGCGACTTTGGTGACACATTTACTTCTAAGCTTGCTTCGCGTTACAGCATTACTGAAAACCTATCACTGCGCGGTGCAATTAGCACCGGTTTCCGTGCGCCATCTTTAGCGCAAAGCTCGTACCGCCAAATATCAACCGTACTTGAAAACAACCAACCATTTGAAGTGGGTTTATTCCCAACTGATTCTGCAGCAGCGCAAGCACTAGGTGCTCAGCCGCTAGATGCAGAAGAGTCAGTAAACGTTACAGCGGGCTTTATTTACACGCAAGGTAGCTTTAGCTTAACCGTTGATGCATACCGTATTGATATTGATGACCGTATTGTATTGTCTGAAAACTTAGAGGGCGATGCCGTAGTAGAAATACTACAAAATGCCGGTGAGCTAAATACCGAAAGCGTACGTTACTTTACCAACGCTATCGACTCACGCACGCAAGGTGTAGATATAGTTGCCACTTATAACTTAGATTTAGACAACTTAGGTGATTTACGTTTAAACGTAGCAGCTAACTTTAACGATACCGAAGTAACGCACGTAAACGACAACCCAGCACAGCTTAACTCACTAGGTGACGACTACGTAGTGTTTGCACGTCGTGAAGTAGGTCGCTTTGAAGAAGGCACGCCAGATAGCAAATGGAACCTATCAGCAGTGTGGAACTTTAACGAATGGCAAACAACGCTTCGTGCCACACGTTATGGTGAAGTCGCTGATATATCAACTACAGCTGATCGCGATGAATACCTAGACCCTAAGTGGATCACCGACCTAGAAGTGGCATACCGTCCAGACGAATATTGGAAATTTGCCGTTGGTGCAAACAACTTGTTCGATCAGTACCCACAAGCCACCGTGGATAACATTGGTTATTCTGACTTTGGCCAAATATTCCCGTACACACCGTATGCACCTTACGGATTAGACGGACGCTTTTTATACGGTAATATTACTTACAGCTTTTAATTAGTTCCCTAATAAAAGCAGAGCAATTATAAAAGGATGCATCGCGCATCCTTTTATATTAATAATTAGTTATTTTAACCACTTATTAGTATTTCAACTTTCATAAAAAACCACCACCCTATATAAAACAACAGCTTACATTTCGGCCTCATTTTTGCTCTATATTGTTTATATAAATACAAACAATAAATACCAAAGGACTAAACATGAGCTCATCAACACAATTAAGCATTGCAAAACCACTTTCACTTATTGGCGGCATTTTATTATTAAGTGGCTGTGTATTTCATATATCGCCAAGCGTTGCGTCGGTAAAACAAACTAAACAGCTATCACTGCCAAGCAATAATCTTGAGTATTTAAATGTGTTAAGCGGCGCAGGTAGCCTTGAAATAAAAGGCTCAAAAACGGCCACCAGCATTAGTGTTGATGCCACTATTTACACAGCCGACATTGAAGACGAATACGAGCTAACGCTCGAGCAAGACGGTAAACAGGCAAAGCTTGTTGCCCAAAATAAAAGCCGTAATGGCATTAGCTTTTACAGTGGTCAATCTCCAAGTATTAATTTAGTGGTTACTGTGCCAAGTAATCTAAATTTAGATATTGATGATGGCTCTGGCGACATTTTAATAAATGCTATGCAAAGCAATATTGATGTAAAAGACGGCTCGGGGGACTTAACTATAAGCGGTGCTAAAAACCTAACTGTTGACGATGGTTCAGGCGAAGTAAACTTTGAAAACATCGCGGGTAATGTAGAATTAACCGATGGATCTGGCAGTATTCATATTAACAACGTAAGCGGCAATGCGACTATTGAAGATGGTTCTGGCGAAATGCACGTGAGCAACATAAGCGGCTCGCTAAGCGTTGAAGATGGATCGGGTGATATAGTAATAAGCCATATAAACGGCGCTGTTAATGTTGATGATAACTCTGGCGACATGCTTATTGAGCATATTGGCTCAAGCGTTACTATTGAAGACGGTTCGGGCGACATTCGTGTTAATCACGCCAAAGGACTCACTATTACTGAGTCAGGCTCGGGCGATGTAAGTATCGATAATATTAGCGGCTCAGTAAGAGTAGCTGATTAGGGCGTGTTGATCTTTGTGGATTGAAATTTGTTCAATCTAGGGGCGGTTAAATCGCGGCGCGAGGTTTGTAACCTAGTGGGCTAAGTAAAAACCGAGCAACAAAGAGTTAATCGTCCCTAGAAAGAACCCAAAGGGCAGCGCATGTTTGGTATTTATGCTGCGTTATCGCCTATTCATGGGGAATAACCAAACTACATAGGCTCCGCCTTGCCTAAAAACCAAACATACTGCTGCAAATTCACCCACCAAAGATCAACACGCCCTAACAGTATGAGCTAAAAATAACGTATTTTCAGCCACATGAATTATTGTATTTTATAAGAACCTAAGTCATTCTATTTATGCTCAAATACCTTGAGCATAAATAGAATGACTTAGGATAAACGCGTGTTAGAAATAGCTTTAATTTACTTAGCAGCAGCCATTGTAGCTGTCCCTATTGCAAAACGAGTCGGACTTGGCTCTGTGTTAGGTTATTTAATTGCCGGAATACTCATTGGCCCTTATGCGCTGGGTGTTGTGGGCGATCAAACCGATGTAATGCACTTCGCTGAATTTGGCGTAGTAATGATGCTGTTTTTAGTGGGCCTTGAGCTACAACCTTCGCGTTTATGGACATTACGCCACTCTATTTTAGGGCTTGGCGGCTTACAGGTTGTGTTATCGGCAGCTGTTATATTTGCATTTTGTTATTGGTTTTTTGCCATGCATTGGCAAACCGCACTCGCCATTGGTTTAATGCTGGCGCTCTCCTCTACCGCTATTGTGCTGCAAAGCCTTGAAGAAAAAGGCTGGCTAAAGCAAGAAGCCGGACAAAACGCGTTTTCTGTATTGCTGTTTCAAGACATCGCCATTATTCCTATTTTAGCGCTATTGCCACTGCTTGCATTTGCCCCGCAAACTAGCTCAAAAGACATTAGCGATTCGATTATTGCAAGCTGGCCTGTATGGCAACAAGTATGTGTATCAGTCGCGGTTATTGCCGCTATTATTGCCGGCGGTAAATACGTATCGGCCCCGTTATTTAGATACATAGCGCAAACCCACATGCGTGAAATATTTACTATTCTTGCACTATTTTTAGTTATTGCCATTGCCCTCGTTATGCAAAGCATTGGCTTATCGCCAGCATTAGGTACTTTTTTAGCGGGCGTAGTACTGGCCGAAAGTGAATTTAGACACGAGCTAGAAGCCGATATAGAGCCCTTTAAAGGCTTACTTTTAGGATTGTTTTTTATAACTGTTGGCGCATCAATCAACTTTGAACTGCTATTTAACGAGTTTAGTACCGTTATAGGCTTAGTGGTTTTACTCATTGTAGTTAAAGCCTGCATTTTATTTGCCCTTGCCGTTACCTTTAAAATTAACAGTAAACAGCAGTTATTATTTGCCTTAGCGCTTGCCCAAGGGGGTGAGTTTGCCTTTGTACTTTTAAGCGTAACCACCACCTTAAGCATTTTAACGCCCGAGCAAACCAGTCTTGTTACCTTAGTTGTTGCAGTATCAATGCTAATAGCGCCGTTACTACTTATGGTTTATGAGCAAATACAAAAACGCAGCAGCAGTGCTATGCCTGAGTTTGATAAGCCAGAACAAATAAGTACCGCTAAACACGTAATTATTGCCGGCTACGGACGTTTTGGCCAAATTATGGGGCGCTTACTGCACGCTCAAGGCTACGAAATTACCGTACTTGATCACAGCCCTAGCCAAATAGAATTACTGCGCCGTTTTGGTAACACCGTATTTTATGGCGATGCCGCACGCCAAGAACTCCTTGAAGCCGCAGGCGCGCACACCGCACAAATGTTGGTAGTAGCAATAGACGACCCCGATAAAACCATAGAGATAATTAAGCTCGCCCATAAAAACTACCCGCAACTTAAAATTGTTGCCCGCGCAATCGACCGTCGCCATGCGTATCAATTACTTAATTTAAAAGTAGATGCGTTTAACCGCGAAACAGTCGACTCAGCTATTAACCTTGCCGTAGAAGCACTCGAGTTACTAGGTAACACTAAACAAGATGCCGAGCGTGCAGGTAAACTGTTTAGAGACCACGACCGCGCTGCAGTAGTACAACTTGCTGCATTATGGGGCGACGACGCCAGCTACGGCGTAGCAGTGCGCCAACGCATGGAAGATTTAAAACATGTGCTACAACAAGATAAACAAGCACAAAGCGATTTAAATACCTGCGACAGCGGTGATTGCGAAGATGGCTTAACAGAAGTAGCGAGTAAACCTAAAAAGCCTGATGATGCTCATCTTGAGTAGTATCAGGCGGTAGAGTTTGTACTTACAGTAGATGCTATTAAGGCTTAAATAGGAAATAAATATGTCAGTGTCATACTGATAGGGCTATTGAGCAAACAATACTTTTCTGCCGAAAAGTATGGCTAAATACCTTCATAGCAACTATCAACTTAATAATAGAAAGTTTATTGCAAGCTATGACACTAAGTAAAAATTGCTCCCCCTTTAAACGGCCTATTCGTTTTTTTTAATAACGTACTTCTCTGTAGATTCCAGATTATTTTTCAAGTTTTTCATCGCTGTATTATATGCCATATCTGTTTTTGCAAAGCTTTCTGCTGCAACTTTCAAAAACTCAATCTTTAGTTCGTCAATAATTAATCTAGGAAGTTTATATATATGCTTTTGATTAATAGACGAAATAAATTCAAACTCTGATACTCCATCTAAATAATCTGCTTCTTTTTCTAATTCTATATCTATGTCTATAGCCACACCAGAATCAATTAACATACTAGTCTTTAATGGTATATTTCGTTGAGAATTATATTTTCCGTAGAAGTATCTCACTTCTAAAATAGTGATAGGCTTAGAGCTAAGGTTAGTCACAGTCGTTCTTAATATTTTTCCATCCAAAATACGATGTATAAAGGTAATTTTTGCACGAGCAGAAAATTTTTGATCAATAAAAATATATGATGATAATAAGGCTGCATAAAGCGCGACATAAAAACCATATTCAGCAACAAGCTCTTTCATTAAACTCTCCATTGTCATGTAATAACTTTATCAGAAGACATTTAAATGTCCCTATAGTTTGAACTTCTATTAATAACAAATAGTGTAAATTATTACCAACTATAAATATTGCGCGGCTGATAGTGTGTGTTTTATAAAATAGGAAAGTGTTTGTTATATTACTGGGGTGGGAATAGCTTAAATTAATCTACTTTTGAATTCCTACTTGTAGCTCATAGCCGCTTGTCATTTTTAGCTATGAACTACAACATTTAAAACCTAGTGATGATGCCCACCTTGAATAGCCTCGCCCTGCTGATTATAAAACCCCGTTGCGCTGTGTTCTATAAAACCAAGGTTTATCATTTTAGCTAAAAACGGGTCGTTTTCGTTATCGCCAATGTCGGCGTAATCGGTGGTTTGAAAACGATCCCACTGTGCAAATTGAGCACTAATTAACGGCTCATCTGTACTTACCTTATTAAGGCTGAGTAATGTAGTTGTTTGGCTTTTTTTATTACTAATGCTAAAGGTTTTAACTAATTTTGAATGCGTATAAAAGGCGAGGTTAAAGTCGTTGTCATTTTCGCTCAACGTATAGTTTTTCACTTCGTCGCAGCCTGTGCCTTGTGTGCTTACTAAGGTCATTTTTTCTATTAGGTGATTATCCACCAGCTGACTTTTAGCACTCCAATTTTGTACGCCGCGTACCTCCGATGGTTGGTATTCAATGCCGCGTTGCTGGGCATTAAAGTAACGTATTGGTCGTATTTGATTATTAGCTAAGTGCTGCCAAAGCTCGGTAATTACTTGGCGTTGATGCGCTACTTGCTGATCGTTTCGCCAAAGGGTAAGTAACTCATTACTTTGCTGCGCTTTATGGCTGTTGGTAATTTTATAATCGGCTTTTAAATATTCGGCATTGATATCGCACTGCGCTGCTAATGTGCTGGTGCTTACTAAGGTTGCCATTAAAAATAATACTACTTTCATCAGTTAATCTCTTATTTAAACGTCACTGTAATAGCCATACAATAACGACTTACAATGGCATTTTTATGACATAAAAAACAACTCGCACAGGGTACGAGTTGTTTTTAAACATACAAGTTAGCGGCTTACTGCGTTACTTTTTCGTCTGCTGTTTTTACAAAATCAGCTGCAAAGTCCATTACATGGAATAAAAAGCTTTGCTCGTTTGTGCCTGTTACCAAGTGTGCACCTGGTCCCATTGCATAAACGCCTACGTCTTCACCGGCGTGAGTTTCTGAGCCCATTGGTACAAGTGCTTCTTGATGAAAACCAGGTGTTGTTGTATCAACATCTGTTAAATCAACACGCCCTGTTACTGGCGCAAAGGCGTAACCTGCATCGGCATCGGTCTCGCTACCTAGGTTTCTAAAGCCACCACCATTGGTGTAACCAACCGTTGTATAAGGCATATCGTCGGCGGCTAAGCTTGGCTCAGTAGCACCTACTGCAACCACTTTACCTAAAATTGGGTTACCGCGTTTAGGGTAACCGGCAATGGTAAATACATGGCTGTGATCGGCAGTTACAACTATTAATGTTTCTTCTGGGTTGGTGTTTTCCATCGCCACTTTAACGGCTTTGGCAAGCTCAATAGTGTCGTTTAACGCGTTATAAGCGTTACCCGCATGATGCGCGTGGTCAATTCGACCCGACTCAACGGTTAAGAAAAAACCTTGCTCGTTGTTATCAAGTACGTTTATTGCTTTTTCGGTCATTTGTGAAAGCGAAGGCTCGCCTGCTACATCGTTTGCGCGGTCAGCTTCGTACTGCATGTGGGATTCGTTAAATAAGCCAAACACTTTAGTGGCGTCGTCACTTATTGCATCAAAACCGGTTTGATCCATTACGTAAGTGCCATTTGGATATTGCGTTTTCCACTCTGCGGTTAAATCGCGGTTATCTGTACGATCCCCTTCAACAGCACTTACTGCATCGGCTGAATTTGCCGCGGCATCTTTTGGTAAAAAGTGACGACGACCGCCGCCCATTACTACGTCAATACCGTCTACATCAACACCACTAAAGCGTGCCTCTAGGTTGGCTTCAAAGTTAACTAATTGCGATGCAATATCTTCACACGTTGCAGCACTTTCTGGCATATCGGAGATATCTTCCCAGTTACGCTCTGCCGATTTAGCATAGGTTGCAGCGGGTGTTGCGTGAGTAATACGCGCTGTAGAAATAATCCCTGTTGCTTTGCCTGCAATTTCAGCAAGCTCTAACGAGGTAACAAGTTCGTGCCCTTTGCCTGATGCACAATTACCACGCTCAACCGCTTCATCAATACCAATAACGCCCGCGTCGGTTTTAACGCCCGATGCCATTGCGGTCATAGTGCCTGCCGAATCTGGCGTTTGCGCATCTACGTTGTATGTTTTTACAAAGCCCGAAAAAGGCATAGTTTCAAAGCTTAACTGGTGATCTTCCCCCATTTCGCCCTCTAACTGACCCGCTAAAATACGTGCTGCGGTTATGGTAGAAATACCCATACCATCGCCAACAAATAAAATAACGTTTTTCGCTTTGCCTGATTCAGTAACAATGTTGCTACTGGCTGTTTGTGCAGCACCTAATTTTGTTTGTGCTTCACTAAACCAAGTATTGCTAGTGAGCGAGGCTAACTGCTCGCTTGTTAACGACGTTGCAGGTGCATTACACACTAAATTAGTTGAGTTAACTTCGTCGCTATCTAGCACGTCGTTATTATTGGTATCTGCGCCTACTTGCGTCTCTACACCGCCATTAATACACTGCTCAGAGCCCACTGCAATAGCGTTATCTACTGCGATAATATTATTTTCATTTTTGTTATCGTCACTCGAGCAACCTGCTAGCGCGACCATTACTGCCAAAGAAAGTACCGTTAATTTGTTCATGTTAGCCGCCATTATTGCTGAGTTAGTTCAAGAGCTTGATTAATTAAATGAAATACAACGTTTTGTTCAATTACGCCCTGTGCTAGCTGAGCACCAGGACCTTTTGCATGCAGTGAAATATCTTCACCGGCATGTGTTTCTGAACCGAGTGGCACGGTTGTTTCTTGGTGAAAACCAGGTGTTGTTGTATCAACGCCATTAAGCTCTACACGTCCGGCTACTGGGCCAGTTGCATAAGCAGCATCGGCATCTGTTTCATCAACTAAATTTCTAAAACCTAAACCATTTGCGTAACCTACTGTGGTGTACGGCATATCGTCGGCGGCTAAGCTTGGTGTTGTTGCACCTACTGCAACTACTTGACCTAAAATTGGATTACCACGCTTAGGGTAGCCTGCAATAGTAAATACATGGCTGTGATCGGCGGTTACTAAAATAAGGGTTTCTTCTGGGTTGGTGTTATCTACCGCAGCTTGCACGGCTTTAGCAAACTCAATGGTGTCGTTAAGCGCGTTGTATGCATTACCTGCGTGGTGCGCGTGGTCAATTCTTCCCGACTCAACCGTTAAGAAAAATCCGTTATCGTTTTTACCAAGCACTTCAATTGCTTTAGTGGTCATATCGGTAAGTGAAGGCTCGCCCGCTACATCGTTTGCGCGGTCAGCTTCGTATTGCATGTGGGATTCGTTAAATAAACCAAATACTTTAGTGGCGTCATCGCTTATTGCATCAAAGCCTGTTTGATCCATCACGTACGTAGCATCTGGGTATTGTGTTTGCCACTCAGTTACTAAGTTGCGCTCGTCAGTACGGTCGCCTTCTATAGCACTTACTGCATCTGTTGAGTTAGCTGTTTCGTCTTTTGGTAAAAAGTGACGACGACCGCCCCCCATTACAAAATCAAGGCCGTCTACGTCGGTCCCTACAAATCGTGCTTCTAGGTTTTTTTCAAAGTTAACCAGTTGCGATGCAATGTCTTCACAGCCACCCGTTACTGCATCTTCTGGCATATCTGATACGTCTTCCCAGTTACGGTCAGCCGATTTAGCATATGTGGCAGCAGGGGTTGCATGAGTAATACGTGCTGTAGAAATAATACCGGTAGATAGCCCTTTAATTTCAGCCAATTCAGTCGCGGTAATTAGCTCGTTACCTGCCACTGTTGAACACACGCCGCGTTCAATATCTTCGTCTACACCAATAACGCCCACATCGGTTTTTACACCCGAAATAATAGCCGTCATCGTGCCTGCTGAATCAGGAGTTTGAGCATCTACGTTATACGTTTTAACTTGTGCAGAGTATGGGAACTCTTCAAAGCTTAAATAACCTTCTTCGCCAGATTGGTTATTACGCTGCCCTTGTAAAATGCGCGCGGCGGTAAGTGTAGAAATACCCATACCATCGCCCACAAATAAAATGACGTTTTTAGCTTTAGTGGCTTGTGTAGCCTGCGCTTGTGCTGTTTTTGTTGTTAGTTTAGTTTGCGCAGCGCTATACCAGCTGCTGTCTTTTTGGCTTTGCGGTAGTACATCAGCATGGCTCACTGCGCTAAACGTTAACGTTAGCGCGATTGCCGCAGCGACTTTTTTAATTTTCATCCGTAATTCCCATTGTTTAGTGGTTATTTTTTGAAATGTGTAAACACAAAAAAGATCAACCGCTGCACTATAGAAAACAGATGTGACTGATAAAGGTAATTTTGATGAAAGTAAAATGACTAAACTATTACAAAAATAAGTCACAAAAATAAAAAAGCGCAACGTGTTAAACGTTGCGCTTATTCATTCAATAAACGTTATTATTTTTATTAACGACCATCTTCAAACGAAGCCGTTGCAGAAACTTTGCTCCAAGTACCATCTGTATATAATACCGTTGCTTCTGCTTTATTACTTTTAAATGATTTTATCGAGAATGAGCATGATGTACCCGATACGCCACAAGACGACGCAGCATTTGACCAAACAACACTATCAATGTCAGAGCCATTACCTACCACTCTGAATACTGCTGTAGCTGTTCTTTTACCATAAATCACAGCAAAACAATGATTAGGAGTAAATTGGTCATATGCTTGAGTATCTACGTAACATTCCATTTGGTCTGCACTCGCTTGTGCAGAAAAAATAGATGCCAAAATAATACCTGTAGTAATTAATATAGTTTTCATTTTTATCCTTAATAATTGAACCTAAATAGGTACAAAAAAGATAGAACAACAACGCCCACCTGTACAATTAATTTACAAAAAAAACCTAAAAAGCATACAAAAGGATTGTTTTGATTAAAAAAGCGCAACGTGTAAAACGTTGCGCTTATTTTCAGGGAAATTATTAAATGTAATTATTTAAATATTAAAAACGCGCCTTAAACGATACGCCAAAGTAGCGCTCTGCATCACGCGGTATTTGGTAACGGAAGTTATCGCCACTGTAGGTAGTTGCGTAGCTTTCGTCGGTTAAGTTTTTAGCAATAAGCGATACTCTAAACGCATCATCTTTAAACGATAAGCCAACACTTGCGTTTAAAATGCCGTAATCTGGCAGTAACGACGCTGGGTTAAACTCGCCTACGTTATCTGGCAAGTCTGAGTATTGCTCGTCGGTGTAAATGTATGAGCTATTTATGTGTACGTTAAAGCCATGCTCAGTTTCAATAAAGTAGTCAGCTGTTAGTGAGTATTTTAAATCTGGCGAAAATGGAACATCTAAGCCAGAGCGGTCAGTACACGAACCTGCAGCTACTTCTGCCGGACAATTAAACTCGTCAATTTCGGCTTTAATATAAGCGACACCACCGGTAAGCGTTAGTGACTCTGTTGCAGCCCACATAAAGTCAACTTCAACACCTTGTGTGCTTACATCGCCCGCGTTTGTTAAGCGGGTAATACAGGTGCCGTCTGAACAGTCAAAGTTGTTAGCTTGAAAACCTTCAATTTCTGTTCTGAAAAGTGCCATGTTAAACACAAACTCGCGGCTTGCGTATTTGTAGCCAATTTCGTAAGCATCAGACTCTTCTGGCGATATTTCGCGGCTGTCGGTGTCTGGATTAAAGTTGTAATAAATATTAAAACCAGGCCCTTTGTAACCTTGCGAGTAGGTACCGTATACCATTTGGCCATCGCCTAAATCGTATTGCATACCTAAACGACCCGATACGTTGGTTTCTTCTGCTTTGCCTTCGTCATCGGTATTTAGTGTTGCTGGGCGTACGCCTACACCGGTGCGGCCATATACATCATTGCTTACACGGCGATGCGTGTAAGACACTTCATCGTCGGTGTAACGAATACCAAATAATACGCGTAAATCTTCAGATAAATCGTAAGTACCGTCGGCAAAGGCTGCCCAGTTGTTAAATTCTGTGCTCATAAAAGCAGTGGCCGATACAATATCGTTTGCGTTACAGCTAACGCCTAGCCCTTGTGTGTAACCTTCTAAATCAGCAAGTGCGGCATCAAGCTCTGCGCCCGATAAGTTATTTTGCGCGTAAAAAGCCATTGCGCTATCAAGCTGGCCACCATTGTTTTGACAACTTGCATCACGAGTAAAGTTACGTTGTGAATCCATGTTCCAGTAAAATAAACCAGCAACATAGTTAAATGGCCCTGCTAGGTTTGATGTAACTCTAAACTCTTGCGAAAACTGATCCCATTGCTGTGCACCAATATCATGTAGTTGAAACGGCGCGCCAAATACTGGCTCGCTGCTGTCGCCAGCAATAGAGGTAAAGTCGCCTTCGCGGTATTCGGTATTATCCCATGAGCGCTGCGCTGTAATTGACGTGTACGTATAATCGCCAATTGTTTTATCAACTTGCACCGAAAACGCGCTATGTTCGTCAATTGTGCGCGACTCGTAATCATGGTCTACTTTGCGTTGGTCTAGGTCAATATCGGCTACGCCATCAACAATACCATTACTGTTTGGCGCTGCTTTTGAATCAGGATTACGACCACTTGGCAGGGCTTCTAAGTCGGCGCAACAATCGTCGTCTGCGTTATAAAATTCAGCTATAAATTTTACGCTTAAGTCGTCCTCTGGCTCGTATTTAAATACAGCACGTGCACCTTCGCGGTCATAACCGTTTACTTTTTCGTTGTTGTAAACGTTATCAATGTAACCGTCAAACTTGCCTTTAAATACCGTTAAGCTAGCGGCTAAATCGTCGGTTAAACCGCCGCTTATAACACCTTTAAAACGGTATTCGTTATCTTGATAAAACGAGGTTTCTACGCTGCCGGTTGTGTCGTACGACGGATCTTTAGTGGTAATATTTACCACACCTGCTGAGGCGTTTTTGCCAAATAACGTACCTTGTGGCCCGCGTAATACTTCAATGCGGTCTACGTCGTATAAATCGGCAAAAGCTTGACCAGAGCGGCCAAGTACCACGCCATCAACAACAGTTGCCACACTTGGCTCGGCAGCAATACTAAATGAAATAGTACCAATACCGCGCACTGTTAGCGCTGAGTTACGTGTTGTGGTGCCTTTTCTAAAGCTAACCGAAGGAACAAGTGACTGTAAGCCTTCCATGTTATTAGCAAAAGCTGAATTAATTTGATCGCTATTAAGTACCGATACCGCAACAGGTACTTCGTTTAAACTTTGCGTTCTTTTTTGTGAAGTAACGACTATTTTTTCAAATGTATCGTTTTTAGCTGTTTCTGTTTTTTGTTGTTCTTGTTCGGTTTGCTCTTGCTGTGCATGTACCTGCGCGCTAAGCGCTAAACCGGTTGTCATTGCTAACGTGACTGCCAAGCTTAAGACGGACTTTTTAGCTCTCATGTCATTCTCCATATTGTGCGTGTGCTGTGTGGTACCGCGCTAGCAATTGTGTGAGTTGCTAAAAAGCGGTGTCAGTGTGTGTGATACTTTCCTTAAAGCTCTTATATCTTATATAAGAGCTTTAAATTTAAACAAACTATCTTACTAATGCAAACATTATGTGAATTAAATGTGATTTAAGTTTGGTGTATAGAATATAGCCGCACGTTATGCGGCGTTTTTAGCCCCAATACGCGCTAAGCTATTTTCGTAGCGTGTATGCCAACGACGAACGCTCCACCAGCTAAGTACAAAGGCTGTAGCCCAAACGGCAACTAAGCTTGGTACAAAGTACACGCTGGTTCCACCAACAAGTCCAAGCGGAGAAAACAATATATATAAGCTAACAATTAGGCCTACTAATACGATGGCGCAAGGTAATGCGTACTTCCAAGGATTAAGGTCTACCTCGGCTTTGCGTGTAAATTGCCATGGTGTTTTAAGTGGTTTGTAGTAACCAATACCCAACATAATTGCCAATTCAATAAAGAATAAAATGGCGTAAATATGGATAAAGTTTATGTCTACATCCCATACAAATTTAAGCAAAGTGTAAGCAATAATATGGAATATAATTGCGACTTTAGCGCCCAGTGCAGGCACTTTGCGGGTAAACAAACCCACTAATACAATTGTGATGACCGGAATGTTGTAGAAACCTGTAAATACACGAATTATGTGCCATAAGCCTTCGGGTGCAAACATCAATAATGGCGCGGTTATAAACGATAATACGGCAATAACAATACTGGTAATTTTAGCCACTTTTATAAGTTGGCTGTCTGTTACTTTATCTTTTTTCATTGGCTTGTAAACGTCTAAGCAGAATAGGGTTGCTGCACTATTTAATAGTGAGTTAAACGAGCTAAATACGGCACCTAGCAATACGGCCAAAAAGAACCCAGATAAATACTGTGGAAGTACTTCTTTTACTAAATGTGGATAAGCTAAATCGATAGTGGGCAGGCTTTCGTGTTTATAAAGATGGTAAGCAATAACGCCTGGGATCATCATCATAAAGGGCACTAGCACTTTAAAGTACCCTGAAAACAACACGCCCTTTTGGCCTTCTACTAAGTTTTTAGCGCCCAATGTACGCTGGATCACGTACTGATTGGTGCCCCAATAAAACAAATTAGCTAAGATCATACCTGTAAAAATAGTGCCAAATGGCACAGGATCGTCGCTGCTGCCAATAGCGTTAAGCTTTTCTGTATCGGTGTTTACAAGGGTGCTTAATCCTTCTGAAAAACTCCCGTCGCCCAATGCAATTAAACCCAGTGTTGGCACTAAAATACCAATAATAAGTAGCCCAACACCGTTAATGGTATCCGACACCGCAACCGCCTTTAAACCGCCAAAAACAGCGTATATTGCGCCAACTGAGCCCACTGTAATAATGGTGACAATCAAGCTTGCTTCGTAACTCATATTTAATAGGGTGGGTACATCAAACAGTCTAAGTACGGCTATTGATCCTGAGTACAAAACCGAAGGGATCGTTATAAAACAATACCCTACCATAAATAAGATCACCGTCATGCGGCGTACGGTATCGTCAAAACGATCCCGTAAAAATTCAGGTAAGGTAGAAAACGCACCCGCTAAATAACGCGGTAAAAAGATCAACGCCATAATGATGGTTGATACTCCTGCGGTTACTTCCCACGCCATTGAGCTTAGGTTGTAACCATAGGCTGAGCCATTAAGACCAATAAGTTGCTCTGCCGATAAGTTAGTGAGGATCATCGACCCTGCTATAAACGTACCCGTTAACCCACGACCCGCTAAAAAGTAGCCGTCTTGGGTATTAACCTCCCCTTTGGTTTTTTGGTACGAGATATATCCCACCAGCGCCATAAACGCCAAGCACGATAGCAGTGTCATGGTAATGTTCATACCTTCCATCTTGCGCCCCTTTTAGCTTACTTTACTCGGTAAAAAGTAAGCTAATATCTTTATTATTGTGTGTGTTGTGTGTGTTGTATGTTTTTTATTAAGCCGAGTTTTATTTAGGCCATGGCGTTAATTGGCTCATGTCTTGTTCTGTGTGTTGAACGTCTGGGCCAAGCATTAGGCTGTCGCCTTCGCGCATAAATACTGCCATTTCTTCAAGTGCGAGTGTGTGCTCGTAGTACTTACCACCTTCGTAAGCTTGTTTATCGGGGAAGCGAATCCAGCTGCCTTGTGGTAAATAAAATTTCACTTTACCGTTTGGTACTACACATGGCACAACCAGTAATTTTTCACCGCACATAAATTGCTGATCAAAACTATGTGCTAGCACATCATCAGGAAATGCCAGTGCCATTGCACGCTGAATCGGCAAACCGGTTTGCTGCGCTTGCTCTGCACTTTGTTCTAAATAAGGAATAAGTTGGTAGCGTAGTTTAAGTGCTGCAAATACCGCGTCACTTGCTTGCTCAGTATAAGACCACGGTTCGCGAGGGCCAATACCATGCAAGCGCATGTGTGCGCTAAATACTGAGGCTTGCGCCCAACGCACATAAAGCTCTGCGTCGCGAGTGTCTTTGTAAAAACCGCCAATATCGGTTGCAAAAAACGGCCCGCCCGACATACCCCACGCTAAGCTGCCACGAATACTCGCCGCTAAACCTTGCCAATCGGCTTGTGGGTCACCGCCCCACTGTGCAGGGAAGCGTTGGCTACCAGTCCATGCAGATCGGCTAAACAAAAATGGCCCTGTTTTACAGTATTTTTCGGCGGCTTCATAAACGCAGCGGTTGTACAACATGCTATAAACGTTGTGTAATCTAATACCGCAGTCGCCACTGTGCGATACCATATTTTCGTCTTCTAGCTGCTCGCCAAAATCTGCTTTTATCATATCTACGCCAAGCTCAAACAATGGCTTATGCGACTCAAGCCAATACTCGTAAGCATCAGGGTGCGTAAAATCTAAAATACCCGACTCTGGCAGCGGTGTAAGTACTTCGCCAAATGGGCTTAAATCCCACTCGTATTGATACGCTTTGCCTGTGCGTTTGTCTTTTATAAGCCAGCCGTTTTCGGCCGCTTTAGCAAACAATGGGTTATTTACCGAGATCATCGGGTATTCCCACACACAAATTTTAAAGTCCATCGCTTTTAGTTCATCAAGCACTGGCTTTGGGTCGGCGTAACGTGTTGGGTCCCATTCAAAGGCAAAGCGAGTGTCGGTGTCTTGCCATGCTCGGCCATCAAGGGTAATTACGTCGCACGGCATTTTTTTAGCGCGTACTTCGCGGGCAACACTAAGTAGTTCGTCGGCATCTTTGTAATACGCTTTTGATAAAATAACACCAAAACTCCACTGCGGTGGCACCGGTGCAAAACCTGTTAGTTCACAATAGCGGTTAATGCTTTGAGCAGGTGTATGCTCTTGATATAAAAAGACATCTAGCGCGCCATCTTCAACTAAACATACATAAGCGCGTTGCGACCACAATGCATAACCTACGCCATGGGTAACAGGCGCGGGTGTATGTACAAATAAATTCCAGCCTTCTGGGCTCCATGCATACGGGGTGTTTTTATAAGACTTCTCGGCGTTAACACCTAGTGCATCGTGGTTGTATGAACGAATAAGTTGGCCGCGCTTATCAAGCTTGCCCCACTTTTCGCCAAGGCCATACACGGCCTCATCGTAGTTAAGCTCAAGGCTTAAAATCCAGCCGTTATCTGTTTTAGCTAGTGGCGGTAAACGATGCTGGCGTACAAAGTGGCCATCAGTTGCTGATTGCTGTACTAGTTCATCGTTTTTATAAAGTTTGAAATGAAAAGGGTCGCTGTAAAATTCTAGGCGGTATTCGCCACCGCTTACACTGTAATCATTATTGTTTTTGCTAAGTGTAAGGGGGTATTCTGATGGGGTTGTGGTTAATATTTTAAACTGCTCGTCATGCGTGGTGCCTGCATTTAAACGTAAACCAAACTGGCTTATCGTTACGCTAATATCACCAAACTGAGTGGGCAAAACCAGCACATTACCTTGTAACTTTGGCGGTGCGGTTAAGCGTGCTGGCTCTATTGCGTTCCAGTCTGGCTCACGTAATTCAAATGCATTCATGGGAGTTCCTTAACCAATTATTAGTCTTGTATAAGACACAAGTTAAATAATTGTAATCCCCATGTCAATGTAAATAACCCTAAGATGAATTATTTACATCGTGATTTTTAAAATATACCCGGCGCCGATGTAGCCACCAGCGATACGCCGCTCAGCCCTAGCAGCGTAATAGCTATAATGCGTACCCATTTAGCGTCTACGTAGGGCGTTAATTTACGAGCAAAATGCGTAACTAGCAACACTAAAGGAATAGCCGCTGCAATTAAAAACATAATATCGAGCTCTGGCAAAGTACCAAATAAAGCGATACCTACACGTACTAGCCCGCCAATAGTAAATACCGCTAATAACGTACTGCGAATAGCTTCAATAGACCAACTTTGCTTATAACACTGAAACACAAGCGGTGGCCCTGAGGTTGAAAACAACCCTCCAAGTAACCCACTCACCCCACCGGCTATTAAAAACGAACGAGGACGGCTTTGTTTATTAGCACGATCGCGGCCAATCAGCATTAAAGCGCAGCACAATAGAATGCTTACGCCTAAAATAAAGTTTAAATAGTGCGTTAAATGCGACGACATAAACTCAAGCAGCACAAAACCTACCAGCATTAACGGAATACCGGTATACAACATAAGTTTTAGCTCGGGTACTTTTACCGAGCTGCGGTTTTTAACAACCACGGTTGTGGAGTTAACCAAACCCAATAAGCTCACTAAAAATGTAGTTGCGGTGAGCGGTAAAACATCTAGCAGCGTAAAACTGGCAACCACTAGTAACCCAAAGCCAAACCCGCTAAGAGTTTGCATAATAGTCGCAAGGCTTAGGCACAACGCCATAAGCAAAATGAGTTCGAAAGAAATACTGAGCACTTTTAATTTCCTAAGGGTGAGCTATTGTAGTGTAACGATTTGTTTTTAGGCATAATGTATATTTTGCGCCTATTAAAACATTACAGCAGTAGTTCACGTTTAATTGAGCTAGCGCAAATATGCGTAAAAGGTTTCACCTATGCTATAACTACAGGTGGATTAAATTTAATGGTAAATAATAATGAGTAACTCTATGTTTGATCACAAATTAAGTGGCCCAAGCTTGGCTTTTCAACCGCTTTACTTACAAGTGGCTGATTATATTAAACAGCTCATTGTTGAAAGACGCTGGGTACCTGGCGAAGCACTACCAAGCGAATTTCGCCTTGCTGAAGAATTTAACGTAAGCCAAGGTACGGTTCGTAAAGCACTTAATTTATTAACCGACAATAAAATAGTGACTCGTCGCCAAGGCGTTGGTACGTTTGTATCGCAACATACTGCGCAAGATGCCTTATTTAGATTTTTTCCGTTACAAGCAGACGGTAAAGGTGCCGATTTGCCAAAGGCTGAACTGCTATCGGTTGAGCTTTGTGCAGCGCCAGTTGAAGTAATAGAAGCGTTACAACTCAATAAAAAAGACAAAGTTACTAAACTTGTTCGTAGGCGTATTCTTGATAACGAATTTTGCATGAGCGAAACTATATACCTACCCCAAAGCTACTTTCCTGATATACATCAAAGTAGTGATATTCCGCATACATTGTACCATTACTATCAGACCAAATTTAACCAAACTGTACACAAAACCCAAGACAGTATTAAAGCCGTACTTGCTACAATGGATGATGCCAAAATGCTTGCTATTAAAGCTGGCGACCCACTGCTGCTGGTATCACGCATTACCGAATCAATCGAAGGTAAGCGTATTGAATACCGCCAGAGCAAATGCCGTAGCGATCATTACCACTATCAAATTGAGCTCGACTGATTAAGAGCCAATTTAGTGCTAACAACCCACTTTAGCGCATAATAATTAAATATTTTTTAAAGGCAGCAAACGCTGCCTTTTTGCTGCCTGCAGGTTTTTTAACCCATTCATTTACTGCTTTGCTGTTAACACAGTATTGACACTGTTTGATTCGTATAATAACTTATGTCTTATACAAGACCTAAGTCATTATGCATTTTTAACAGGAATTCCCAATGAGTTCATTAAATAATATCCCTTCAGTAGGGTTCGGTTTATGGAAAGTAGCGCAAGAAGATTGTGCACAAACGGTATACCAAGCCATCAAGGCAGGTTACCGCCATCTTGATTGCGCATCAGACTACGGTAACGAAGAACAAGTAGGCGATGGCATAGCCCAAGCAATAAACGATGGCTTATGTACCCGCGAAGAATTATGGATAACATCAAAACTGTGGAATACCTTTCATGCACCAGAGCATGTTGGCCTCGCGATAGATAAAACACTAAGTGACTTAAAGTTAGATTACTTAGACTTATACCTAATTCATTTTCCGATTGCGCAAACATTTGTGCCAATAGAAACCCGCTATCCACCAGAATGGTTTGTTGACCCAGACGCACAAAACCCACAAATGGAGCTTGCAAAAGTACCACTTTATTTAACGTGGCAAGCAATGGAAGAACAAGTACACAACAACAAAGCAAAACGCATTGGGGTATGTAATTACTCAAGCGCACTGCTTCACGATTTAATGACCTACGCAAATATTAAGCCTGCCATGCTGCAAATTGAATCGCACCCTTATTTAACGCAAGAGCGATTAGTAAGACTCGCAAAGCAGTACGATATTCCGGTTACTGCGTTTTCGCCACTGGGTGCACTTTCGTACCTTGAGCTTGAAATGGCAGATAAAACTGAATCGGTTCTTGAGCAAAGCGTTGTTAAAGCGGCTGCACACAATCATGGCAAAACGCCAGCACAAGTCGTACTTCGCTGGGGCGTGCAACGTGGCACTGCCATTATTCCAAAAACTTCAAAACTTGAACGCATGAAAGAAAACCTCGCACTGTTTGATTTTGAATTAACAGAGCAAGAAATGGCGCAAATTTCTGCGCTTAACAGTAATCGCCGATTTAACGACCCTGGGCACTTTTGTGAAGTTGCCTTTAACCGTTTTCACCCAATTTACGATTAGGAACATACAATGTCAGCTACCGAAATTAACTACGCCTCAGTGCCAACTCAATTAACATTCGATGATTCGGTTTTTCCGTGCATTGTGGTTAATAACAATAACGCCAGCACCGTTGAAGAAGCGGTAGCTTTCATTCGCGCCAATAAAAGCGAACTAGCTAAAAAACTTCGCAGCTCAGGAGCTGTGTTGTTTCGTGGCTTTCCTGTAAATAGCGCCGAAACATTTGATACGTTTTCAGCTGGGTTTGATTACGACAATTTTACTTATAAAGAGTCGCTTTCAAACGCGGTGCGTATTAATTTTACCGAGCGTGTATTTACAGCTAACGAAGCGCCAAAAGATGTAGAAATATACTTACACCACGAAATGGCACAAACGCCTATTTCGCCAAGTAAGTTATTCTTTTTTTGTAAATCGGCCGCAGAAGAAGGTGGTGCAACACCTCTTTGTCGATCAGATAAGTTATTTAGCGCATTAAAAGAATACGACAGTAAACTTGCCCATGACTTTGAACACAAAGGCCTAAAGTACACCACCTATATGCCAGCCGCTGACGATGCAACATCAGGCCAAGGCCGAAGCTGGAAAAGTACACTAAGCGTTGAAACCAAAGACGAAGCACATAACAAATTAACCGAACTGGGTTACGAGTGGGAATGGCTTGAAGACGGCTCACTAAAAGCCGTTACACCGGTACTTCCTGCTGTAGTAACTCTTGAAAACAACGTACAGGTTTTTTATAACCAACTGATTGCCGCTTACATGGGCTGGAAAGGCGTACGCGAAAACCCATCGGTTGCCATTACCTTTGGCGATGGCAGTGCTATTCCTAAAGCAGGCCTTGATAAAATTGTTGAGCTTTCTAAAGTATTTACCTTTGATCTTGCATGGCAAGATGGCGATGTAGCCTTAGTTGATAACGAAATGGCTATGCATGGTCGCCGCCCTTTTACAGGCGAACGTAAACGCCAAGTGTTAGTAGCACTTACCGCAGCTAAAGCGTAATGCAGCGCTTAAGTAGTAAATTAAGCTGTAAAATATCACCTTTATGGCAAGGTACCAGCATTGCTGCAATGACTGGCCTTGCCGCTTTATTTTTAAGTGAGCATTACGGCGCGCCAGCCATGCTGTTTGCTTTGTTACTGGGTATGGCAGTCTCATTTTTATATCAAAGCGATAGCCCTTGCGCCAAAGGTATCGACTTTACCGGCACCACGGTTTTGCGCGTAGGTATAGTGCTGCTAGGCACACGCATAGCACTGGGAGATTTAGTAACACTAGGTTGGCAAACCGCACTTATGTTAGCGGGCGCTATATTTACTACTATTATTTTAGGCGTAGTACTTGCGCGCGCATTTGGCTTACAAAAACGCTTTGGTGCACTTACAGGCGGCTCAGTTGCTATTTGTGGAGCGTCTGCTGCGCTAGCTATCTCCTCTATTATGCCAAACAGCGAACATAAAGAGCGCGATACTTTACTTACGGTTATTGGCGTAACAGCCATGTCGACCCTTGCTATGATCCTCTACCCTATTGTGGTTAATTACCTTGAGTTTGACGCCCATAATGCAGGCGTATTTTTAGGCGGCACAATACACGACGTAGCGCAGGTAGTAGGTGCTGGTTATTCGGTATCACCTGAGACTGGCGATATAGCAACCCTAACTAAACTTGTACGTGTTGCTATGCTGCTACCCGTTGTACTTATTATGATGGTTATTATTAATCGCTCAAATAAAGAAAAACACGGAGAATTACCTAAAGTCCCTGGGTTTTTAATTGGCTTTGTCATACTCATGATAATAAATAGCTGCTTTTCTCTTCCTATAATAGTGCTTGAAACCGCTAACGAACTTTCGCAGTTCTTTTTAATTGCGGCTATTTCAGCCATTGGTATGAAAACTAATTTAGGAAAACTTACCGAAGTAGGTATAAAACCTATTATTTTAATTGTTGCTGAAACACTTTGGATTGCATTATTAATACTTGGATTTGTAATTTGGGGCTAATGAATCACGTTATTTAAGATATATATCAAAAAATTTAGTAGGTAATTAGGTCATGTTTTAACCAGTTAAAACCTGTATTTTACCTACTCTAAAACCGTGTACAAAAATAAGCGTAAAGCTTTGATTAAAATAAACTTAACTTTAATTTATAAGTTAAAAAGATCATCTCAATCATAACTAGTTAGTTAAAAAACGAACAAACAAATAAAGCACTTACTCTAAAATAAATTTACAATAGGGCTTGGTATATGACTTAATTTACTGTTATCCTGCTTGCCATCGGGTTGACAGAAAACCCTATTTATTTGTAAGTACCACGTTGTTTTAGTAATAATCCTTCGCGTTATCCTCAGTTAAATGTATGTTTTCTTCCTGTTAAATTGCCTAATTTAAGGCGCACTTTTATTAATTCTTAGGATACTATTATGTCTAATACTACAACTGGTACAGTTAAATTTTTCAACGAAGCAAAAGGTTTTGGTTTTATCGAGCAAGAATCTGGTCCTGATGTTTTCGCACATTTCAGCGCAATCTCTGGCGACGGTTTCAAAACTCTAGCTGAAGGCCAACGTGTACAGTTTACTGTTACTCAAGGTCAAAAAGGCCCACAAGCCGAGAACATTGTTAGCATCTAATTGCTAAACAATTTAGTGGGTTAGCAATAACCCATTTTGAATACTAGTTTGAAAGAAGTTTTGTTTTATTTGTTAGTACCGAGTTGTTTTAGTAATAATCCTACGCGATATCCTCAAGTTAACTATTTTTTCCGGCTCAATCGCCTCTTTTCAGGCACACTTATATTAATTTTTTAGGATAC